>NZ_JAMYUM010000003.1:0-367089 GCF_040322975.1 Mesorhizobium sp. M0074
GTTTTCCTGTCCATCGCCCGCTCGGACATAGCCGGCCTGTGTGTTTTCGGCTGGTGCCGCTGGCGCGGCATTGCGCTGTTCACGCCCGACAAGACCCTCCTCGCCGGCATCCTGGCAGGCGCGCTTTTCGGTCTCGAGTTCCTGTTTCTCTATGTCGGGCTCGAGCACACCACTGTCGTGCGCAATACCTTGCTGGTCAACACCATGCCGTTCTGGATGCTGGTCGGCGGCCATTTCCTGCTGGGCGAAAGCATCACGGCACGCAAGCTGGTTGGTCTTCTGCTCGCTTTCGCCGGACTGATCGCGGTGTTTTCCGATAAACTGAGCGCCAATGGCGGCGCAACATTGGGCGGCGATTTGCTCAGTCTCGGTGCCGGCATTCTGTGGGCCGTGACCAATATCGTCATCAAGCGGTCGAAGCTGGTGACGGCCAGCGCCGAAAAGCTGCTGCTCTATCAGCTGGCCGGGGCCGCCGTCGTCGGCATTTTGGTGATGCCCTTTGCCGGGCCGCCCGTCCGCAACTTTACCGTCTTGCCAACCTTGGCTCTGCTGTTCCAGGCCGTCTACGTTGTCGCCTTCACCTATGTGCTGTGGTTCTGGCTGCTGCGGCGCTACCCTGCATCTGGACTGTCGAGCTTCACCTTCCTGTCGCCGGTGTTTGGTGTGCTGTGCGGCGCCGTGTTCTTGAACGAGCCGCTGACCGTTCGTATCTTCCTGGCACTCGCCCTGATCGCCGCCGGACTCATCATCGTCAACCGGCCGGCCCGAAAACAAAGTCCCGGATGAGCATGCGCGATATATTGAACGACCTCGAAGCTGGAAAGCAGCTCTCCGATCCGGACCCGGTGCGTCGCGCCCAGATCCAAATGAAGACGCCGCTGCCGAAGCGCTTCTACAAGACCGTCGCGGTAGCACCGGTCGAAGACGGTTTTGCCGTCCATCTCGATGGCAAGCCCGTCCGCACGCCGGCCAAGGCGCTGCTGGCGCTGCCGACCGAAAAGGCGGCTGCACTCGTCGCCAAGGAATTCGCCGCACAGGAGGAGACCATCAACCCGGTGACGATGCCGGTGATGCGTCTGGTCGATACGGCAATCGATGGCGTCGCCAGTGATCCTCAGGCCGTGCTGGAGGACATCCTGCGCTTTGCCTCGTCCGATCTGCTCTGCTACCGCGCCGATGCGCCCCAAGGACTCGTCGACCGGCAGAACGAGCATTGGGATCCCGTCATCGACTGGGTGCACAGCGCGCTCGGCGCCCGGTTCCATCTCGCCGAAGGCGTGATCCATGTCGAACAGCCGCGCGAGAGTATCGCGCTGCTTGGCCAGCATCTTGCCCAACGTGCCGATCCGCTGCGCCTTGCCGCCATCCACGTCATGACGTCGCTGACCGGATCGGCGCTGCTGGCGCTGGCCGTCGATGTCGGCGAGCTAGACGGCGAGGCGGCCTGGGCTGCCGGCCATGTCGACGAGGACTGGCAGGCCGAGCAATGGGGCCATGATGCCGAGGCGCTCGCGCGCCGCGCGGCCCGCAAGCGCGACATGATGGCGGCAGTCGGACTGCTCGACGCTCTCAAAGGCTGACGGCACTACCTGCGATTTCGCACTGCACATTAGACCAAAGTCATAATCCCAAAGGCGGTCTGCCTCTGGGCACTGCTTTCTGTCATTTTTTGCACTGATGGCTGCACTGAGTCTGCGTTGCGAGGAAACGCGGACGATGAAGTGCCGCATCGAGGACTGGCAGAATCACACGGGAGGATACGCTCATGGCAATGGCATCGACCGCCGGCAAAACAAGCCGCGGCATGACGCGCGAGGAGAAGAAGGTCATCTTTGCTTCCTCGCTCGGCACCATTTTCGAATGGTACGATTTCTATCTCTACGGTGCATTGGCGGCCGCGATCGGCACCGCATTCTTCAACTCCTATCCGGAAACAACGAGAAATATCTTCGTGCTTCTGGCGTTTGCCGCAGGCTTCATCGTTCGCCCGCTTGGTGCCCTGGTGTTCGGCCGCATCGGCGATCTCGTCGGCCGCAAGTACACATTTCTTGTCACCATCATGATCATGGGTCTGTCGACCTTCCTCGTCGGCGTGCTTCCCGGCTCCGCCAGTTGGGGCATTGCCGCGCCGATCATGCTGATTGCGCTCCGTCTGCTCCAGGGTCTGGCGCTTGGCGGCGAATATGGCGGCGCCGCGACCTACGTCGCCGAGCACGCTCCAGATGACCGCCGTGGCTTCTACACCTCATGGATCCAGACCACCGCAACGCTCGGCCTGTTCCTGTCGCTGATCGTGATTCTGATTGTGCAGAATTCCCTCAGCAAGGAAGATTTCACAGCTTGGGGCTGGCGCATTCCGTTCCTGGTTTCCGCGGTCCTGCTCGCCATCTCGGTCTGGATTCGCCTGTCACTTGCCGAGTCTCCGACCTTCCAGCGTATGAAGGCAGAGGGCAAAGGCTCCAAGGCACCCCTGTCCGAAGCCTTCGGCCAGTGGAAAAACGCCAAGATCGCATTGCTGGCGTTGCTTGGCCTTACCGCTGGCCAGGCCGTGGTCTGGTACAACGGCCAGTTCTACGCGCTGTTCTTCCTGCAGAACGTGCTCAAGGTCGATCCGCAGTCGGTCAATATCATGATCGCGATCGCGCTGGCGCTTGGCACCATCTTCTTCGTCGTATTCGGCTGGCTCTCCGACAAGATCGGCCGCAAACCGATCATCATGGCGGGTTTGGCGCTGGCGATCGTCACCACCTTTCCACTGTTCAAGGCACTGACCCGCGCCGCTAATCCCACTCTAGCTACCGCGCAGGAAAATGTTCGAGCAACCGTCACCGCCGCACCGGGCGACTGCAGTTTCCAATTCAATCTTACCGGAACATGGAAATTCACCAGCTCGTGCGATGTTGCCACGGCATTCCTTGCGAAGAGTTCCGTGCCATACGATGTGGTCACGACAGCCGCGCCCGGAACTGCTGCAACGGTCAAGATCGGCAACGAAACGGCTGAAGCCTATGACGCGGTCGCGGCTGGCGACCAGTTGAAGGCCAAGGACACAGCCTTCGGCAAGGCAATCAATATCGCCTTACAGGATGGAGGTTATCCTCTAAAGCGTGCGGCATCGAAAGTGGCCGACCAGAAGCTCGACGCTTTTGTGGCTGCCAATCCCGAGCTTAAACTCGATGCCACCGCGATTCGTGCCGGCGAAAAAACGACCGTCCCGACAGACAAGGCAGTCGCTGACAAGATCCTGACCAAGGAAGAAGCGGCTGGCGCAACCGAGGTGACAGTCTACAACATTCCCGCGTCCGGCGCTTTTGCCATGTTCGCGGATCCGGCACAGATCAACTGGCCGCTGACCATCGGCATCCTGTTCATCCTGGTTCTGTACGTGACCATGGTTTACGGGCCGATCGCTGCGATCCTGGTCGAGATGTTCCCGACCCGCATCCGCTACACCGGCATGTCGCTGCCTTATCATATTGGCAATGGCTGGTTTGGCGGTTTACTGCCGGTGACCGTCTTCGCGCTGAGCGCGGCTAAGGGCAACATCTATTACGGCCTCTGGTATCCGGTCGCCGTTGCAGCGATGTCGCTGATCATTGGCATGATCTTCGTCAGGGATACCCTCGGAACAGACCTGCACACCAAGCAGTAGCCGACCTGTCCCGGCTCAAGCAAAGCCCGGCGCGAGCGATCGCGCCGGGCTTTGCCAATTTATCAAATACGCGGACGGAGAAGCCTAGCTCTTCCGATCCTGTTTCGCTTCCTCGATCGCTGCCTCATGATACCAGGCACTTCCGAAATCCGTGCGGTTGCGCAAAGAAGCAAGTTCTGCCGCGAACTTAGCCTTTCCGCTTAAATTTGAGGCAGACACGCGCGCTGCCACCGGGAACATCAGGATTTTGGCCGACTGACGAGTGGAAGTGATTTCCATTGTCGGTTTCCTTTCTTCGACAGAACCTAGCCGATTCAACCTTTTCCCAAGATAGGTTCAGCAATCGAATTAGGCAATATGATTATAAAAAGATCACTAGTTGCACATTATTTATGCAAACTATGCTTGTGAGTGATCCCAGCGCACCTTGCAGCGGCCCGGCAATTTTGCGCCGATGCGACCTCACTTTGCCGCACCCGTCGCCGGCGAGAATGGCACACGAATTGCTTTTTGATAATCCGGCAGGTCGGCTGCTGGATAGGCCGGCTCGCCCCGGCGCCATCCAGGGTTCGGTGATCAAGCAACGAGAGGCTAGAATGACGAAATACAAGCTCGAGTACATTTGGCTCGATGGATACACCCCGGTTCCCAATCTTCGCGGAAAGACGCAGGTCAAGGACTATGCCGAGTTTCCGACGCTCGACCAGCTTCCGCTGTGGGGCTTCGACGGTTCTTCGACCATGCAGGCCGAGGGCCACAGCTCCGACTGCGTTTTGAAGCCGGTCGCCGTCTACCCGGATCCGGCCCGCACCAATGGCGCGCTCGTTATGTGCGAGGTCATGATGCCCGATGGCGTGACGCCGCATGCGTCCAATAAGCGCGCCACCATCCTCGACGACGAGGGCGCCTGGTTCGGCTTCGAGCAGGAATATTTCTTCTACAAGGACGGCCGCCCGCTCGGCTTCCCCGAGAGCGGCTATCCGGCGCCGCAAGGCCCGTACTATACCGGCGTCGGCTACAGCAATGTCGGCTCAGTCGCCAGGCAGATCGTCGAGGAGCATCTCGACCTTTGCCTTGCTGCCGGCATCAACCATGAAGGCATCAACGCCGAGGTGGCCAAAGGCCAGTGGGAATTCCAGATCTTCGGCAAGGGCTCCAAGAAGGCCGCCGACCAGATGTGGATGGCGCGCTATTTGTTGCAGCGCCTGACCGAGAAGTACGGCATCGACATCGAATATCACTGCAAGCCGCTCGGCGACACCGATTGGAACGGCTCCGGCATGCATGCCAACTTCTCGACCGCCTATATGCGCGAAGTCGGCGGCAAGGGCTATTTCGAGGCGCTGATGGCAGCCTTCGACAAAAACCTGATGGATCACATCGCCGTCTATGGGCCGGACAACGACAAGCGTTTGACCGGCAAGCACGAGACCGCGCCCTGGAACAGGTTCAGCTACGGCATCGCCGACCGCGGCGCCTCGATCCGTGTGCCGCATTCCTTTATCAATAACGGCTACAAGGGCTATCTCGAGGATCGCCGCCCGAACTCGCAGGGTGACCCCTACCAGATCGCCTCGCAGATATTGAAGACGACCGCCTCCGTCCCTACCAGCGCCGAAGTTTCGGCCGCGGCGTGAGCAACGTTCACGGCGCGGGCCTCGGGTCCGCGCCGTAACATTCTTTCCCATCGCATTACATCAAAAAACCCCGGCGTCATCTCCGCCGGGGTATTTTCTGTTTGGCTGTAAGGATCCGGATCACACCGAATAATACATATCGTATTCGACCGGATGCGGCGTCATTTCGAAGCGCATCACCTCGGCCATCTTGAGCTCGATATAGCTGTCGATCTGGTCGTCGTCGAAGACGCCGCCGGCCTTCAGGAAGCCGCGGTCCTTGTCGAGGCTCTGCAGGGCTTCGCGCAGCGACCCGCAGACGGTCGGGATCTTCTTCAATTCCTTCGGCGGCAGGTCGTAGAGATCCTTGTCCATCGGCTGTCCCGGGTGGATCTTGTTCTTGATGCCGTCGAGGCCGGCCATCAACATGGCCGCAAAGGCGAGATAGGGGTTGGCACCAGGATCGGGGAAGCGGACCTCGACGCGCTTGGATTTCGGCGACGAGCCGAACGGAATGCGGCACGAGGCCGAGCGGTTGCGTGCCGAATAGGCGAGCAGCACCGGCGCTTCATAGCCCGGCACCAGGCGCTTGTAGGAGTTGGTCAGCGGGTTGGTGAAGGCGTTGATAGCCTTCGCATGCTTGATGATGCCACCGATGTAGAACAGGCAGCTCTCGGACAGGCCGGCATATTCGTTGCCGGCGAAAGTCGGCTTGCCTTCCTTCCAGATCGACTGGTGGACATGCATGCCCGAGCCATTGTCGCCGAACACCGGCTTCGGCATGAAAGTGGCCGTCTTCCCATAGGCGTTGGCGACCTGGTGCACGACATATTTGTAGATCAGCATCTTGTCGGCGTTGCGGACCAGCGTGTCGAACTTGATGCCGAGCTCGTGCTGTGCGGCGGCCACTTCGTGGTGGTGCTTTTCGACGCGCACGCCCATCTCGGCGAGCACGGTGAGCATTTCCGAGCGCATGTCCTGCGCCGAATCGACCGGCGGCACCGGGAAATAACCGCCCTTGATGCGCGGCCGGTGACCGAGGTTGCCGGTCTCGTAGTCGGTATCGTCATTGGACGGCAGTTCGGTCGAATCCAGCCTGAAGCCGGTGTTGTAGGGGTCGGCCTTATACTTGACATCGTCGAAGACGAAGAACTCGGCTTCCGGGCCGACGAAGATCTGGTCGCCGATGCCTTCGGCCTTCATGTAGGCCTCGGCTTTCTTGGCGGTGCCGCGCGGATCGCGGTTGTAGGATTCCCCCGAGATCGGATCGAGGATGTCGCACAGGATGACCATGGTCGACTGCGCGAAGAACGGGTCCATATGCACCGTATCGGAATCCGGCATCAGCACCATGTCAGACTCGTTGATCGCCTTCCAGCCGGCGATCGAGGAACCATCGAACATGACGCCATCGGCAAACATGTCTTCCTCGACCTCGACGACATCCATCGTAACGTGCTGCAGTTTGCCCTTCGGATCGGTGAAGCGCAGATCGACGAACTTAACGTCGTTGTCCTTGATCTGCTTCATGATGTCTTTGGCTGTCGTCATGTCCCTGCTTCCCTATGTGATGACGTTTTGAACATGGCCTTTTAACGGGAAAATTCAGACGGCGTCCATGCCGGTTTCGCCGGTGCGGATGCGCACCACTTCCTCGATATTGGAGACGAAGATCTTACCGTCGCCGATGCGGCCGGTCTGGGCCGCCTTGCGGATGGCTTCGATCGCGGCTTCGACCGCATCGTCGCCGAGCACGACTTCGATTTTCACCTTCGGCAGGAAGTCGACGACATATTCGGCGCCGCGATAAAGCTCGGTATGGCCCTTCTGGCGGCCAAACCCTTTGGCCTCGGTAACGGTGATACCTTGCAGGCCGGCCTCCTGAAGCGCTTCCTTCACTTCGTCTAGCTTGAACGGCTTGATGATCGCTTCGATCTTTTTCATGTAAAAAGTGGCCTCCACTGCCAAAAAAGACGGGTTGTGAGCCCCGCTTGCGCCTCAATCAAGCACGAACTGTGCCAATTGATGGGGTGCCGGGTGGGCTCACATGATTTGGATACCATGCTACGCGGAATGTACATTCGCGTCATTCCCTGCGTCGGATGCGCCATGAACGCCGCGAGCCTACACACCGCCGGTCCCGTCGTCCGCACAAAAAATGGGCAGATCGGATATTTCATGGGCAGCTGTGGACCTGCGCCTCGCCGCTCCGGGCATAGCCGGTGTGTTTCATAACCTTCGTAGTTTGCGTCGGATCAAAAACTGGACAATGCTTCGGCAGATGATGTGCATGTCGCCCGCATGAGCCACGAACTTCTTTCTCCGTCCGAAATGGCCGAGGCCGACCGGCTGGCGATTGCCGCTGGTCCATTCGACGGCATCGGCCTGATGCGCAATGCCGGCGCTGCGGTTGCTGCCGTGGTGCTCAAGCGCTACCCGAAAGCAACGCGCGTCCATGTGCTTTGCGGCCCCGGCAACAATGGCGGCGACGGCTATGTCGTCGCCCGCATCCTTCGGGAGAGCGCCGTCGACGTCTCGGTATGGGCGTCCGGATCGCCTAAAGGCGGCAGCGATGCGGCAGTCGCTGCCTCGGAGTGCCCGGTTGAAGCTCGGCCGCTGCCGGATTTCGTTGCCGAGACGGGCTCGATCGTGGTCGATGCGCTTTACGGGGCGGGGCTGTCCAAGCCGCTATCCGGCGACCCCGCCAAGGCGATCGACAATGTGGCGGAGTTGAATTCGCCGGTCGTCGCGGTCGACCTGCCGTCGGGCGTCTCCGGTGAGAGCGGCAATGTCCTCGGTCAGGCTTTCCACGCCCGAATCACCGTGACCTTTGCGCGAAAAAAGCCAGGCCATCTTTTGTTGCCGGGGCGCGAGCTGTGCGGCGAAATCGTGCTCGCTGATATCGGCATAAGCGACAGTGTTGTTGCGCAGCTTGAACCACGAACATTCGAGAACATTCCGGCGCTCTGGCTTGGCCGCTTTCCGGTTCCGGCCGTCGACGCCCATAAGTATAAACGCGGCCATGTCGGCGTCTTTTCCGGAGGGCCGTCGGCGACGGGTGCTGCGCGGCTGTCGGCGCTTGCCGCGGCAAGGAGCGGGGCAGGGGCAGTCACCATGCTGTCGCCGGCGAACGCCATCCATGTGAATGCGGCGCATCTGACCTCGATCATGCTGCGCAAGGTAGACACTGTCGCGGATGTGGACGAATTCGTCGGCAGTCGCCGACCATCGGCCTTCGTGCTCGGCCCGGGATTTGGCATTGGTGAGAAGACGCGCGAATTCGCCCTGGCCGTGGTGAATGGCGCCCATGGGCAGGGCGGCGGGATTGAGGGCTTGGTGCTCGACGCCGACGGCGTCACATCGTTTCGCGACGCGCCGGATGCCCTGTTCGAAGCCGCCAGCCGGCCGAGCGCGCCGGCTCTGGTGATGACGCCGCATGACGGCGAATTCGCCAGGCTTTTTTCAGATATCGCCGGGGACAAGGACCTGTCCAAACTCGCTAAGGCACGCGCCGCAGCCGAACGGGCCAACGCCATTCTCGTCTACAAGGGTGCCGACACTGTGATTGCGGCCCCCGATGGCCGGGCAGCGATCAACGGCAATGGCGCGCCTTGGCTGGCCACCGCCGGTTCGGGCGACGTGCTGTCGGGTATCATCGCCGCGCTGCTGGCGCAGGGCATGCCGGCCTTTGAAGCGGCCTGTGCGGCAGTCTGGATCCATGCCGAGGCCGGCAGCCGTTTCGGACCGGGGCTGATCGCCGAGGACCTGCCGCCGGCGCTAGTGCCGGTCCTGCGCGAGCTTATCGAAAGTCGCGGGATAGCTGCCGAATGAACCGCATGTTCACGCTGCTCGTTGCGATCGTCAGCGCCGTATTCATGGCGCAGGCTGCGAACGCCGAAACTCCGCTGACGATCGTCGACGACCCGGCCGTTCTCGCCGCCCTCGACAGCAACGGTTACGGGTTCGCCGGCATTTTCGGCGTCGATGGCAAGGGCGATTTGAAGACGCTTTATGACAAGGCTCCGGCCTATCACGCGATTGTCGAAACGATTGCAAGCGACGTCGCAGCATTGCGGGCCGAGATGAAGGCCGGCGGTCGGCCGCTCTACGAGGTGACCGACGGCAATGTTGGCCGTGTCATGGACATGCGCTGGCTGAGGACCGATGCCGCGCGCTTCCGCCTCGTCGGCATCGTCAACCGGCTCGACCGGCGCGACTTCGCCGCGTTGCAAGGCGACACGAGTTGCGGCGAAGTGCGCTTCATCTATCGCCTCGCCTACAGCTTCAAGAAGAACGGCAAGGTTTTGGCCTCGCGCCTGCCATTCAATTTCAGTGCCGTCTACGATGCCGCGCCGGATGCCGACGGCGGTTGTGTCGGCGTCGCCGGACGCTGGGCACCACAAGTCGACGAGAGCGTCGATGCCGGCTGGCTGACCGGTGGGCCGCTGGAAAGGACGGCGCTCACCTTCAAGCAGCTCGAGCTCAATGGGCAAGTGGTGCGCTTCCCCTCCGGCCAGGAGACCGAATTCGGCGGGCAGGCTGCCTATCTCATGCGAATTTTCGGCATGGACGGAGCGGCTGCCAGCGAAAAGCCGCTGGAAAACACGCCCGATACGGCACGTCTCGCCGAAGACGCTGCGCTGAAAGCAAGACTTGCCGACTATGTCCGCACCAATGTCGCGGCGGTCGATCTCGGCGTCTACCAGATTCCCGAGGAATTCCTGGCAAGGAAGGTCATCTCTTGGTCGACCTTCGGCAGTGCGAGGCAGGCCAACCACCTGTTCACGCCACTGTTCCAGTCCGCGGATTTCGCTGGTGTCGATTTCTCTGCAATGAAGCTGGTGCGCACGCCGGAGGCACTGGTCGAGCGGCTGGACAACGGCGCCTGCCAGGGCTGCCATCAGGCGGGCTCGACCGCCGGCTTCCATTTCATCGGCCTCGACGACAAGACGACCTCGCCGCTCAACCGCATCGAGGTCGGCATCTCCCCGCATCTCCACGCCGACATCCCGCGCCGCGTCGCCTGGCTGCGCGCGACTGCCGACGGCAAGGAACCGAACCGCTTTCGCCCGTTATCGTTCGCGCCGCCGGCGACCTGGAACGATGCCGGCGAAATCGCCTATTCGCCGGCCGAGATGGCGATGCCGTGCCTGATGCCGGCGGATGCGGCCCGCTTCGGCGCGACCTGGCAATGCGGCGCCGGCACCGTCTGCACGCCGCTGGCGACCTCGTCCGGCGTACGCACCAAGCTGGCGCAATGCCTGTTGCCCAAGCACAGCGAAGACATGTTTTCCGGCCACCCCTGTTTAACGGGATCCATCGCCAGTAACCCGGCACAGCCTTTCAATGACCGGTATACCATCACCGGTCAGTTCGCGGCGTTCGCGCCAAGCATTTCGCGCGCCGCCTACACCTGCCGACCGCCGAAGATCGGTGTGCCGGCGGGTATCGCCTATCGCGGCTGCGACGACCGGGATCGCAGCTTTGCCGCCTTCAAGACGGGCAAGCCGATGCCGAACGAGATTTGCGGACTGGTCGGCGGCAAGAAATTCGACACCTGCGTGGCGACCAATAACTTCGACCAGTGCCTCGGCGGCGCCGTCAATCGCGGTAATCGTCCCGCCTGTTCGGCCGACCATTTCTGCCGCGAGGATTACATGTGCCAGTCGCTGCCGCCCGATACACCCAGTATCGGCAAAGTGAAGGGCATCGGCTTCTGCTCGCCGACTTATTTTATCTTCCAGATGCGCATCGACAATCACGCCACGCCATGGTCGGGCGCTGTCCGCGCGACGAGGGGGGCCGGGTTCGGAGCGGCGGAAGCGGAATAGCCTGCGCCGACTGCGCATTAGCCGCTATAGTTTCAGGTGGATAGCTATCGATCGAGATAGTCGGCGATCTTCGATGTCCATTCGCCGTCGAAATGGCGGACATGTTCGGCGACGATCTCATCGCTCAGCAGGCTCGACAAGGCGGAAACCAGAACTGGTTCTATCTCTGGAGCCGAGCTAAATCCAAGAGCAGTCAAACGTTCGGACCAGGGCGGATGATCCGCGCTTTCCTTATCTGGCGCGTCCCAGGCCTTTTGCGCATATTCTTGCAGGATGGGAAGCCTCGACAGGTGACTGGCGGCCGCCAGAACTCTTTCAAGTGGTGGACGAGGCGGTACCATGGTGCCAAGCAGTTCACGTTTAAGCGGAATATACACTTGGTCATCGAAGAACGCACTGGCAGCACCGATCAGCAGCAGGGCGCGCGCCGTTTCATATGCATCGCCGGACATCGCTGCATGACGATCTGCGTCAATTTCCGCCCGCCGCGACAACCGTATTTCTTCGCGCTCCAGCGTGCGCGACAGCGGGCCAAGCATCCAGTAGAACAGGCTGCCCGAAACGGTTTTTCCCGGTGGGGCGAAGTCGAAGATTAGATCGAAGCTCTTTTCGAGTTCGGCCAGGTTGAGCCCGCCATTTGTATCTTTATTTTTCAGATGGGCGTCCTCATGGGCCAAGATCGCCGCAAACCCCTTTTGGTCGGTCGCTGCGAGCAGCGGCAGGCCCACGGTGAGAATTGCCCTGCGACCAAGCAGGCCCAGAAACGGCCGCTCTTCACCGATACTGGCGTTGAGATCGTCGCTCAGGATGATGCTCGTGCGGCTGGCGCGGTGTTTGCCGGCAATACTCTCCCAGACGGCCCACAATTTCGGGGCTGATTCCCGAGTAATCCCGTCCACCTTGCTGGGTCGAAAACCGGCGAACAATGTCCCGATCAACAGAACGATGGCCAGCATCGCGGCCGGGATTGCAACAACGCCAGTCGCGATGACAGCGAGCGGATAGCAATCGAGGAACCAGAACCACAGGAGTATTGGGCAAAACAGCGGCATGGCGAAGAGCAGGATGGCAAACCTGCCGAAACGCGCTCCTACATAGAGGACCAGGCGCGACATCAACCCCTCACAGCGGAATGTTGTCGTGCTTCTTCCAGGGGTTTTGCATATCCTTGTTGCGCAGCATCCTGAGCGCGCGGGCGATGCGGCGGCGGGTCGAATGCGGCATGATCACCTCGTCGACATAGCCACGCTCGGCGGCAACGAAGGGAGACAGGAAGCGATCCTCGTAAGCTTTTGTATGTGCCGCGATCTTTTCCGCGTCGCCGATGTCCTTGCGGTAGATGATCTCGACCGCGCCCCTGGCGCCCATCACCGCAATCTGCGCCGTTGGCCAGGCATAGTTCATGTCACCGCGCAAATGCTTTGACGCCATGACGTCATAGGCGCCGCCATAGGCCTTTCTGGTGATGACGGTGATCTTTGGCACCGTCGCTTCGGCATAGGCGAACAGAAGCTTGGCGCCGTGCTTGATCAACCCACCATATTCCTGCGGGGTGCCGGGCAGTAACCCGGGCACGTCGACGAAGGTGACGATCGGGATCGAGAAGCAGTCGCAGAATCGCACGAAACGAGCCGCCTTGCGGCTGGCATCCGAATCGAGCACGCCGGCCAGCACCATCGGCTGGTTGGCGACGAAGCCGACGGTGCGGCCCTCGATACGGCCGAAGCCGGTGACGATGTTTTTCGCAAAATTCTGCTGGATCTCGAAGAAGTCACCCTCGTCGGCAACTTTAAGGATCAACTCTTTGATGTCGTAGGGTTTGTTGGCATTGTCGGGGATCAGCCTGTCGAGCGACAGATCGTGATCTGTGACCGACTGGTAGCATTCGATCTCGGGAATTTCCGCCGTGTTGGAAGCGGGCAGCAGATCGACCAGCCGGCGCATCTGCAGCAGCGCCTCGACGTCATTGTCGTAGGCTCCGTCGGCGATCGAGGACTTCGTCGTGTGGATAGAAGCGCCGCCGAGGCTTTCGGCGGTGACCGTCTCGTTGGTGACGGTCTTCACCACATCCGGCCCGGTGACGAACATGTAGGACGTTTCGCGAACCATGAAGATGAAGTCAGTCATCGCCGGCGAATAGACATCGCCGCCGGCGCAGGGGCCCATGATCAGTGAAATCTGCGGGATGACGCCAGAGGCCAGTACATTGCGCTGGAAGATCTCGGCATAGCCGCCGAGCGCCGCCACGCCTTCCTGGATGCGGGCGCCGCCGGCGTCGTAAAGGCCGATGATCGGCGCGCGATTGCGCAGCGCCATCTCCTGGACCTTGACCACCTTTTCGGCATGGGCCTCGGACAGCGAGCCGCCGAACACGGTGAAATCCTTGGCGAAAAGATAGACCGGGCGACCGTTGACGGTGCCCCAGCCGGTAACGACGCCGTCGCCGGCGATCTTGGTTTTCTCCATGCCGAAATCGGTCGAGCGGTGCTCGACATACATGTCGAACTCCTCGAACGAGCCCTCGTCGAGAAAGACGTCTATGCGTTCGCGGGCGGTCAGCTTGCCCTTCTTGTGCTGGGCGTCGATGCGGGCCTGGCCGCCGCCCATGCGGGCGATCTCGCGGCGGCGCTCGAGTTCCTTCAGCACGTCCTTCATGACCGGTCCCCGAAACGGAAAGCTGCATTGTGGTAATCATGCCCGCGAGAGAGCGCAAGCGCCGCTTCCTCATGGCTTTTGCTGCGCTGCAGCATCGGGCCCCTTGCATTTCGATGCGAACTGGGCCATATGCGGCGGCATAGGCGCTTGGGCCGGGATAATCCGGCCTTCTCGACGAATGAGACTGGTTGCGTCTGTTTTCCCTCTTCCCGACAGGTCGGCAAGGTGGCGAAAAAGCCCCGTGGCATGAAGCCTGCGGGCACGACAGCGCAGCCGTGCGGACGATGACGTCCGCCCGCCTTGTCGTTTCATGACAGTTTTCGACGGCAGGTTGCGCCCTGCCGCCATTGATATTTGCGGCCAGGAGCCGCATGAAAGAAGAATATTTTGACTAATGAAAACACTTTGACCGGTAAGGACACTGGGGAACTGAACGGTTTCGCCGCACTTGGAATTACCGGCGCACTGCTCAAGGCTACCAATGCCGCCGGCTTTACCGATCCGAAGCCGATCCAGGCCCAGGCGATCCCGCCGCAGCTCGAAGGCCGCGACATTTTCGGCATCGCCCAGACCGGCTCGGGCAAGACGGCGGCGTTCGCGCTGCCGATCCTGTCGAAGATCATCGCACTTGGCACCAAGCGCCGGCCGAAGTCGGCCCGCGCGCTGATCCTGGCGCCGACACGTGAACTCGCGGTGCAGATCGAGGAGATGATCAAGCTGCTCGCCAAGGGCGCGCATGTATCGACCGCGCTCGTGCTGGGCGGCGTCTCGCGCTTCAGCCAGGTGAAGAAGGTTGCGCCCGGCGTCGACATCCTGATCGCAACGCCCGGTCGGCTGACCGACCTTGTGCGTGAAGGCGACCTGATGCTTGCCGACACCAAATGGCTGGTGCTCGACGAAGGCGACCGCATGCTCGACATGGGCTTCATCAACGACGTGAAGCGAATCGCCAAGGCGACGGCGCCGGACCGTCAGACGGTGCTGTTCTCGGCGACTATGCCGGCCGAGATCGCCGAACTGGCGAAAGGCCTGCTGAAGAACCCGATCCGCGTCGAAGTCGCTCCTCACAGCACCGCGGCAGCCGAGATCGTGCAGGGTGTCGTCTTTGCCCGCACCAAGCAGAAGCGCCAGGTGCTGGCCAACATGCTTGCCGATGAGGCGATGAAGTCCGTCATCATCTTCTCGCGCACCAAGCATGGCGCCGACAGGGTGACCAAGGATCTCGAGCGCGACGGCTTCAAGGCCGCCGTCGTCCACGGCAACAAGTCGCAGAACGCCCGCCAGAAGGCACTCAACGATTTCCGTGAGGGTTCGGTGCGCATTCTCGTGGCGACCGACATTGCTGCACGCGGCATCGACGTGCCCGGCATCAGCCATGTGGTGAATTTCGACCTGCCGGACGAGGCGGAGAGCTATGTCCACCGCATCGGCCGCACCGGCCGCAACGGCATGGACGGCATCGCCATCACACTCTGCGACCCGTCTGAAAACAGCAAGCTGCGTCAGGTCGAGCGCATCATCCGCACCAAGCTGCCGATCGTTGCCGACCATCTCGGCAGCCCCGATCCGCAGCGCAATCCCGCCGAGAAGAACGAGCGCAGCTTCGAACCGGCCAATGATCGCAACGACCACAATGGCCGTCGCGACGGCAGGCGGCCCGGCGGCGCAAACAACGGCTTCGGCAAGAAGCGGTTCGGCGACAAGCCGGCCTTTGCGGGCGAGCGCAAGCCGGAAGGCGCCAAGCCCTTCAAGGGCAATAACAAGCGCCGCTTCGGCGGCAAACGGCCAACAGCGCGGGCCGCATAATCTGACCGTGTTGCGGTCGGCCAAGCCTGGCTTGGTCACACACGATTGAAGAGGGCGACCGGAGCGATGCTTCGGTCGCCCTCTTGCTTGGGGACCTTTGGTTCACCTTACCACCGCCTCGATCCACACGACGGTCCGCTACGCGAGGAAAGCCGTGGTCGATGGCGACAGCGCGTCGCCGGCAATGACGTGGTTGTCCGGGTCGCCGGTATCGTCGACCGGCACCAATTCATGTGCGGCGCCCCAGCGACCCGCAAACACGATCGCTCGCCCATCACCGATCCTACTCGACTGGCGGCTTGCGGTCGAAATTCAGTGGCCGCGCATTCCAGCGGGTGACCGTGCTGATCACCCATCGGCAGAACGGCCTCGGCAGCATCCTGAGCAACTTCAGCGTCCAACTCAGGCGGCGTGGGAAAGTGACTTCGAAGCCGCCGTATTCGATGCCTTGCGCGATGCGGCGCGAGGCCAGATTGACCGGCATCAAGCCCGGCATCGGCAGGAAGTTCTTTTCGGTCAGCCGCGTGTCGACAAAGCCCGGATTAATCACCTGGATGCGGACGTTCATCTTGTCGAAATCGTATTTCAGCGACTCGGCCAGGATATTGACTGCCGCCTTGGTGCCACCATAGGCGGCGGTGGTGGGCCAGCCGAAATAGGCGGTAACCGAACCGATCAGCACGACATGGCCGCGCGAGCGCACGCGCATGCGTTCGATGACCGGCAGCAGGCCATTGATGATGCCAAAATAATTGACTTCGAAAGACCGACGGAAATTGCGCGCCACAAGATCCTCGCCCGGCGTTGCGATATAGCTTCCAGCGTTGAACACTGCCAACACGATCGGACCGAGATCTTTCTCGATCGCTGCAACCGTCTTTGCCATGCGTTTTTCGTCGGTCACGTCGCAAGGATAGGCTGCGACACGGCCCGCCATCTGCGCCGTTTCGACGATGAGCGTATCGATCGGATGGTCATCTGGCGCAGTCACCGCGACGACATAGCCCCGAGCGGCAAGATCCTTGGCCAGCGAACGGCCGATACCGCTGCTGCCGCCCGTAATCCAGGCGACGCCATGCTTCGGATTGGCCCGATAGAGTGTCATGTTGCGCCCCGCCGGCTCTTCTTAGCCTGTGCTCTACCGGTGAAGAAATCGAATGAAAAGAGTGCTTTTCGGTACATGGTTGAAATGAATACCGGTCGGGCGCTCCTGGCTGTAGGAATTGCAGTGTGCGAAATGCGACTGGACCAGGCAAATTCTTGCCTTGAAACCGAAGCTTCGGGTTTCTAGGGTTTCGCCGCACCCACAAAGGAATCTCCATGCCCCGTTCTGTGATCGACGTGATCGGCAACACGCCCCTGATCCGCCTCAACAAGGCCTCGGAAGCAACCGGCTGCGAGATCCTGGGCAAGGCCGAATTCATGAATCCCGGGCAGTCGGTAAAGGACCGCGCCGGCCTGTTTATCATCCGCGATGCGGAGCAGCGCAGGCTGCTGCGGCCCGGCGGCGTCATCGTCGAGGGGACGGCCGGAAATACCGGCATCGGATTGACACTGGTTGCCAAGGCGCTCGGCTACCGCACGGTGATCGTCATTCCCGACACCCAGAGCCAGGAGAAGAAGGATACAATCAAACTGCTCGGCGCCGAGCTGATCGAAGTGCCCGCCGTGCCTTACAAGAACCCGAACAATTACGTGAAGCTGTCGGGCCGACTGGCCGAGCAGATGGCGAAGAGCGAGCCGAACGGCGCGATCTGGGCCAACCAGTTCGACAATGTCGCCAACCGTGACGGCCATATCCGCACCACGGCCGAAGAAATCTGGAACCAGACCGACGGCAAGGTGGATGGTTTCGTGTCGGCGGTCGGTTCCGGCGGCACTCTGGCAGGCGTCGGTTTCGGGCTGAAGGCCAAAAACAACCAGGTCAAGATCGCGCTGGCCGATCCGCTGGGGGCAGCGCTCTATTCCTTCTACACCAGCGGCGAGCTGAAATCCGAGGGCAGTTCGATCACCGAAGGCATCGGGCAGGGGCGGATCACCGCCAACCTCCAAGGCTTTACACCCGATTTTGCCTTCCAGATCCCCGACGAGGACGCGCTGCCGATCGTATTCGACCTGATCCAGGAGGAGGGGCTTTGCGTTGGCGGTTCGACGGGCATCAACATTGCCGGCGCCATTCGCCTGGCGCGCGAGCTAGGCCCCGGCCACACCATCGTGACCATGCTTTGCGACTACGGCACGCGCTACCAGTCGAAGCTGTTCAATCCTGAATTCCTGCGCGAAAAGAAGCTGCCGGTGCCGGGGTGGATGGAGCAACAGAGCACGATTTCGGTACCGTTCGAAAGGGTTGCGTGATGGCGCACAAGACCGAAGCGCTGTTTCGTGACGACGCCTATCTGGGGACGGCCGACGCCACCGTCGTCGCAGTCAATAATCGCGGCGGCATCATTCTGGACCGGACGGTGTTTTACGCCACATCGGGCGGGCAGCCGGGCGACACCGGCAGCCTCGAACGCGCCGACGGCACCGGCATAGCGATTGCCGCTACGATCACCGGCGAAACCAAGGACGAGATCATCCATGTGCCGGCGCCGGAGCAGGCAGTTCCAAAGGTGGGCGAGCGCATGAGGCTCGCCATCGACTGGCCGCGGCGGCAGTTGCTGATGCGCATGCATTCTGCCTGCCACCTGCTTACCGTCGTCTGTCCGTTCCCGATCACCGGCGCCGCGGTTTCCGAGGACGACAGCCGTATCGATTTCGACATCCCGGACGCCGGCTTTACCAAGGAAGACGTGACGGCCAGACTGATGGAGCTGGTGCGAGCCGACCACCCGATCTTCACCCGGCTCATTTCCGACGAGGAACTGGCATCCAATCCGGGCTTGGTGAAATCCAAGAATGTGCGGCCCCCGGCCGGCACGGGAAGGATCCGATTGGTCTGCATCGGCGAGAACGCTTCGATCGACAGCCAGCCTTGCGGCGGCACCCATGTAAAGAGCACCAGCGAAATCGGCGAGATCCATATCGGCAAGATCGAGAAGAAGGGCCGCGAGAACCGGCGCTTCCGCATTCGCTTTGGTCCTATGCCGCCAGCCTGATATAGGACTGCGACGGACGGGACAGGAGAGAAAAGATGGCCGACGACAGTCCTTTCACCATCGATGCCGATTGGTTACAGAAGCGGCTCGGCGAACCCGGCCTGACGATTGTCGACGCGTCCTGGTATCTGCCGGCGCAAAAGCGTGACGCGCGCGCCGAGTACGACGTAGCGCATATTCCAGGCGCCCGCTTCCTCGACCAGGATGCGGTTTCGGACCCCGACGCGGCTCTGCCGCACACGCTGCCGTCGCCGCAGCATTTCGCGCAATATGTCGGCGCGATGGGTATTTCGGCCGATGACACGATTGTTGTCTATGACGGGCCAGGGTTCTTTTCTGCACCGCGCGCCTGGTGGTTGTTTCGCGTCATGGGCGTGTTCCAGGTCTATATACTCGACGGCGGCTTCGATCGTTGGAAAGCCGCCGGACGGCCGGTGACTGCGGAGCCGACGAAGATCGCGCCTTGCGTGTTTTATGCCAACTTCGATGCCGCCCGCGTCGCCAGCCTTGCCGACATGCGCCGGATCGTCGAGACGGGGGAGAGCCAGATCGCCGACGCGCGCTCGCCTGGCCGTTTTGCCGGCACCGAGCCGGAGCCGCGCCCCGGCATCCGCTCCGGCCATATGCCGGGCGCGCACAACGTGCCGTTTTCGGCGCTTTCGGAAAACGGCGAATTGTTGCCGAAGGACAGGCTGCGCAAAGTGATCGAAGGAGCCGGCATCGACCTGTCGAAGCCGGTCGTCACCTCCTGCGGGTCGGGCGTCACCGCGGCAGCCGTCACGCTAGCTTTGGAGACGCTTGGCCATGCCGACAACAGGCTTTATGACGGTTCATGGACCGAATGGGGCGGGCTTTCCGACACGCCTGTCGTGACGGGCAAGGACTGACGGTGATGGAAGACGGATCGCTGGAAGACATCGATGTCACCGTGACGTTTCTCGAAATGCATGTGCCGCCTGCCTATTCGCCGCCGCTGCCGTACAACCGCCAGATCGCGCTGCTCAAGACCAAAGACATTCCCCTGCATTTCTACCGCTATTTGATGGATCGGGTCGGCCGCAAATGGCACTGGGTCAATGTTTTGAGGCTGAGCGACGAGGAGCTTGCGGCGGGCATCCACCGCGAGGACCGCGACATCAGGGTGCTTTATCTGGATGGTGCGCCGGCCGGCTTCTTCGACCTCAAGCCGCATTTGCCGGAGGAAGTGGAACTCGCTTATTTCGGAATGATGGAGCACGCGACCGGGCAAGGCATCGGCCGCTGGTTCCTCGGTGCGGCAATCGCCGCAGCCTGGTCGCACGGGCCAAAGCGGGTGACGGTGCAGACCTGCACCCTCGATCACCCAGCAGCACTGCCGCTCTATCAAAAACTCGGCTTTACGCCAGTGGCGCAAAAAAAGGAGGTCGTACATCCGATGTCTTTTGCCGAGCGCGCGGCCAGCGTCATGCGGCCCTGATTTTCAGGCCCGTTCATCCGAGCTTCAGCTTGTCTTTGCAATGTCCCAGAGTCTCTGGATCAACACTCAAAGGCGAGCCCGACTTGAATGAGCTTGGCTCTTTCCATATCGCTATCGTCTAAAAACCGATGGGTGATGGAGGATCGCACGATGGCAATACGCGTGGTAATGGCCGGCGCGACCGGCTGGGTCGGCAAAGCGCTGGTTCCGGCGATCGGGGCGCAAGGCGACATGGCGCTGGCCGGGGCTGTATCACGCAGCGGCGCGGGGCAGGATTCCGGTCTGCTGGTTGGTATGCCGGCTAATGGTATTGCCGTTTCGGCCTCGCTGGCCGAGGCGCTGGAGGCGCCGTCGGACGTGCTGGTCGACTTCACCAAGCCGCATGTCGTGAAAGACCATGTGCTGCTCGCCATCGACAACGGACGGCACACGGTGATCGGCACGTCGGGACTGGGAGCTGCCGACTATGCCGAGATCGACGCCGCGGCGCGCGCCAATGGCGTCGGCGTTGTTGCCGCTGGCAACTTTTCCATCACCGCCACGCTGATGAAGCGGTTTGCACTTATGGCGGCAAAATACGTGCCGGATGTCGAGGTCATCGATTATGCTAGTGCAAAGAAGCCCGACGCGCCCTCCGGAACCGCACGAGAGCTTGCTGAAGCGCTGGCCGACATCCGCAAGGCCTCAACGGCAAAGCCGGTCTCCGAGGTCTCCGGCGTGCCGGCCACACGCGGTGGTGCGGTCGGCGCAGGCGAGGGGGTGCAAGTGCACGCGCTTCGCCTGCCGTCCTACATCCTGTCCTGCGAGGCGCTGTTCGGTCTGCCAGACGAGCGGCTGACCATACGCCACGACGCCGGCTCGTCCGCGGCGCCTTACGTGGCGGGCACGCTGCTCGCCATCAGACGGGTACAGCAGGTCAAAGGTCTGGTTCGTGGTCTCGACGCGCTGATGGATTGATCCATTTCGGCAGGAATCGGGTGGGAAGCTCTGTCTTGCGAGCATAATTCCGGTCGACGACACCGGAGATTTTGCCATGACGCTAAAATTCAAAGCCTTGCCAACCAATGCTGTCCGGGCACTTCAGCGCGGCGGGCCGGATGCTTATGGCTTGAAGCCAGAGCGGCAAATTTCGGATGGCGACGGCGTGCCTTGCCGTCATTGCTTGAAAAATATTGCTGTGGGAGAAGCCTATCTTGTTTTGGCCTATCGGCCTTTTCCGGAGCTGCAGCCTTATGCCGAAACGGGGCCGATCTTTCTGCATGCGAAAGAATGCGAACGCGCCGCCGAGGGGAAAATGCTTCCCGAAATGCTCGAAAGCAGCGATTACATTGTGCGTGGTTATGGCAAGGACGACCGCATCGTTTACGGCAGCGGCGGCGTCATTCCGACCGACGCAATTGCCGCACGGGCAGAGACGTTGTTCGAACGCGACGACATCGCTTACGTCCACATCCGCTCGGCGCGCAACAATTGCTATCAGTGCCGGATCGACCGCGCGTAACCGGACAGGCTGCACCGGCTTGGGACTGTCGTACTCCCGTCGCATACAAGCGGTAGAAACACACTGTCGATCGATTTGCCGACCGCGGATGAACCGGCGGGAATTTTCGACAACCGAGGAAGCGGGGCTTTGGCTCCACTTTTTTGTTGTCCGGTTATTCCGCGCGCCCGACACTTTTCAGTTTTTCGACATAAGAAAAAACCCGTCGGACGAATCCGACGGGCACTGGAGAGGCAGATTCGGACAGCTCAGGCGGCGAGAACGGCCTTCGGCTCGACCAGGTCGTAACCGAGCGCTTCGGCCACTGCGCGATTCGTGATCTTGCCCTTGTGGACGTTCAGCCCGTTGCGCAGATGGTGGTCGTCTACCAGCGCCTTGAGGCCCTTGTCGGCGAGCTGCAGGCCATAATGCAGCGTCGCATTATTGAGCGCGTGGGCCGAGGTGACCGGCACCGCACCCGGCATGTTGGCGACGCAATAGTGGATGACGCCATCGACCTCATAGGTCGGCTCGGCATGGGTGGTGGCGTGCGAGGTCTCGAAGCAGCCGCCCTGGTCGATGGCGACGTCGACCAGCACGGCGCCTTTCTTCATGCCCGACAGCATTTCGCGCGTCACCAGCTTTGGCGCTGCTGCCCCCGGGATCAGCACGGCGCCGACGACGATGTCAGCCGAAAAACATTCTTCCTCCAGCGCCTCGACGGTCGAGTAGCGGGTGTGGACGCGGCCGCCAAAGATGTCGTCGAGCTGACGCAGGCGCGGGATCGAGCGGTCAATGATGGTGACGTCGGCGCCAAGGCCGGCGGCCATCCGTGCAGCATGCAGGCCGACGACGCCGCCGCCGAGCACAGTGACCTTGCCGGGGAGCACGCCGGGCACGCCGCCAAGTAGCACGCCGCGGCCACCATTGGCCTTTTGCAGCGCCGTTGCGCCCGCCTGGATCGACAGGCGGCCGGCGACTTCCGACATCGGTGCTAGCAGCGGCAGACCGCCGCGCTCGTCGGTGACCGTCTCGTAGGCTATCGCGGTCACGCCGGAGGCCAGCAGGCCCTTGGTCTGCTCCGGATCCGGGGCAAGATGCAGATAGGTATAGAGGATCTGGCCGTCGCGGAGCTGAACCCATTCGTTGGGCTGCGGCTCCTTGACCTTCACGATCATGTCAGACTTGGCAAAAACGTCGGCGGCCGTTTTGGCAATCGTGGCGCCGGCGGCGCGATACGCGTTGTCATCGGCGCCGATGCCGGCGCCGGCGCCGGTCTCGATCAGCACTTCATGGCCATGCGCGACATATTCACGGACCGAACCCGGTGTCAGGCCGACGCGGTATTCATGGTTCTTGATTTCCCGGGGGCAACCGACGCGCATCTTTTTCTCCTGATCCGGCCCTTTTAGGACCTGTTCCCTGTCTAGAGATAGTGAACCACGAATCGTTCGGTAAGTGTTTGCGAATGCGCTTGCCAGAGAGGCCACTGTTCGATAATCGTTGCGCAAAACATTAGAATTCTCGCAGGAACCCGCAAAAATGCCGCTCGACAGGATTGATATCGCCATTCTCGGGACGTTGCAGAAAGACGGGCGGATACCCAACGCAGCGCTCGCCGAGAAGGTTGGCCTGTCGCAGTCGGCCTGTTCGCGGCGGCTGGACAATCTGGAGAAATCCGGAACCATCCGCGGCTATCATGCCCGGCTGTCCAACGCTGCGCTTGGGCACCAGATGACGGCGATCGTGCATATATCGCTGTCCGGGCAATTCGAGAAGACGTTGTCGGATTTTGAGGCAGCGATAAAGCGCTGCCCGAACGTCCTGTCCTGCCATTTGATGTCGGGCGAATATGACTACATCCTGCGCATCGCGGCAAAGGATCTCGTCGACTACGAACGTATCCACAAGGAGTGGCTGTCGGCAATGCCGCATGTGACGAAGATCAATTCGTCTTTTGCCTTGCGCGAAATCGTCGATCGCACGGCCGTGGGAATGAAGCCTGAACTCGCCTAGGCCCCGAACTCGCCTAGTCCTTGACTGCCTCGGTCACCACACGGTCCATCGGAATGTCGTGCGGCTGCGGGTAGATGGTGACGATGCGCTGCAGTTCGTAGCCGACGCCGATGACCAGCGGTTTGAAGGGCATCGCGGCAAGCGTGCGATCGAAGAAGCCGCCGCCATAACCCAGGCGAAACTGCCCAGGATCGATGCCGACAATCGGCGAAATGACGATGTCGGGTAACACCGGATCGCCGTCAGCCGGTATCGGGATATTCCAGACGCCCTTCTCCAGCCGGTCTCCGTGGGTATAGGCGCGAAAGACAAGCGGCCGGTCTTTCTCGACAACGACGGGCAACGCCGTGCGCCCGCCCCGCGCGTTAACGGTTTCCATCCACGGGCGCAGGTCCGGCTCGCCGCGAAACGGCCAATAGAGGCTGACCATGCGGCCGGCGATGTCGCCGATCACCGCGTCGAGCCCTTCGGCAATGCGCTGCGACATGGCTGCGCGCGTGTCGGCCGAAACGGCAAGGCGGGATACGATCAACCGCTCGCGCTCGGCCTTGCGCCAGCGCCTTACGTCGGTCCAGTCGGATAGCGGCGCTTGGAACTCCGGATCAAGCTCGTGCATAAAACAAGGCGGCGAGGCGTACTGCGCTGAGTCTTCATCTTCATTCCTAGCCATGCTTCACCTGCAATATACTGTTCCGACCAAGTCGTATCCGGGACGTAAGCTATATCCGGGAATGAGTCTGCAGCATGCGTATTCACGACATCAAGAGACGAGTCCCAGGCAGTTGCAGCGCAGGCATTGCTGCACTGCACAAGGATACTTACATCAGCCTTGGCGAAAGGGATGAGTGAGATGAACATAGCCAACCATCACGTCGTCGTCGTAGGCGCCGGTTTCGGCGGCCTCGAATTCACCCGCGCACTTGCCGGCGCGCCGGTGCGCATCACCATGATCGATAGGCGCAATCATCACCTCTTTCAGCCGCTGCTCTACCAGGTGGCGACGACGGCCCTGGCCACCTCCGAAGTGGCTTGGCCGATCCGCCATCTCCTGCGCAGGCGCAAGGACGTGACGACGCTGCTTGCCACCGTGACTGGCATCGACCGCACCGGCAAGCGGGTGCTGCTGCAGGACGGCGGCACGGTCGCTTACGACACGCTGGTGCTGGCCACCGGCGCGCGGCACGCCTATTTCGGCCATGACGAATGGGAGCCATTCGCCCCGGGCCTGAAGACGCTGGAGGACGCCACGACCATTCGACGGCGTATTCTTTTGGCTTTCGAGCAGGCCGAGCGGGAAACCGATCCCGCCCAGCGCCAGGCATTGCTGACGCTGGCGATCGTCGGCGGCGGGCCGACCGGCGTGGAATTGGCCGGCACCATTGCCGAACTGGCGCACGACACGCTGCGCGGCGAGTTCCGCAACATCGACACGCGGCAGACGCGTGTGGTGCTGATTGAGGCCGGCGACCGCGTTCTTGCCAATTTCGCGCCGGAACTCTCCGATTATGCAATGAAGGCGCTCGAACGGCTCGGCGTGACCGTCGAACTCGGCCGAGCGGTTACGCGCTGCGATGCTGAGGGTGTCGTCTTCGGCGACAGGCATTTGCCGGCCAGGACAATTCTTTGGGCGGCGGGCGTAGCCGCTTCGCCAGCCGCCGAATGGCTCGGCGCGGCAGCGGACCGCGCGGGCAGAGTGCTTGTCGAGCCCGACCTGAGTGCGCCGGGAAACCCGGAGATTTTCGTCATCGGTGACGCAGCGCACGTCCTGCGGCCGGATGGCCGGCTGGTGCCGGGCGTCGCGCCCGCCGCCAAGCAGCAGGGACGGCACGTCGCCACGGCGATCAAGGCAAGGCTTGCCGGTGACGCGACACCGCGTCCTTTCAGCTACAGGCATGACGGCGATTTGGCGACGATAGGCAAGCGCGCGGCGGCCATCGATTTCGGCTGGATCAAGCTTACCGGCCGGCTTGCCTGGTGGCTATGGGGCTTGGCGCATATTTACTTCCTGATCGGCTTTCGTAACCGGCTTGCGGTTTCCCTGAGTTGGCTATGGATCTACTTCACCGGTCAGCGCAGCGCGCGGCTGATCACCCAGGGCGACGACGATAAGGGCTGATTGTTCGCTGCCGGACATTCATCGGCGCGTCACCTCCTCTTGATGGAATCGGCTTCTGGACTCGGCTGGATTTCGGCGCGAAGCTTTGCTTCGGGCAGGACTTGTCACGTCGTGGAAGGAAGAGAGAACGAATGTCCCAATTGCGCCACCTCGTCTCACGCCGCGATTTCCTCGCCGGCGTTGCCGCCAGCGGAGCGCTGATCATGCTGCACCCGTTCTCCGCCCGGGCTCAAGCCAATCAGGCGCATCTGAGGATTATGGAGACGACCGACATCCACGTGAATGTGCTGCCTTACGACTACTACGCCGACAAAGCTAACGACACGATGGGGCTGTCGCGAACGGCATCGTTGATTGAAGCCGTGCGCAAGGAAGCAACCAACGCGATGCTGATCGATAATGGCGACCTTCTGCAAGGCAACCCGATGGGCGACTACATCGCCTACGAGAGGGGGATGAAGGATGGCGATCTGCATCCGGTCATGAAGGGCATGAACCTGCTCGGCTACGAATGCTCGACGCTCGGCAACCACGAGTTCAACTATGGCCTGTCGTTCATGGACAAGGTGCTGGCCGGTGCCAATTTCCCGTTTGTCTGCGCGAACCTGATCCGCGGCACGGAGCTCGCCGCGAACCCGCGCGACGACAAGCTTTATCTCAAGCCTTACGTCATCCTCGAAAGGAACATCAAAGACGGGTCGGGCGCCGAGCAACCGATCAGGATCGGCATCATCGGCTTCGTGCCGCCGCAGATCATGGTCTGGGACCTGAAAAACCTCGAGGGCAGCGTCAAGACGCGCGACATCGTCGAGGCGGCCAAGGCGTGGGTGCCGCAAATGAAGGAAGAAGGCGCCGACATCGTCATTGCGCTCTCCCATTCCGGCATCGATGTGAAGCAAAGCGAAATGATGGAGAATGCCTCCTTCTTCGTTGCCGGTGTCGAAGGTATCGATGCGGTGTTCACCGGCCACCAGCATCTGGTCTTCCCCGGCAAGAAGGACTTTCAGTCGCTGGACGCCGTCGATACGGCGAAAGGCACATTGCAAGGCAAGCCCGCCGTCATGGCCGGCTTCTGGGGCTCGCACATGGGGCTGATCGATCTGTTGCTGGAGCGCGACGGATCGACGTGGAAAATCGTTTCGACGACCTCTGAGGCCAGGCCGATTTTTGAGCGGGTCGACAAGACGAACAAGCCGACCGTCGCGGACGACCAGCGCATCGTCGACGCGCTCAAACAGGACCACGAGGCGACGCTTGCCTATGTGCGCCGGCCGGTCGGCAAAACCTCGGCGCCGCTCTATTCCTATTTTGCGCTGGTCGCCGACGATCCATCGGTGCAGATCGTCAGCCAGGCGCAGACCTGGTACTTGAAGGACATCCTGAAGAACACAGAGTGGAAGGATATGCCGCTGTTGTCGGCGGCGGCACCGTTCAAGGCGGGCGGGCGCAACGGCGCCGACTATTACACCGACGTGCCGGTGGGCGATATCGCCATCAAGAACGTCGCCGACCTCTACCTCTATCCAAACACGGTGCGCGCCGTCGAAATCACCGGGGCAGAGGTGAAGGAATGGCTGGAAATGTCGGCCGGCATCTTCAACCGGATCGAACCGGGCAAAGCCGACCAGGCGCTCATCAACACCGACTTCCCGTCTTATAATTTCGACGTGATCGACGGCGTCACATACAAGATCGATCTGTCGCAGCCACCGAAATATGATTCGAAGGGCGGGCTGGTGAATGCTGGCTCGACCCGCATCATTGACTTGATGTTCGACGGCAAACCAATTGGCCCCATGCGGAAATTCGTCGTCGTCACCAACAACTACCGAGCCGGCGGCGGGGGCAATTTCCCGGAGATCAATGCCTCGAAGATCATCTACGAAGCGCCCGACACCAACCGCGACGTGATCGTGCGCTATATCGTCAGCGAAGGCACCATCAACCCGTCGGCGGATGCTAACTGGTCGTTTGCGCCGCTGCCGGAAACCAGCGTCGTGTTCGAGACCGGCGCCAAGGCGAGAGAGTTTATTGCGCAAGTGAAGTCGCTGAAGATCGAGCCGGCGGGCGAGGGCGAAGCGGGGTTTTCCAAGTACCGCATCACTCTTTGAGGCGAGGATTTGAGCGTCGGCTCCAACTGTCTCAGGGTTAAGACAGTGTGCCGATACGGCCAATCCGTTTGAGACAGGGGGCCTCTTCAAGCAGGTGGTGCGAAACGCCGCTTGACGGCAGGCATGACCAGATCCAGCGCGTCCGTCGAAATCCCACCGGAATAATCGTGTGGCAGTTGGTCGATCGAGGCGGGAAGCGGTCGTCGAAGCCGAGCGGGGTTATCTTTCCAAGGCGCCCTGCAGCGGTAGCGCCATTCTGGCCAGCAAGCATCGCAGCGGACAGACCAAAGGCCGTTAAATTCGGGGAGAGTCCCAGCAGGGCCGGAATCGCTATGGTTGCAACCGTCCATATGCGCTAGTTTTAGTCATGCGTTATGTCATCGTCATCACGACCGTCACCTTTTTCCTGATCTGGGACGGCATTTACAACCAAGGCCGCTACCTCGACAGGACGGTCAGGGAGGTGACCCGCATCGTGCACTATGTAACCAGCATGGTGTAGTTTCTCTTCGCTGCTACGGTTCGCAGACGCGACAAACCTGCCGATTGACGGCACGCTCCCGCTGACACAAAAGAACGCCGGTCCAACGGTCGAGGAGGCTGGGTTGATCCGGCATATCGTTTTCTTCAGCGCACGGCACAAAGCGGATGTCGAGGCAGTGCGCACGGGCCTCCTGGCGCTTGGCAAGATACCTCATTCGCGTCATTTCGAGGTAACGCTCAACACCAAGGTCGACCCGCTCTCGGATGAGATCGATGTGGTCGTCTACGCCGAGTTCGAGGACGAAGCGGCGCTCGCCGCCTACAAGGCGCATCCGCTCTATGCAGAGACGACCAGCCGGGTCAAACCTCTGCGCGAATTGCGTTATTCGGCCGACATCGTTGCAAGTTGACGAGCCGCCGTCCCCTACGGGCTGAGGTGGTCTTGCCGCTGAGACGTCGGCCAAGCCCTTGAACCATTTTCAGGAATGAGGCACATCGCGCGGGACATGACCGAGAACACCCCCGCAAGGCCTCATCCGCTCGATCACCTGGTGCTGCCGACAGCGAGCCTCGATGTTGCGCGGGCGCGCTTGACCTCGCTCGGCTTTACCGTTGCGCCGACAGGTATCCACCCTTTCGGAACGGAAAACTGCTGTGTCTTCCTCACCGACGGCACCTATCTCGAGCCGCTCGCTGTCGCCGACAGACAGACTGTGGCAACGGCGATCGCGAACCGCAATGTCTTTGTCGGGCGTGATCTCACTTATCGCGAAAAAAACGGCGATGAAGGATTTTCTGCCGTGGCGCTGGGCACCGACAGCGCCGCCGCGGACCACGCGCGCTTCATCGAAGCCGAACTGTCGGCGGGAGACATGCTCAGTTTTTCGCGCGCCTTCGCTGATGCGACAGGAAAGAGCGACACCGCATCGTTCAAACTGGCCTTCGCGGCTACAGGCAAGACAACGGACGCTTTTCTCTTCGCCTGCGAGCGGATCAATGCGCCGAACGTCGACCGTACTGCGTTGCAGGCCCACGCCAATGGCGCAACCGGCATTGTCGAAATCGTGGCAGTCAGTGGCGAACCTTTCGAACAAGGCCATTTGATTTCGATCGTAGCCGGAATCGAGGCGCAGGGCGGCGGCACTGTCTATGAGTTGCCGAATGCCGTCGTGACCGTTCTGGATCCTGCAGCCTATTCGGCACGCTTTGGCATTCCTGCCGAGGCGCAATCTGAACTCCGCTTTGCTGGGATCGTCTTTTCGATTAGGCATGGCGATGCCGTCGCCAAGTTGCTTGCAGCCAATTCCGTCGAACACCACATGCGCGGCGGTGATACCATCGTGCCGCCGGCGCCAGGGCAGGGCGCAGCCTTCATTTTCCGGGAGATCGCATGAACAAGCTCAATCCCCTGATGCCGAACTCTTCCGTTGCGGTCGGCAAGGTCATTTTCGGCAACAGCGCGCCCCTGTCGCTGATCGCCGGTCCATGCCAGTTGGAATCGCGGCAGCACGCTTTCGACATGGCCGGTGCGCTAAAGGAACTGACCGAAAGGCTCGGCATTGGGCTCGTCTACAAGACCAGTTACGACAAGGCCAATCGCACCTCGCTTGGCGGCACGCGCGGTGCGGGACTTGAAGCGGCAATGCCGATCTTCGACGATTTGCGCAAGAATTTTTCGCTGCCGATCCTGACTGACGTCCATACCGAGGAACAATGCGCGATCGTCGCGCCGCATGTTGATATCCTGCAGATTCCTGCCTTCCTTAGCCGGCAGACCGATTTGCTGATTGCTGCGGCAAGAACCGGCAAGGTGGTCAATGTGAAGAAGGGGCAATTCCTCGCGCCGTGGGACATGAAGAACGTCGTCGCCAAGATCATCGGCTCCGGCAACGCCAATGTCTTGGTCACCGAGCGCGGCGCATCCTTTGGTTACAACACCCTGGTGTCCGACATGCGGGCGCTGCCGATCATGGCCGAGATCGGCGCGCCGGTGATTTTCGATGCCACCCATTCCGTGCAGCAGCCGGGTGGGCAGGGCGGTTCGTCTGGAGGTGACCGGCGCTTTGTCGAGACGCTGGCGCGCGCGGCCGTCGCGGTTGGCGTAGCCGGCGTCTTCATCGAGACGCACCAGGACCCCGACAACGCGCCTTCCGACGGTCCCAACATGGTGCCGCTGAAGGATCTTCCCGCATTGCTTGAACGGCTGATGGCGTTCGATCGCATCGCCAAAAGCGTGGGTTGAACCAGCAGTTGCGCCACAGCAGCGCGGCCAAGAAAACTTTGAAGAATTTCGAACCCGCCTGGAACCTTAGCCCGCGGCCCTCATTGTCAAAATCTAATGTCAACGACGACGAGGAGCACACCATGATGACCCAGACGGGACACACCGAAGCCATCGCCGCTTCGCGGGTTATCGGCACATCGGTCTACAATACGGAAGGCACTCATATCGGCGACATCGAGGACGTCATGCTCGACAAACTGTCGAACGGAATCATGTTTGCCGTGATCGGTTTTGGCGGATTTCTCGGCATCGGCGAGAAATACCACGCCATTCCGTGGGCAAGCCTAGACTATGATGAGAACAAGGGTGGCTATGTCGTGCCGTTCACCAAAGACCAGCTGATGGCCGCTCCTTCCTATTCGATCAACGAGCTGACCGGCGCCGACGGAGAGGCCGCGCGTGACGCCTCATACAACTACTACAAGGTCGAGCCTTACTGGCACTGACCTTACTGGCACTGACTAAGTCTCCTGGAATCAAAAAGGCCCCCGGAAATCGGGGGCCTTTCGATGTGGCGGGATGCTACTGCGCAATCTGCAGGGCCGGCAAAGGCGACGATCCCTGCGGGGGTTGCTGATTGTCGCACGACGTCAGGAACGCAGCCGCAATCAGGAACAAACTCACAATACCGCTCAACTGGGACATGGCGAAACTCCTCCTGTTTCGCCCCGCGCGACAACAGCCATAGACCAGAAACCGGCATGCGGCGCATGACAAATGATGACAGCGCTTCGTGCTTCGTGAATCCCAAGAGCGGCAATGGGCGCACGGGCAATATTTGCAAGTGCCCCGATTGCGTTTTGCAGCGCTTTGGCTAAGAGGTGCGCGACGCTTCAATCGATCAATCGGGGACATCGCAATGACGGCCATCATCGACATTGTCGGGCGTGAAATCCTGGACAGCCGCGGAAATCCGACCGTCGAGGTCGACGTCGTGCTCGAAGACGGCTCGATGGGTCGCGCCGCGGTGCCGTCCGGTGCCTCGACCGGCGCGCATGAGGCAGTCGAACTACGCGATGGCGGCCCCCGCTATCTCGGCAAGGGCGTGCTGACAGCGGTCGAGGCGGTGAACGGCGAGCTGTTCGAGGCGATCGGCGGCATGGAGGCGGAGAATCAGATCCATATCGACCAGACCATGATCGATCTCGATGGTACGGCCAACAAGAGCCGGCTCGGCGCCAATGCCATCCTCGGCGTGTCGCTGGCGGTGGCCAAGGCCGCGGCCGAAGCGGCCGACCTGCCGCTGTACCGTTATGTCGGCGGTACCAAAGCTCATGTGCTGCCGGTGCCTATGATGAACATCATCAATGGCGGCGCGCATGCCGACAACCCGATCGATTTCCAGGAATTCATGATCCTGCCGATCGGCGCGCCGACGCTGCGCGACGGCGTGCGCTGGGGCTCGGAGATCTTTCATACGCTGCGAAAGAAGTTGAAGGACGCCGGCCACAACACCAATGTCGGCGACGAGGGCGGCTTTGCCCCCAACCTGAAGAGCGCGCCGGCCGCGCTCGACTTCATCATGGAATCGATCGAGCAGGCTGGCTTCAAGCCCGGCGAGGAGGTTGCGCTAGGCCTCGACTGCGCGGCGACCGAATTCTTCAAGGATGGCAACTACGTCTATGAAGGCGAGAGGAAGACCCGCGACCCGAAGGCGCAGGCCAGATATCTGGCCAAACTCGCTGCCGACTACCCGATCATCACCATTGAGGACGGCTTGGCCGAGGATGACTGGGACGGCTGGAAAATGCTGACCGATCTCATCGGCAAGCAAACGCAGTTGGTTGGCGACGATCTGTTCGTCACCAACACGGCGCGGTTGCGCGACGGCATCCGCATGGGTGTCGCCAATTCGATCCTGGTCAAGGTCAACCAGATCGGCTCGCTTACCGAAACGCTCGACGCCGTCGAGACCGCGCACAAGGCCGGCTATACCGCGGTGATGTCGCACCGCTCGGGCGAGACCGAGGATTCGACCATCGCCGACCTCGCCGTTGCCACCAATTGCGGGCAGATCAAGACGGGCTCGCTGTCACGCTCGGATCGCATGGCCAAGTACAACCAGCTCATCCGCATCGAGGAGGAGCTCGGCAAGCAGGCGCGATATGCCGGCAAGTCCATCGTGAAAAGCTGATTTCCGAGAGAAAATCCGCGGCGGCGAGGGCGGGGACATTCCCGCCCTTTTTTGCTTCCTGGCTCTGAATCCAACAGTCTGTAACCGTCCATTAAGCACAATCGGGCGACAAAGGCGGCGCAGAGGATTCGGACCATGTGGACACGCCAGCACAAGCAAAGAAACACCGGCCGGCTTATCATCCCCTCGCTCTGCGTGGTGTTCCTGACCTATTTCGGCTTCCATGCCTATCATGGCGAGTTCGGCATCTATTCCAAGTATCGGCTCGAAGCCGAGACTGTCGAATTGCAGGGCAGGCTCGATGCCGTCAAGGCACGCCGGATCGACCTCGAGCGCCGCGTCCAGCTGATGCATGAGGGCACGCTCGAGAAGGACATGCTGGACGAGCAGGCGCGCAAGGCGCTTAATCTGTCCCATGCCGACGAGATCACCATCATGCTGCCGGCCGCAAGATAACTGGATTTCCGTTAATCGGCGATATTTGCAATGATTTTAATCGCTTAGATGCATGACAGCCATGCGTTTTCGGCATGGCGAAAGCCTTCCCTGCATGTTAGCCTGCCTCAAATCGGTGGGAGACTGATCTCCCTCGCTGTCCGCCAAGAGACGCCAACAGGGAGTGATGCATGGCCACCGCCGCCAGAAAAGCGCCTGCCAAATCCAAATCCGACGGCAAAACGCCGGGCCTTTCCACCCCAAAGCCTGTTGAATTCACCAAAGACCAGGAGCTTGCCGCCTACCGGCACATGCTGCTCATCCGCCGCTTCGAGGAAAAGGCCGGCCAGCTTTACGGCATGGGCTTCATCGGCGGTTTCTGCCATCTCTACATCGGCCAGGAAGCGGTCGTTACCGGCATGAAGATGGCGCTGATCGATGGCGACCAGATGATCACCGCCTATCGCGATCATGGCCATATGCTGGCCATGGAGTTGTCGCCGCGCGGCGTCATGGCCGAACTGACCGGGCGCCGTAGCGGCCTGTCCAGAGGCAAGGGCGGCTCCATGCACATGTTCTCCAAGGAGAAGCATTTTTACGGCGGCCACGGCATCGTCGGCGCGCAAGTGTCGCTCGGCACCGGCATTGCCTTCGCCAACCGCTATCGCGGCAACAACAATATGACGCTGACCTATTTCGGCGATGGCGCCGCGAATCAGGGCCAGGTCTACGAAAGCTTCAATATGGCCTCGCTGTGGAAGCTTCCGGTGGTCTATATCATCGAGAACAACCGCTATGCCATGGGCACCTCGGTCTCGCGCTCGTCGGCCGAGACGGATTTTTCGCATCGCGGCGCCTCCTTCAAGATTCCAGGCATCCAGGTCGACGGCATGGATGTGCGCGCCGTCAAGGCCGCCGGCGACCTCGCCGGCGAATGGTGCCGCGCCGGCAACGGGCCGCTCATTCTCGAAATGCAGACCTACCGCTACCGCGGCCATTCGATGTCGGATCCGGCAAAATATCGCTCCAAGGAAGAAGTGCAGAAAATGCGCTCCGAACGTGACCCGATCGAACAGGTCAAGGCACGCTTGCTCGACAAGAAATGGGCAAGCGAGGACGAGCTCAAGGCCATCGACAAGGAAGTCCGCGACGTTGTCGCCGACGCTGCAGAATTTGCCCAGAACGACGCGGAGCCGGATCCGTCCGAGCTCTGGACCGATATCGTACTTTAACGAGAGGGCAAGGACATGCCGATCGAAATTCTCATGCCCGCCCTCTCGCCGACCATGGAAGAGGGTAATGTTTCCAAGTGGTTGAAGAAAGAAGGCGACAAAGTCGCAGCCGGTGACGCCATTGCCGAGATCGAAACCGACAAGGCAACGATGGAAGTCGAAGCCGTCGATGAAGGCACACTTGCCAAGATCGTGGTTCCTGCCGGCACCGAAGGCGTCAAGGTCAACACGCTGATCGCTGTGCTGGCCCTCGATGGCGAAGACATCGACGAGGCGGGCGAAGGCATTGGCGAGGAGGCTGTCGAGTCGCAAGCGGCAGCGCCCGCGGCTGCTCCGGCCCCCGCGGCTGCTCCGGCCAAGAGCGAAGCGGTAACACCTGTTGCCGCCGCGCCCAGGCTGGAAATTGCCGCCGATCCGGACATCCCGGCCGGCACCGAAATGGTCTCGACCACGGTGCGTGAAGCCTTGCGCGATGCAATGGCTGAGGAAATGCGCCGCGACGGCGATGTCTTTGTCATGGGCGAGGAAGTCGCCGAGTACCAGGGCGCCTACAAGATCACGCAAGGCCTATTGCAGGAATTCGGTCCGCGGCGCGTGGTCGACACGCCGATCACCGAGCACGGCTTTGCCGGCGTTGGTGTTGGCGCGGCGATGGCCGGCCTGAAGCCGATCGTCGAGTTCATGACTTTCAACTTCGCCATGCAGGCGATCGACCAGATCATCAATTCAGCCGCCAAGACGCTCTATATGTCCGGCGGCCAGATGGGCGCCCCGATCGTCTTTCGCGGCCCGAACGGCGCGGCTGCCCGCGTCGCCGCGCAGCATTCGCAATGCTATGCCGCCTGGTACAGCCATATTCCCGGCCTAAAGGTGGTGATGCCCTATACCGCCGCCGACGCCAAGGGTCTGCTCAAGGCGGCGATCCGCGATCCGAACCCGGTCATCTTCCTCGAAAACGAAATCCTTTACGGCCACTCCTTCGACGTGCCGAAGATAGATGATTTCGTGTTGCCGATCGGCAAGGCGCGCATTCACAAATCCGGCAAGGACGTGACCATCGTCTCGTTCGGCATCGGCATGACCTACGCGCTCAAGGCGGAGGCGGAGTTGCGCGGCATGGGCATCGATGCCGAGATCATCGACTTGCGCACCATCCGCCCGCTCGACTTCGACACGATCATCGCCTCGGTCAAGAAGACCAATCGCCTGGTGGTGGTCGAGGAAGGCTTTCCGCAGAACTCGGTCGGCGACCATATCGCCAATCAGGTCTCGCAGCGCGCCTTCGATTTCCTCGATGCACCGGTCATTACCATTGCCGGCAAGGACGTGCCGATGCCCTATGCGGCGAACCTCGAAAAGCTGGCGCTGCCCAATGTCGGCGAGGTCGTCGAGGCGGTCAAAGCCGTCACGTATCGCTGAGCAGGGCGGGAGGACAAAATGCCGATCAACATCACCATGCCGGCGCTTTCGCCCACGATGGAAGAAGGCAGCCTTTCCAAGTGGCTGGTCAAGGAAGGCGACAAGGTCTCGCCGGGCGACGTGATTGCCGAGATCGAGACCGACAAGGCAACGATGGAAGTCGAAGCCGTCGACGAAGGCACGGTCGCCAAGCTGGTGGTTCCAGCGGGCACTGAAGGCGTCAAGGTCAATGCGCTGATCGCGGTGCTGGCGGCCGAGGGCGAGGATGCTGCTTCTGCCGCGAAAAGCGGTGACGGCGCTGCACCGGCAAAGGCTGAGGCTCCGAAAGCGGACGTCTCCAAAGCTGAAACACCAAAGCCCGAAGCGCCGAAGCAGGAGCCTGCCGCACCTGCAGCTAAGGCGGAAGCGGCGCCGGCCGCCAACGGCCATGTCAACGGTGAGCGCATCTTCGCCTCGCCGCTGGCACGACGCATTGCCAAGGAAGCCGGCGTCGATGTCGCGGTGCTGACAGGCACCGGCCCGCATGGCCGCGTCGTCAAGGCCGATGTCGATGCCGCAATTTCCAGTGGCGGCGCCAAGGCGGCACCAGCGGCAAAAGCGGCGCCCGCCGGCGCTCCGGCACCTGCGGCCGCAGCACCCAAGGCGATGTCGGACGAGCAGGTGCTCAAACTGTTTGCCGAAGGCTCCTACGAGCTGATCCCGCACGACAATATGCGCAAGACCATTGCGAGGCGGCTGGTCGAGGCCAAGACCACCATCCCGCATTTCTATCTGACGCTCGACTGCGAGCTCGACGCACTTCTGGCGCTCCGCACGCAGATCAATGCGGCCGCGCCGGTGAAGAAGACCGAGAAGGGCGAAACGCCGGCCTACAAGCTGTCGGTCAACGACATGGTCATCAAGGCTCTTGCCATGGCGCTGATGGCGGTTCCGGATGCCAATGCGTCGTGGACAGAAAACGCCATGATCAAGCACAAGCACGCCGATGTCGGCGTTGCCGTTTCGATCCCCGGCGGCCTGATCACCCCGATCATCCGGCGTGCTGAGGAAAAGACGATGTCCGTCATCTCCAACGAGATGAAGGATCTTGCCGGCCGCGCCCGCAGTCGCAAGCTGAAGCCGGAAGAATATCAGGGCGGCACCACGGCGGTGTCCAATCTCGGCATGTTCGGCATCAAGGATTTTTCCGCCGTCATCAACCCGCCGCATGCGACGATCCTGGCGGTCGGCGCCGGCGAGCAACGCGCAGTGGTAAAGAACGGCGAGATCAAGATCGCAACAATCATGTCGGTGACGCTGTCGACCGATCACCGCGCAGTCGACGGTGCGCTCGGCGCCGAGCTGCTCGTCGCCTTCAAGCGTATGATCGAAAATCCGATGGGCATGCTGGTCTAAGAGAGGGGAACAGGGCGGTGCGGAAATTCTTCACCAGCCTTTTTGCCTTCTTTCTTTCCGGGTTGGCGGGCGGATTGGTGACGCAGTGGCTCGCCGTCGCCACCAATGCCGACGTAGAGTACATCCTTGTATTCATGATCTCGGCTCTCGTCACCATCCTCGCGACGCTCGCGTTCTTCATCACACAATTCATGCCGGACCCACAACGGGCAACAAAACTGACGGCGATCATAGGGTTAGGATTTTTTGTGCTCATTGGAGTTGCCCTGACCGGCTGGACTTTCTCCCAGCCGCCGGGCAAGCGCCAGTGGTCGAGCGATCTTCCCATCGTCGCCGGTCTGGTCCTGCCGGGCATCGCTACGGTGCTGGTCCAGTGGCTTTTCGTGCGCTGGCGATTGGGGCGCTCGCAACCAGATTTCGGCGGGGCAGGCACATGAAGACGGTCCTCTGCTACGGCGATTCGCTTACCTGGGGCTATGACGCGGCAGGCCTTGGCCGGCACCCGCTGGAAGGTCGCTGGCCGAGCGTGATGCAGGCGGCATTGGGCAGCGGCGTCGAGGTCATCGCCGAAGGCCTGAATGGCCGAACCACCGCCTTCGACGATCATTTGGCCGGGGCGGACCGCAATGGCGCAAGGCTGCTGCCAACAATCCTGACGACGCATGCGCCGATCGACTTAATCATCATCATGCTCGGCGCGAACGATATGAAGCCGTGGGTTCACGGCAATCCTGTCGCGGCCAAGCAAGGCATGCAACGCCTGATCGATATCGTGCGCGGTCACGATTACCCGTTCGATTGGCCGGCGCCGCAGATCCTGATCGTCGCGCCGCCCGTAGTCAGCCGCACGGAAAACGCCGAGTTCAAGGAAATGTTCGCCGGCGGCGATGACGCGTCAAAGCGGCTGGCGCCGCAATATTCCGCCCTCGCCGACGAGGCCGGCTGCGGCTTCTTCGATGCGGGCAGGGTGGCCAAAACGACGCCACTCGACGGCGTCCACCTCGACGCGGAAAACACGCGGAACGTCGGGCAAGCGCTGGCGCCGCTCGTGCGCGTCATGTTGGAATTATGAAGGGAGAAAGCCGTGGCTGAGAACTACGACGTCATCATCATCGGCTCTGGCCCCGGCGGCTATGTCACTGCAGTGCGTTCGGCGCAGCTTGGCTTCAAGACGGCGATTGTCGAGCGCGAGCACTTGGGCGGCATCTGCCTCAACTGGGGCTGCATTCCGACCAAAGCGCTGCTGCGCTCCGCCGAGATCATGCACTATTCGGATCATCTGAAGGACTATGGCCTGAAGATTGACGGCAAGGTCAGCGTTGACACAGCCGCCGTCGTCGATCGCTCGCGAAAGGTCTCGCTGCGGCTCAACGGCGGCGTCGGCTTCCTGATGAAGAAGAACAAGGTCGACGTCATCTGGGGCGAAGCCAAGCTGACCAAACCTGGCGAGATCGTCGTGTCGAAATCGTCGAAGAAGCCGATGGAGCCGCAGCCGCCGGCGCCCAAGGGCGTCAAGGGCGAGGGCACCTATAGCGCCAAGCACATCATCCTGGCGACCGGCGCCAGGCCGCGCGCGCTGCCCGGCATCGAGCCTGACGGCAAGTTGATCTGGACCTATTTCGAGGCGATGGTGCCGAAAGAGATGCCGAAATCGCTGCTGGTGATGGGCTCGGGCGCCATCGGCATCGAGTTCGCCTCGTTCTACCGCACCATGGGCGCCGAGGTGACGGTGGTCGAACTGCTGCCGGCTGTGATGCCGGTCGAGGACGCCGAGGTCTCGAAATTCGCGCAGAAGCAGTTCGAGAAGCAGGGCATGAAGATCATCTTAGAAGCCAAGGTGACCAAGGTCGAGAAGGGCACTAACTCGGTCACCGCGCATGTCGAGATGAAGGACGGCAAGGTCGAGAAGATCACCGCCGACCGCATGATCTCGGCCGTCGGCGTACAGGGCAACATCGAGAATCTCGGCCTCGAGGCGCTCGGCGTGAAGACCGAACGCGGCTGCGTCGTCGTCGACGGCTACGGCAAGACCAACGTGCCCGGCATCTATGCCATCGGCGATGTCGCCGGACCGCCGATGCTCGCCCACAAGGCCGAGCATGAGGGCGTGGTGTGCGTGGAAAAGATCGCCAATTTCCCCGGCGTGCATGCCATTGACAAGCTGAAGATCCCGGGCTGCACCTATTGCAATCCGCAAGTCGCCTCGGTCGGACTGACGGAAGCCAAAGCGAACGCCGATGGCAAGGACATCCGCGTCGGCCGCTTCCAGTTCGCCGCAAACGGCAAGGCGATTGCGCTCGGCGAGGACCAAGGCTTCGTCAAGACCATTTTCGACAAGAAGACCGGCCAGTTGCTGGGTGCCCACATGGTCGGCGCAGAAGTAACCGAACTGATCCAGGGCTTCGTCGTGGCGATGAATCTGGAGACCACCGAGGAAGAGCTGATGCACACGATCTTCCCGCACCCGACGCTGTCGGAGATGATGAAGGAGAGTGTACTCGACGCCTATGGCCGCGCACTGAATGCATGATAAATTAGTTGGGCGAGTCTCACACGGAAGACACAAAGGAACTCGACGGCAGAGCAATTCGTTTCGCAGGCATCATCCATCATACAAGGAGAGGGCATATGGAAATGAACGGCGTGGGCTGGGTTGCAGCCATCATCATCGGCGGCCTGGCGGGATGGCTCGCCGAGATGGTCATGAAGAGCAATACCGGCATCCTCATGAACATCGTTCTCGGCATTGTCGGCGCAATCGTGTTGAATGCCATCTTGCAGGCCCTGAACATCGGCATCTTCGGCGTCGGCTGGATCGCCTATCTGATCACCGGCTTCATCGGTGCCTGCATTCTGATTGCGGTCGGACGACTGGTACGCCGCTAACCTCTGTCGGCACTTGCTATGCGAAAAAGGCCACCGCGGCATGCGTGATCGCGGCCTTTTTCTTTTCGCCGAAAAGTCCTAGATGACGTGGGTAGAGCGAGCGCTGGACAAGCGCTTGCCAATGAGCCGGGTTTCACATGGTCACCGTCCTCGACACGATTGCCAATGCGCCGCGCCTGCGGCATCCCGAAAAGGCGCACAAGCCGGATCAGGACGTACTGCGCAAGCCTGACTGGATCCGCGTCAAGGCGCCGATGTCGAAAGGCTATGCCGAGACGCGCGAAATCGTGAAGTCTCACAAACTGGTGACGGTTTGCGAAGAGGCGGGCTGCCCCAATATCGGCGAGTGCTGGGAGAAGAAGCACGCCACCTTCATGATCATGGGCGACATCTGCACGCGGGCCTGCGCCTTTTGCAATGTCGCCACCGGCATCCCGACCGCACTCGATCCCGACGAGCCGGCGCGTGTCGCGCATGCGGTCAAGCAAATGGGCTTGAGCCATGTCGTCATCACCTCCGTCGATCGCGACGATCTCGCCGATGGCGGGGCCCAGCATTTTGCCGATGTCATCCGTGCGATCAGGGCAGCAACCCCGTCGACGACAATCGAAATCCTGACGCCCGATTTCCTGCGCAAGGACGGTGCACTGGAGATCGTCGTGGCGGCCAAGCCGGACGTTTTCAACCATAATCTCGAGACCGTTCCGTCGAACTATCTGACTGTTCGGCCGGGTGCGCGCTATTTCCACTCGATCAGGCTCTTGCAGCGGGTCAAGGAACTCGATCCCTCGATCTTCACCAAGTCCGGTATCATGGTCGGCCTTGGCGAGGAGCGGAACGAAATCCTGCAGCTGATGGACGATTTGCGTTCGGCCAATGTCGACTTCATGACCATCGGCCAATATCTGCAGCCGTCGAAGAAGCACCATCCGGTGATCCGCTTCGTCACGCCGGAGGAATTCAAGTCCTTTGAGACGATCGGCAGGACCAAGGGCTTCCTGCTGGTAGCGTCGAGCCCGCTGACGCGCTCGTCGCACCATGCCGGGGACGACTTTGCTAGGTTGCGCGCGGCGCGCGAAGCGTTTCTCAGGAAGTCCGCCTAACACACTGGTTTCATGCCACAATTCGAAGCCCATAGCCGCGTTGCGCATACGCCGGAACAGATGTTCGCTCTGGTTGCCGATATCGAATCCTATCCGCAATTCCTGCCGCTTTGCGAGGCACTTACGGTTCGTTCGCGCAAGGAACGCAACGGACGCACCCTGCTCATCGCGGACATGAGCATCGGCTACAAGGCGATCCGCGAGACTTTCACCACGCAGGTGCTGCTGAAGCCTGACGAGAACGCCATCGACGTCAAATATATCGACGGCCCGTTCAAATATCTCAGCAATGTCTGGCGCTTCGACCCGGCGGACGGCGGCGGTTGCAACGTCTGCTTCTTTATCGACTACGAGTTTAAGAGCCGCATTCTGGGTGCGCTCATGGGAACCATGTTCGACCGCGCCTTCCGCATGTTCTCCGAGGCGTTCGAGAAACGTGCCGAAATCATCTACGGCGCGCCATCGGCAGCCTGATCCGCGGCGAGCGCGCGTAAACCCAGTTCAAGCGCACGTCGGACCGTCTCCCGGCGGATGAAATCACGGCCCTTGTCGGCGAACAGCTGGCATTCGCTGACTACCGGCCGGCCAGCCACGGCAACGCCGAACCAGACCAGGCCGACAGGTTTTTCCGCAGAGCCGCCGTCCGGACCGGCGATGCCAGTCACCGCCAGGGCGAGCCCGGCCGGCGAATGCGCCAAGGCTCCGGCCGCCATCTCCACCGCAGTCTCGCGCGAGACCGCGCCGTGCGCCTCGAGCGTAGCGGCCGAGACGCCGAGCATCTCGGTCTTGGCCTGGTTGGAATAGGTGATGAAGCCGCGATCGATCACCGCGGAAGAGCCGGCGATGTCGGTCAGCGCGGCGATGATCATGCCGCCGGTGCAGCTCTCCGCCGTCGCCAGCATGATGCCGCGCTGCTGGCAGGCCTGAAGCAGGGCATCTGCGAGATCGCTATTGCTCACTCGGGGACATCCCCTGGAAACACAACGCTGGCGGTCGCGATGGCCGCTATGCCTTCCTCACGGCCGACGAAGCCGAGCTTCTCATTGGTTGTCGCCTTGATCGAGATGCGATTGCGCGAAATTCGCAGCATTGCCGAAAGCGCTTCGGTCATTGCCTCGCGATGTGGGCCGACGCGCGGCGCCTCGCAGATCAGGGTGATGTCGGCGTTGGCAATGCGCCCGCCGCCCTCGCGCACCAGCTTCACCGCGTGTTCGACGAAGATGCGTGAAGCGGCCCCTTTCCACTGCGGGTCGGAGGGCGGGAAATGCGTGCCGATGTCACCGGCGCCGCAGGTGGCCAGCAGGGCGTCGGTCAAGGCATGGAGACCGACATCGGCATCCGAATGGCCGGATAACTTCCTGTCGTGTGGAATGGCGACGCCGCACAGGGTGACATGGTCGCCGGGCTCGAAGGCATGGACGTCATAGCCATTGCCGGTTCGGATGTCCGGAAAACGTGCCCCCCCGGAAAGCCGCTGATCCGCCATCGCAATATCCCTTGCCCAGGTCAGTTTGACATTGTCCGGCGAGCCGGGAACGATCTTCACCGGAATATGCGCCCATTCGGCGATTGCCGCATCGTCGGTAAAATCCGCCTTGCCCAGATGATGAGCCTTTTCGTGCGCGGCCAGGATCGGCCAGAACGGAAAGCCTTGTGGTGTTTGTGCGGCATGGAGCCCGGCCCTGGACACTGTTTCGCCGATCATGCCTTCGGCCGTTTCGCGCTTCAGCGTATCGGCAACGGGCAAAGCAGGCAGCGCTCCCTGGCGCTCTTCAATGGCGGCGATCGTACGGTCTATCAGTTCCGCATCGACAAACGGCCGAGCCGCATCATGGATCAGGACCCGGCCCGGCGCATGGCTTCTCAACGCCAGCAGTCCAAGCCGGACGGACTCCTGCCGTGACGTACCGCCGATCACCGCGACGACACGGTCGGCGTTCGCGCCGGCGGCGCGGCGGAAAAGCGCGTCGTCTTCGGCATGTATAGCAACGACGACAGCTCCAATTTTCGGATGCGTCAGAAAGGCGTCGAGCGTGCGTGCGATAACGGCGCCGCCGCCAATCTGCTGGTACTGCTTCGGCCCCTTGGCCTGTCCGGCGCGCGCGCCGCGGCCGGCGGCAACGATGACCACCGCGACCTTGTCGTCCGCAGCTTGCTTTTCGTTGACATCTCTCATGCCGAGACGCTTAGCGCATGATCCCGAAAAGTGGTATCGCTTTCGGAAGACCCAGGATTGATGCGGTGCGGCGATCCGTATTTTCCCAAATGCGCCTTAATATCACGACATTGCGCGTTGCACATTGCCATCATTCTGGCTAGAGAATGTGCAGCAACCGAAGGTGCTTGGTTTTTGTGCATGCCTGATGTGACCAAATTGGCTTCGCCGCTGGATGTGGGTGGCGTGAGAATCCGCAACCGCGTGTTTCTCGCGCCGATGTCGGGCATTACCGACGAACCGTTCCGGCAGCGCGCCCATGCGCATGGCGCCGGGCTGGTTGTTTCGGAAATGGTGGCGAGCGGTGAGCTTGCAAAGGGCAGGGCTGGTTCCGGCCTGCGCATCCGTCATTCCGGGCTGCCTGTCCACATGGTCCAGCTTGCCGGCCGCGAGGCGATGCACATGGCCGAGGGCGCGCGAATCGCGGTCGGCGAAGGCGCCGACATCATCGACATCAACATGGGCTGTCCGGCCAAAAAAGTGACGGGCGGCTATGCCGGTTCGGCACTGATGCGAGACCTCGACCACGCGCTGTCGCTGATCGAAGCGGTAGTCGGCGCGGTCGACGTGCCGGTCACGGTCAAAATGCGGCTCGGCTGGGACGAAGGCGCGCTCAACGCGCCGATGCTGGCGCGACGCGCCGAGCAGGCCGGGGTGATGATGGTGACGGTGCACGGCCGCACACGTTGCCAGTTCTATCAGGGCACGGCCGACTGGCGTGCCATCGCACGTGTCAAGCAGGCCGTCTCGATCCCGGTCGTTGCCAATGGCGATGTCGGCTCGCCGGCGGAGGCAGCGTCGATCCTCGACCAGTCCGGCGCCGACGCGGTGATGATCGGCCGCGCGCACTATGGCGCGCCTTGGACGGCCGGCAGCATTGTAGCGACCGCGCTGGCCGAGCCGGTATCTGGCATGCCGGCCAGCCCGCAAGCGCTGTCCGATTACGTCATTGCCCATTACGAAGACATGCTGACGTTCTATGGCGTGGAAAGCGGATTGCGCCAGGCACGCAAGCATCTCGGCTGGTATCTCGACCGCCACGCCGCCACAAGCGATGACCGGCGCAAAGCCATACTCACGTCTTTCGAGCCTGGGCGTGTCATTGCGTTGCTGCGCGACATGTTTTCAACCGCTCCCGAAGCGGCGAACCTGCGGAGTGCGGCATGAACGCCACCGTCACACAGAGCACGGATATGGCGGACGCCGCGCATATTGTGCTCAATACCATTCGCCGGCCGGTGATCATGGTCGATCCGCAAGGTTTCATCACCTTCGCCAATGCCGATGCCGAGGATTTTTTCCGGTCGAGCGCCACGGTGCTCGCCCGCAACACGCTGCACAAGCTCATTCCTTTCGGCAGCCCGCTGCTGACGCTTGTCGACCAGGTGCGCGAGCGCCGGGCGCCGGTCAACGAATACCGGGTGGACGTGTCGTCGCCGCGGCTCGGCATCGAGAAGGTGGTCGATCTCTACGTCGCGCCTGTGACGGAATTTCCAGGCTCCGTCGTGGTAATGTTCCAGGAACGCTCAATGGCCGACAAGATCGACCGGCAGATGACGCATCGCGGTGCGGCGCGCTCGGTCACCGGCCTCGCCGCGATGCTTGCCCATGAGATCAAGAACCCGCTGTCCGGCATTCGTGGTGCGGCGCAGTTGCTAGAGCTGTCGGCGTCCGACGAGGATCGCGCACTGACCAGGCTGATCACCGACGAGACCGACCGCATTGTCTCGCTGGTCGACCGCATGGAGGTGTTTTCCGACGAGCGGCCGATCGACCGCTACCCTGTCAACATCCATGTCGTGCTCGACCATGTTAAGGCAATCGCCAAGAACGGTTTTGCCAAGAGGATCAAGATATTAGAGGATTATGATCCATCATTGCCTCCGGTCTTTGCCAATCGCGACCAGCTCATCCAAGTATTCCTCAATCTGGTAAAAAATGCCGCCGAGGCGATCGGCAGCGATCCGCAGGGCGAGATCATGCTGTCGACCGCCTTCCGCCCGGGCATCCGTGTTTCCGTGCCCGGAACGCAGGACCGCGTGTCGCTGCCATTGGAATTCTGCGTGCGCGACAACGGTTCGGGTGTCTCCGAAGATATCCTGCCGATCCTGTTCGATCCCTTCATCACCACCAAGCCGAACGGCTCCGGTCTCGGTCTGGCGCTGGTCGCAAAGATCGTCGGCGAGCATGGCGGCATCATTGAATGCGAATCGACGCCGCGCGGGACCACCTTCCGTATCCTGATGCCGGCGTGGAAAGAAACTCAGTTTGGCACCGACGACGACGGTGAAGGAGACCGCAAATGACCGTTCGCGGCAATATTCTCGTCGCCGACGACGATGCGGCCATCCGCACTGTCCTCAACCAGGCGCTTTCGCGCGTCGGTCACGACGTGCGCGTCACCTCCAATGCCTCGACGCTGTGGCGCTGGGTGGCGGCGGGCGAGGGCGATCTGGTCATCACCGACGTTGTCATGCCCGACGAGAACGCCTTCGACATGCTGCCGCGCATCAAGAAGGCGCGACCGGAACTGCCGGTCATCGTCATGAGTGCGCAGAACACGTTCATGACTGCGATCCGGGCCTCCGAAACCGGAGCCTATGAATATCTGCCGAAACCGTTCGACCTGACGGAGCTGCTCAACATCGTCAACCGCGCGCTTTCCGAGCCGCGGCGGCCCAAGATCGATACGCGTGCCGACGAGCCGCCTGAAACGATGCCGCTGGTCGGCCGCTCGGCGGCCATGCAGGACATCTACCGCATGCTGGCGCGCATGATGCAGACCGACCTGACGGTGATGATCTCGGGCGAATCGGGTACCGGCAAGGAACTGGTGGCGCGCGCGCTGCATGAATATGGCCGTCGTCGTGGTGGCCCCTTCGTCGCCATCAACATGGCGGCGATCCCACGCGACCTGATCGAATCGGAACTATTCGGGCACGAGAAGGGCGCCTTTACCGGCGCACAGAACCGCTCCACCGGCCGTTTCGAGCAGGCCGAAGGCGGCACGCTCTTCCTCGACGAGATCGGTGATATGCCGATGGAAGCGCAGACGCGGCTGCTGCGTGTGCTGCAGCAGGGCGAATACACCACGGTCGGCGGCCGCACGCCGATCAAGACCGACGTGCGCATCGTCGCTGCCACCAACAAGGACCTGCGCACACTGATCAATCAGGGGCTTTTCCGCGAGGACCTGTTCTACCGTTTGAACGTTGTGCCGCTCAGGCTGCCGGCGCTGCGCGAGCGCTCGGAGGACATTCCGGACCTCGTCCGCCACTTCTTCAAGCTCGGCGTCAGTGAAGGCTTGCAGACCAAGCGCATTTCCACCGGCGGCATCGAGCTGATGAAGCGCTACCCATGGCCCGGTAACGTGCGCGAACTCGAAAATCTCATCCGCAGACTGGCCGCACTGTATTCGCAGGACGAGATCTCAGCGGAGATCATCGAGGCGGAGTTGAAGACCGGCGAAAGGCCTGTCGTTCCAGGTGGCGGCAACCTCATTCCCGACGACCTTTCCATCGGCCAGGCGGTGGAGCATTTCCTGCAGCGCTATTTTGCCTCGTTTGCCGGCGACTTGCCGCCGGCCGGCCTTTATCAGCGAATCCTCTCCGAGGTCGAGTATCCCCTGGTCCTCGCCTCGATGACCGCAACGCGCGGTAACCAGATCAAGGCCGCCGAATTGCTCGGACTCAACCGCAACACGCTGCGCAAGAAGATTCGCGAACTCGGCGTCAACGTCTACAAATCGTCCAGGCAGGTCTAGACGAATCCCTTTACGAGCGCTTTCCAGGGGATCGATTGCCGAAAGATTTCCGTCTCGGCCACACTTGTTGCATAATCGCCACAATGCGTTGCATACATCCGACGCAATCACTGGCTCTAGACGGCGACATGGCCCTGCACGCACCGACACTGAGCAAATCGCTTTTCAGCAATACGGGCGCGCGAGACGGTCGCCGGCTGCTTGCGCTGCCGGGCGTGATCGCCGTTGCCGGTGCGCTGGTGACGGCGGCGATCTCCTTCGCCATTCTGGTCGGCGCGACGCCGATCACGCCCGACGCGAGGACGACGCTGGCGCTGATTGCGCTTAATGCGGCGTTCGTCCTGTTTCTGATCTTGCTGGTCGGCCGCGAGGTGCATCGCATCCTGATGGCACGACGGCATGGCAAGGCTGCGTCGCGCCTGCATGTGCGCATAGTGGCGATGTTTGCGCTAGTCGCCGCCATCCCCGCGATCATGGTGGCGATCATCGCGTCGATCACGCTCGACATCGGCCTCGACCGCTGGTTCGAGATCCGCACCAAGACGATCGTCAATTCGTCATTGTCGATCGCCGACGCCTATGTGCAGGAAAACGCGCGAAATCTTCAGGGCACGACGTTGTCGATGGCTTACGACCTCGACGCTTCGCGCACGCTTTACGGCCTCGATCGTACCGGTTTTCTCGACCTCATGAACAAGGAGGCGGTGGGACGCTCGCTGGCGCACGCAGCACTCATCAAGCCCGATGGTTCCTTCGTTATGAGCGCCAAGACCGACGCGGACTTTGCCATGCCGGAGCCGCCTGAGGGCGCCGTGGCAAGCGCTGCCGACGGCAAGCCGGTGCTGATAGAACCGCGCACCCGCAACATCATGGGTGCCATCGTCAAGCTGCGCGAGATCGACGGCCTCTATCTCTACACCATTCGCCTCGTCGATCCCGAGGTGATCAAGGCGCGGCAGATCGTCAAATCCAACACCGCCGAATATCGCGGTCTCGAAGACAATCGCCGCACCTCGCAAGTGGCTTTCGCGCTTCCCTATCTGTCGCTGACGCTGATCATCATCCTGTCCGCCATCTGGACCGGCATTGCGGTGGCCGACCGCCTGGTGCGGCCGATTCGTCAGCTCATCGGCGCGGCCGACGAGGTCGCTACCGGCAATCTCGATGTGGCCGTGCCAGTCCGCCCCTCCGACGGCGACGTCGCCTCGCTCGGCGACACCTTCAACAAGATGCTGATGGAGCTGAAATCGCAGCGCAACGAGATCCTGTCGGCCAAGGATTTGATCGACGAGCGGCGACGCTTTTCGGAGGCGGTGCTTGCCGGCGTCACCGCCGGGGTCATCGGCGTCGATCCATATGGCATCGTCACCATCGTCAACCGTTCGGCCGAAACGATGCTGGCCATATCCGCCACGGCAGCGCTTGGGCAGAACCTTTCCGCCGTGCTGCCGCATGTCGGCCGCGTCTTCGAGATCGGCCGCAAGTCGGGCAAGCCGGTCTATCGCGAACAGGTCACCTTCTATCGTGCCGGCACTGAACGGACCTTCAACGTGCAGATCACGATTGAAGCCGGCGACGACGGTTCGGAGGATAAATCCTACGTCGTGACAGTCGACGACATTACCGATCTGGTCCAGGCACAGCGTTCCTCCGCATGGGCCGACGTGGCGCGGCGCATTGCCCACGAGATCAAGAACCCGCTGACGCCGATCCAGCTTTCGGCCGAGCGCATCAAGCGCCGTTACGGCAAGGTCATCACCGAGGACCGTGAGGTTTTCGATCAATGCACCGACACCATCATCAGGCAAGTGGAGGACATCGGCCGCATGGTCGACGAGTTCTCGGCGTTCGCCCGCATGCCGAAACCGGAAATGAAGGCCATCGATCTGCGCGATTCCTTGCGCGAAGCCTCGTTCCTGGTCGAAGTGAGCCGCGCCGACATCACCTTCGAGCGCGTCTTCGGCAATGAGCCGCTCAAAGGCACATTCGACAGCCGGCTGATGGCGCAGGCGTTCGGCAACGTCATCAAGAATGCTGCCGAAGCCATCGACGGACTTGATGCAGAGGATCGTCCGCACGGCATAATCCGGATTCAAGCCGGGCGTCAGAATGGCGCGATTCGAATCGACGTCATCGACAACGGCAGGGGCTTGCCGCGCGAAAACCGGCAGCGCTTGCTCGAGCCTTACATGACGACACGCGAGAAAGGCACCGGGCTTGGCCTCGCTATCGTCAAGAAGATCGTGGAGGACCATGGCGGGCGACTCGAATTGCACGATGCACCAGCGGACTTCCACGATGGGCGGGGTGCAATGATCAGCATCATCCTGCCGGTTGCCGCCACCGTTCCGGTACGCGGCGAGGGCAAGACGGAACACGAAAAAGAAACTGAAAAGGTCGGTAATGGCGTCTGATATTCTCATCGTCGATGACGAGGAAGACATCCGCGAACTCGTCGCCGGTATCCTGAGCGACGAAGGTCACGAAACACGCACGGCGTTTGACGCCGACAGCGCGCTTGCGGCGGTTGCCGACCGGGCACCCAGGCTGGTCTTCCTCGACATCTGGCTGCAGGGCTCGCGGCTCGATGGCCTGGCCTTGCTGGACGAGATCAAGACGATGCACCCGAACCTGCCGGTGGTGATGATCTCGGGCCACGGCAATATCGAAACGGCAGTCTCGGCCATCCGCCGCGGCGCCTATGATTTCATCGAAAAGCCATTCAAGGCCGACAGGCTGATCCTCATTGCCGAACGGGCGCTCGAAACCTCCAAATTGAGACGCGAGGTTTCGGATCTCAAGCTGCGCAGCGGCGAGACTTTCGACCTCATCGGCATGTCGTCGGCAATGAGCCAATTGCGCCAGACCATCGAGCGCGTCGCGCCGACCAACAGCCGCGTCATGATCATTGGCCCCTCCGGCTCGGGCAAAGAACTGGCGGCGCGCGCCATCCACGCACTGTCGGCGCGCAAGAGTGCACCGTTTGTGACGCTGAGCGCCGCCAACATCACGCCTGAGCGTATGGAGATCGAGTTGTTCGGCACCGAATCGAACGGCGTCGAACGCAAGGTCGGCGCGCTGGAGGAAGCCCATCGCGGCATTCTCTACATTGATGAAGTGGCCGACATGCCGCGCGAGACGCAAAACAAGATCCTGCGCGTGCTGGTCGAACAGCAGTTCGAGCGGGTAGGGGGCACCAAGCGGGTCAAGGTCGACGTGCGCATCGTCTCGTCGACCTCGCAGAACCTGGAAGCCATGATCGCCGACGGCCGTTTCCGTGAGGACCTTTATCATCGCCTGGCCGTGGTTCCGGTCATGGTGCCGGGACTGGCCGAGCGTCGCGAGGACATTCCCTATCTGGTCGACAATTTCATGAAGCAGATCGCTCGCCAGGCCGGCATCAAGCCGCGCCGCATCGGCGACGACGCGCTGGCGGTGCTGCAGGCGCATAACTGGCCGGGCAACGTTCGCCAGTTGCGCAACAATGTCGAGCGGCTGATGATCCTGGCGCGCGGCGACGATGTCGATGCGCCGATCACCGCCGATCTCCTGCCTGCCGAGATCGGCGACGTCATGCCGCGCACTCCAAACAAATCCGATCAGCACATAATGGCGCTGCCGCTGCGGGAAGCGCGCGAACAATTCGAGAAGGACTATCTGATCGCCCAGATCAACCGTTTTGGCGGCAACATCTCGAAGACGGCAGAGTTTATCGGCATGGAACGCTCTGCATTGCACCGCAAGCTGAAGTCGCTGGGCGTCTGACAGCCAAACCAGTCGTGGCCCACGCAATTATCGGTTACGGCGGTCTTGGAATCGCATAAGAAAGCTGGACTTCTCTCAGGGATTAGCCATGCCGCGCATTGCCTATGTGAACGGGCGCTACGTCGCTCACGCCGAAGCTTCCGTGCATATCGAGGACCGTGGCTATCAATTCGCCGACGGCGTCTACGAGGTCTGCGAGGTGGCACGAGGCTTCATCGTCGACATGCCGCGCCATCTCGCCCGATTGAACCGCTCACTTGCCGAACTCTCGATCGATTGGCCGATCACGCGCGGCGTGCTGCCGCTCGTCATGCGCGAGGTGGTGCGCCGCAACCATGTCGTCGACGGCCTGGTCTATGTCCAGGTGACACGCGGCGTCGCCAGCCGCGAGTTTTTCTTCCCGCCGGCGGACACGAAGCCGTCGCTGGTGGTGACCGCCAAAAAAGCCGATCCTGCAGCTGCCGCGAAGCGGGCCGAGAGCGGGATCCGGGTTATCACAGTGCCGGAGAACCGGTGGGATCGGGTCGATATCAAGTCGGTCGGCCTGCTGCCGAACGTGCTGGCCAAGCAGAAAGCCAAGGAAGCCGGCGCTCAGGAGGCCTGGTTCGTCGATGTCGACGGCACCGTCAAGGAAGGTGGATCGTCGAACGCCTGGATCATCACCGGGGATGGCGTGCTGGTGACGCGGCCGGCCGAGCACGGCATCCTGCGCGGCATCACCCGTACGACGCTGTTCGACGTGGCCGCCAAGCTCGGCCTGAAGATCGAGGAGCGCGGTTTTTCGGTGGCTGAAGCCAAGGCCGCGCGCGAGGTTTTCATCAGCTCCGCGACCACGATTGCCATGCCGGTGGTGGCGATCGATGGCACTCCCGTCGCCAACGGCCACCCGGGCTCGATAACAGTTTCATTACGGCAGGCCTTTTTTGACGTTGCGGAAAAAAGTCCAGCCTGATAACCGCACAGATGGAATGAACATCAATATATCTCGTTCTGCTTGTCGTTACTGACGGCAAGATGGTGTTTGCGTGCTTGACATGTGCCGGCTAATTTGGCGCATTGGCCTGCAAACCGAAGGGGATCGGCGAAAGACAAGAACAATGGCGGAACGATCGCAAAATCTTCAGGACCTGTTCCTGAATTCAGTTCGCAAGAGCAAAAATCCACTCACCATCTTTCTCATCAACGGCGTGAAGCTGACCGGCGTGGTCACTTCGTTCGACAATTTCTGCGTTCTGCTGCGTCGCGACGGCCATTCCCAGCTTGTCTACAAGCACGCTATTTCCACGATCATGCCGAGCCAGCCGGTTCAGATGTTCGATGGTGAGGAAAGCCAGGGCGCCTGATTGGCACGTGAGAAAGACGCGGACCGCAGCGTTCGCGGAAAACCAGCACATCAGACCGGGACAGAGGCCAACGGCCCGACCCGGGCGGTGGTTATCGTGCCGGTGCTTACCCGGCAGCCGCGTGGCGACGACGACACCAACCGCCCCCGCCTGAGCCGTTCCGCCGAGGCTCGTCGCGACGAGGCCGTCGGCCTCGCCAGCGCAATCGACCTCGACCTGGTCCACACGGCGGTGGTGACCGTCAACGATCCACGCCCGGCGACCTTGCTCGGCAGCGGCAAGGTGGCGGAGTTCGCTGAGATCGTCAAAGAGGGCCACGCGGAAGTGGTCATTGTCGATCATCCGCTGACCCCGGTACAGCAGCGCAACCTCGAAAAAGAGTTGAACGCCAAGGTGCTCGACCGCACCGGGCTGATCCTGGAGATTTTCGGCGAGCGCGCCCGCACCAAGGAAGGCACGCTGCAGGTCGATCTTGCCCATCTCAACTACCAGAAAGGCCGCCTTGTGCGGAGCTGGACCCACCTCGAGCGCCAGCGTGGCGGCGCCGGCTTTCTCGGCGGCCCTGGCGAGACCCAGATCGAGTCGGATCGGCGTGTGCTGCAGGACAAGATCACCAAGCTGAAGCACGAGCTCGAAACTGTGCGCCGCACCCGCGACCTGCACCGCGCCAAGCGCAAGAAGGTGCCATTTCCGGTGATGGCGATCGTCGGCTACACCAATGCCGGCAAGTCGACTCTGTTCAACCGGCTGACCGGAGCAGGGGTGCTGGCCGAAGACATGCTGTTTGCCACGCTCGACCCGACGCTGCGCCGCGTGCGCCTGCCGCACGGCACGCCGATCATCCTTTCCGATACGGTCGGCTTCATTTCCGACCTGCCAACGCATCTGGTCGCGGCCTTCAGGGCGACGCTGGAGGAAGTGGTCGAGGCAGACCTCGTCATTCATCTGCGCGACATCTCCGATCCCGATACGGCCGCGCAGGCCGAAGATGTCGAGCGCATCCTTGCCGATCTCGGCGTCGATGCCCGCGATAGCAAGCGCGTCATCGAAGTATGGAACAAGATCGACCGGCTCGACGAGGGCAACCGGGCGCGGCTGCTTGCCGATGGTGCTGACGGCAAGAAGGCACCGCCGATCGCCATATCGGCGGTAACCGGCGAGGGCATCGATGCGCTGAAGGCGATCATCGAGACGATGATGTCGGGCGAACTGGAGACGTTCACCGTCACACTCAAGCCCGACCAACTCGGCGTCGTCGACTGGCTTTACCGCAACGGCGACATCATCTCGCGCGACGACAATGAGGATGGCAGCGTAACCGTCGCGCTCAAGGCTACACACAGCGCTCGGCAAGAGATCGAAAGCCGATTGCGCCGTCAAAACAACGGGTAGAGGCGTTTACTTCGCGCTTTTTGCCTGCTGCCAGAGCGCTTCCATCTCGTCCAGCGTCGCCTCTTCGAGGCTGTTTCCCGACGCTTGCAGCGTCCGCTCGACATAGTGGAAGCGCGACCGGAATTTTTCGTTGGTGCCGCTGAGTGCCGCTTCGGAATCAATTTTGAGGTGCCGGCCGAGATTGACGACCGCAAACAGCATGTCGCCGAACTCGTCCTCGATCGGCGCAGTGTCGCCTTTGGCCAGCGCCTCGCGTAGTTCGCCGATCTCCTCCTCGATCTTGTCGAGGATCGGCGCCGCCTCGCTCCAGTCGAAGCCGACGCGGGCGGCCTTTTCCTGCAGCTTGAGCGCCCGGGTCAGCGCGGGCAGGGCGACCGGCACACTGTCGAGAAAGCCCTTGCCATGGTCTTCCGGGTCGAGCCCACGGGCGAGGCGCGCACTGCGCTTCTCCGCCTTTTCCTCTGCCTTGATCTTTTCCCACATGCCCTTGGCCATGCCGGCGCTGCGCGCCTTGTCGTCGCCGAAGACATGGGGGTGGCGGCGGATCATTTTTGTGGTGATGGCCAGGACCACATCGCCGAATGAAAATTCGCCGGCCTCCTCGGCCATTTGCGCGTGGTAGACCACTTGCAGCAGGAGATCGCCGAGTTCATCCCGCAGATCGTCCAGATCGCCGCGCGCAATGGCGTCCGCCACTTCGTAGGCTTCCTCGATCGTGTACGGCGCGATTGTCGAAAAGTCCTGCTCGATATCCCACGGGCAGCCGGTTTCCGGCGCCCGCAGCGCGGCCATGATCTCGATCAGCCGGGAAATGTCTTTCGAGGGTTTCATCAGGCGAACGCTATCCTGTACCCGGCCGCGCGGCCAACGGCTTCAGCCGGCGAGGGCGTCTTGTCCACAGATGGGCGGCCAGACCATGATCCGAAAGTGGAAGCCGGTTTCCGGAAAAGATACTAACTAGCAAAAAGTATCAGTCGAGCACGGAGACTATCGCCTTGGCGAGCGCATCCATGCCGTCCTCGGGCAGGCCGGCAACGTTGATGCGGCTGTCGCCGACCATGTAGATGGCATGCTCGGCGCGCAGCCGCTCGACTTGCGCTTCCGACAGGCCAAGCCGGGAAAACATGCCGCGATGGCTGGCGACGAAATCGAAACGGTCGGAGTTGGACTGCCGCCGCAGCGCCTCGGCGAACTGGACGCGCAGCCGTAGCATGCGCAGCCGCATCTCTTCAAGCTCTGCCTCCCAGTCGGAACGCAATGCGGGGTCTTCAAGCACGATGCGCACCGCCGCCGCGCCGTGGTCCGGCGGCATCGAATACATGGCGCGCGCCGCCGACAGCATCTGGCCCATCGCCAAATCCGCCTGCGCGCCACCTTTCGCCATGATCAGCGCTGCACCGACTCGGTCGCGATAGACGGAAAAGTTCTTCGAGCAGCTGGAGGCAACGACCATTTCCGGAACTTTTGCCGCCAGAAGGCGCAAGCCGGCGGCATCCGCATCAAGTCCCTCGCCAAAGCCCTGATAGGCGATGTCGACAAAGGGCAGCAGGCCGCGCTCAACGACAAGATCGGCAATGGCAGCCCATTGCGAGATGTCTAGATTGGCGCCTGTCGGGTTATGGCAACAGCCATGCAACAATACGACGTCGCCAGGATTGGCGGTTCTCAATGCATTCAGCATGTCGTCGAAGCGAACCGCACCAGAAGCAGCGTCGAAATAGGGATATTCGCGTGTCTGCAGGCCAGCGGCGCGCATCACCGGCATGTGGTTCGGCCATGTCGGATCCGACAGCCAGACCATCGCGTCGGTGCGGGTCCTTTTCAGCAGCTCTGCTACCAGCCGCAGCGCGCCGGAGCCGCCTGGCGCCTGCGCCGCACGAATGCGCGTCAGGTCGGGGGCTGGGCCGAACACCAACCTGGCCATCGCCGCGTTGAAGGCGGTATCGCCGGCAAGGCCGAGATAGGTCTTGGTATCCTGGCCCTGCAGCAGCCGCTTTTCGGCTTCGCGCACCGCGCGCATCACCGGCGTCTTGCCGTCGCGATCCCTATAAACGCCGACACCAAGATCGACCTTGTCGGGACGCGGGTCGGCGCGATAGAGACCGATCAAGGCCAGGATCTTGTCGGCAGGCGCGGGCTGGAGATTTTCGAACATCGATAAGGTTCCGTTGGCGGCGGAGTGATACGCAAACCGGCCGTACTTTGCCAGCAGTTTCATATGCGCCAACTCGGCGCCGGTTTGCCTCGAGGGCGGCCGATACTATCTGGCGGGCGAGAGCGGGCCCGATATCTCCCAGGACGAGAACGCGGCGAGCCGTAAGAAAATTTCGGGGAGAGCGGGATTAACATCCCGACCTGCTCCGTAAACAGGACATGAAACGGCCGATGCCACGCTTCGATATTCTGGGACAGCTCGGTTCGCTGCGCCGCTATGCACGCTCGCTGACGCGCGACAGCGCCGATGCAGAGGATCTGGTGCATGATGCGCTGGTGCGTGCCTATGAGCGACGCGGCAGCTTCCGCTCCGGCGGAAATCTTCGCGTATGGCTGCTGTCGATCGTCCATAATGCATTCATCGACGGTCTGCGGTCCCGCAAATCCGAAGCAATGCGCATCGAACAGGCCGGCTATCTCGCCGAGGCGAATGTCCAGGCTCCGCAGGAACATTCGGTCCGTCTGGCGCAGGTGCGCGAAGCGTTTTTCGAATTGCCGGAGGAGCAGCGTTCGGCGTTGCATCTCGTCGCCATCGAGGGGCTTAGCTACAGCCAGGCCGCTGAGGTGAGTGGCGTGCCGCTTGGCACGCTGATGTCGCGCATCGGCAGGGCGCGTGCGGCCCTGCGCGAGATGGAGGACGCGGTGCCGGCACGCGCGAAAGGCCATCTGAAGATCGTCGGAGGTGGATCATGAACCAACTGCGCGATCCCGTGACCGACGCCGATCTCGACGCCTATGTCGACGATCAGCTGGACGTGGCTCGTCGCATCGAGGTCGAGGCGTTCCTTTCGGCCCGCCCGGACGCGGCCGCGCGGGTGATGTCCGACTTACGGATGCGTGACGAATTGCGCGTGGCGCTTGCCGGATCGAAAGGCATGGCGCGGCCCGCGACGGCCGATGCTGCACGGCGGCTGGAGCGGGGATTGGCGCGCGGCCGCGTCCTTGGTGCTTTGCAGCGAGCTGCGGCAGTCGCTGTCTTCGTCGCTGCCGGCTGGCTTGCGAACGGGCTCATCGGACCGATATCGGTGACGGAAGTCGTCGCTTCGACCCATCCGCCGGCCTATGTGGAGGACGCGGTCCGGGCGCACCGCACGACGCTCGTGCGCGAGGCGATGTCGTCGCAACCCGAAGCACCCGGCTACAATGCCGACGAAATCCGCGCCGCGACGGCGATCGTGATGCCATCGCTGCCAGCGGACTGGACGGTCCGTGACGTGCAGATCTATCCATCGCAATTCGGACCGAGCGTCGAGATGGCTGTCGAGACGAAAGAGATGGGGCTGGTCTCGTTGTTCGCGATCAGGCCCGGAACATTCGACGTCGTCAAGCCGACCGTCGTTCCCTCGGGCGAAGTTTCCTCGGCTTATTTCCAGATCGGCGAGGTCGCCTACGCGGTCGTCGGACGCAGCGATGTCGGCGGTCTCGATCGCACGGCCGAAGCCCTCGCCAAAACGCTTTACTGATCGACCTGCAAGAAGGAGAACCACATGAACAATCTCGGATATATCGGGGCCGAAGCCCGAGCCGGAGCCGTCTACAATGAAGGCCTGCGCCGGCACATGCTGCGCGTCTATAACTATATGGGCCTTGGCCTCGTCGTTACGGGCGTGATCGCGTTCGTGGTGGCTTCCACGCCCGCTCTTTACGTGCCGATCTTCTCCACACCGCTGAAATGGGTGGTGATGCTGGCCCCGCTGGCCTTTGTGGTCTTGTTCTCGTTTCGGATGCAGGCGATGTCGGCAGCCGGCGCCCAGGCGATGTTCTGGGCATTCTGCGCGGTCATGGGCCTGTCGCTGGCTTCCGTGTTCCTGGTCTTTACCGGCACCAGCATCGCACGCACCTTCTTCGTCGCCGCCACCATGTTCGGCGCGACCAGCCTTTACGGGTACACGACCAAACGCGACCTGACGCAGTTTTCGTCGTTCCTGATCATGGGCCTGATCGGCGTGGTGATCGCCAGCATCGTCAATATCTTCCTGGGCTCGACCGCGCTCCAATTCGCGATCTCTGTGATCGGCATCGCCGTCTTCATCGGCCTCACCGCCTGGGATACCCAGACGATCAAGGAGCAGTATGCAGAAAACTTCGGCGCGGAATCACAGCAGAAACTCGCTGTCTTCGGTGCATTCTCGCTCTATCTGAACTTCATCAACATCTTCCAACTGCTGTTGAACTTCACCGGCGAGCGCGAATAGCCGGCGTTGAACCAGGACCGGAGTTGGACATCATGGACAGAAACGATCAGCAAGCGATCGGACAGCTCTTCGAGAAGTTGGCAAGCGCCGAGCGCCAGGCGCCGCCGCGCGATGCCGAAGCAGAGCGCTTCATCCAGGACCAGATCACCCAGCAGCCTGGGGCGCCATATTACATGGCCCAGACGATCGTGGTGCAGGAGCAGGCCCTGAACGCAGCTCAGGCGCGCATAGAAGAACTGGAGGAGCAGGCGCGGCAGCCGGCCGGCGGTGGACCGCTCAGCGGCTTCTTCGGCCGCAGCGGCGGCAGGCGCTCAGGCTCGGTTCCGCGGGTAGGGCGCACCGCCTCCGTTGCAACTGAAGGGCCGCAGGACACGCCACAGCGGGCAGGCGGCGGTTTTCTTGCCGGCGCCGCGCAGACCGCGATGGGCGTGGCGGGCGGCGTGCTGCTCGGCAACGCGATCACCGGCGTGTTTGGCGGCAGCGAAGCGAAGGCAGCTGAACAGCCGACGCCGCAGCCGGACGAAGCCGATCAGGCAGGCGATTCCAGCTCCGATAATGGCGGTGACTTCGGTGATATGGAGTTCTGACGAGCGACCCAGCCTGTGCCTGTGCTGGCGCTGGTGACGATTGCGGGTCAGCATAGGCGAGGTGGCGAGGGCAACATCCGGGAAGCGAGCCCTCGCCGGCGGCTAATAGCCCAGGCGCTTCAGTTCAGCCTTGACCGCCGCGATCGTCTTGAAGCGGAAGTGCTTCGTTGTGCCGTCGCGCCAATGGCAGTCGCATGTGGCGTCGAACTTCCGGCTCGCTTTCAATTGAGTCAGCGCCTTCTGGCCTGGCTTAGGGCCATCGAAGATGCGAACTTCGTAGAGCGTCCCTTCGACATCGTAGTGCATCTGAGCCCAGGAAAGTATCACGATCAGTTCCTTCGCCGGGTCGTGGTCGGCGTTGGCGAGGCCGAGCGCTATGTCCGGTGTGTCGCCCTCTTGTTCACCGATTGTGACCTGGATTGCGCGATATCTATTGTCAGCTAGCCGTTGCAGCGCGACGAGCGGGCGTTCCGGATAGTCCTCAGCGGTCTGGTAATCGACGAAGAGTGCCTGGAGGCCGTTCCAGCTCACTACTGCGGTGTGCGGATCAGCATTGTCGGCGAACCCAACAACACGTTTGGCGAAAGCCAGGTCGTTCTCGCCTGGCGCACGATCAAAGTCCTGCGCTCGCGCGCCAGTGAGGGCGCAGGCGAGGGTGAGGGCAAGACTTGCAAGCAGCGGAAGCGTTTTCATGATTCGCAACCCTAGCATGCCCGTTGCCGCTGTTGCGAATGTCTAAGAGTGACCGGCCTGATCTCGCCGCCAACGGATGCTATAGGCGTAGTCGCATAAGATAGATTATGGAACTAGTTGGCCGATTGGATGTGACGTGAAGATAGCACCTCGCGAGATCCAACTCGGGAACCCAGGCGGTAAAAACTTAGTCTTTCACGCTGATTCGTAAGGGATTTCGATCGTCATGCCGTCATAAGCAGGCTCGACGTTGGCCGGCGTCTCGGCCATTACCGTAGCGTAGTCGAGTGGCACATGCATATGCGTCAGCACCGCGTTCTTCGGCGCCAGTCTTTCGATCCAGCCAAGCGCCTGGCCAAGCGACAGATGGCTCGGATGGACGGTGTATTGCAGCGCGTCGATGACCAGCATGTCCAGCCCGCGCAAACGCTTGGCGGTCGCCTCCGGAAAGTCGCTGACGTCAGGGCAATAGGCCAGCCCGCCGATGCGGAAACCCAGCGAGGTGATGTCGCCATGGAGCTGCAGCAGCGGTTCGAGGGTGAGGGCGCCGCCCTCGCCTGCGACCACCACCGGCCTGTGGTGGTCGATGATATGGGCGTTGACGATCGGCGGATACGAACTGCCTTTCGGTGTTTCGAAACAGTAGCGGAACGCCTCGCGTAGGCGCAGCATGGTAGCCTGATCCGCATGGATGTCGATCCGGTGGCGCTGCTCGAGCACGAAGCCGCGCAAATCGTCGATGCCGTGGATATGGTCGGCATGCGGATGTGTATAGACCACCGCATCGATGCGCTTGACCGATGCCAGCAGCATCTGCTCGCGGAAATCCGGGCCGGTGTCGATGACGACCGTGGTCCGGGCGCCACTCGCCGCGATCCGCTCGACGAGCGCTGCGGTGCGCGTGCGCCGGTTCCGGGGGTCCGCGGGATCGCAATTGCCCCAGTCGCCGGTGATGCGTGGCGTGCCCGGCGATGAGCCGCAGCCGAGGACGGTAAGACGTAACCGGTCGCTCATGCGTCAGGCGCCCGGCGCGCTCGGGCGCGGCATTTTCCTGAACAGCCGGAAGAAATTATCCGTGGTGATATTAGCGATCTCGGCCTCGCTGAAGCCGATCGTCTCGGCCAGCACCTTGGCTGTATGCGCGACATAGGCGGGCTCATTACGCTTGCCGCGAAACGGGATCGGCGCAAGGTATGGCGCGTCGGTTTCGACCAGCAGACGGTCGCGCGGCACATCGGCGGCGACGGCGCGCAGCTCGGCGGAGTTCTTGAAGGTCAGGATGCCGGAAAACGAGACGTAGCCGCCGAGCGCCACGCCGATCTCGGCCAGCCGGCGCGCCGACGAAAAACAGTGCAGGATGAAGGGGAAGGCACCCTTCCCCGTTTCTTCTTCAAGGATATCAGCCATGTCGTCGTCGGCGTCGCGCGAATGGATGACCAGCGGCAGACCGGTCACGCGCGCCGCGGCGATGTGGGTGCGAAAGCCCTGCGCCTGTGCGTCGCGCGGCGCATGATCGTAGAAATAGTCGAGTCCGGCCTCGCCGATCGCCACCACTTTGCGATGAGCAGAGAGCCGCACCAGATCATCGACAGTGACATCAAGCTCTTCGGCCGCATTATGCGGATGGGTGCCGACCGAGCAATAGACCTCATCGAAAGTCTCTGCAATCTCAAGCACTTGGTTAAATCGCTTCACCCTCGTCGAGATCGTCACCATTCGGCCGATGCCGGCCGCTAGGGCGCGGGCGACAATGGCCGCCCGCTCTTCGGCGAAATCCGGAAAGTCGAGGTGGCAGTGACTGTCGACCAGCATCAGGCGTTCGCGTCCTGCTTTTCGTAACGCGGAAAGACCGCCTCCGGCGCGGGCAATGCCGTGCCGGGCACCAGCGCATAGTCGGCGTGGACATGCGCAAAGTCACGGTTGTCTGCCGGCACCGCCAGCAGGTCGAGCAGCTTAGCAGCCGACCCCGGAACAAAGGGCTGGCAGAGCAGCGTCACGCGCCGGACGACTTCGATCGTCGTCCACAGAACTGTCTTCATACGCTCTGGATCGCTTTTGCTTAGCGCCCAGGGTTGCTGAGAGGCGAAATAGCGGTCAGCTTCGGCCACCACTCCGAAGATCGCCGCCAGCGCCAAATGGATGCCCTGATCCGCCATCGCCTTTCGCGCGACGGCGAGTGCCCCCACCGCTTGGTCGAGGATGGCGCTGTCGGCTTCGGTCAGTTCGCCGCGCTTTGGCACCGCGCCGCTGCAGTTCTTGGCGACCATCTTCAGCGAGCGCTGCGCCAGGTTGCCGAGGCCATTGGCAAGGTCGGCATTGGTGCGGTTGACGATCGCATCATGGCTGTAGCTGCCGTCCTGGCCGAACGGCACTTCGCGCAGCAAGAAATAGCGCACCTGGTCGAGGCCGTAGTGCTCGATCATCGCGAACGGGTCGATGACGTTGCCGACCGACTTCGACATTTTCTCGCCGCGGTTGAACAAAAAACCATGCGCGAACACGCGCTTCGGCAATTCGATGCCAGCCGACATCAGGAAAGCCGGCCAGTAGACCGCGTGGAAGCGGACGATGTCCTTGCCGATGACGTGCGCGTTTGCCGGCCAGAACGACCATCTCTCATTGGCCGGATCCGGATAGCCGGCGGCGGTGATGTAGTTGGTCAAGGCGTCGACCCAGACATACATCACATGCTTCTCGTCGCCCGGCACCGGGATGCCCCAGTCGAACGTGGTGCGCGAGATCGATAGGTCCTTCAGGCCGGACCTGACGAAGCTCATCACCTCATTGCGCCTCTCGGCAGGACCGACGAAATCGGGCTGGTTTTCGTAAAGTGCAAGGAGCCTGTCCTGATAAGCCGACAGCCGGAAGAAGTAGCTCTCTTCCTCGACCCATTCGACCGGCGTCCCCTGCGGCCCATAGCGGACATTGTCGGCACGCACCTCGGTCTCTTCTTCGCCGTAATAGGCTTCGTCACGCACCGAGTACCAGCCGGCATAGCCGCCCTTATAGACGTCGCCATTGGCGGCCATCGCCTTCCAGATCGCCTGCGAGGCCTTGTAGTGCCGCTTTTCCGTGGTGCGGATGAAATCGTCGTTGGAGGCATCGAGCGCGACGGCCATGCGCTCGAAATCGGCCGAGTTGCGGTCTGCCAGCTCGCGCGCTGAAATACCTTCTCTCTTCGCCGTCTGCAGCATCTTTATGCCGTGCTCGTCGGTGCCGGTGAGAAAGAGCACGTCCTTACCGTCGAGCCGCTGGAAGCGGGCCAGCGCGTCGGTGGCAATCAACTCGTAGGCATGGCCGATATGCGGTTTGCCGTTCGGATAGGAAATAGCCGTCGTGACGTAGTATTTTTCGCGTGCCATGGATGAGCCGTCATGAATGTCTGAATGAAAGATGTCGCGGTGAGATATCGCATCGAAACGGCAATTGCCATCCGACGCCAATGTGGTGGCTTCGAAGTTCCTGCGATTGATTGGGATCAATACTCAGGGGCTTCAAAGCCACGCCAGCGGCCGTCACATTCGCATTGCAGAATTCAGGCGGTCGATCATGGTCAGGGCGTGCTGCTTTTTGTCGAGATTGTAGGTCTCGGTTTCAGATATAGCGTTCAAAGCCTCGTGCCAAGTATCCGACAGCGTTTTGGCCCGCGCGAGATCGCCGGCGAGCGCGGCCTGGCTGGCGCCGGCCGACAGCAGATCAAGCGCGCGGCGATTGAATATCTCGAACGGGATCGCCTGGTCGCGGCCGGCGACCGCCTCGGCAAGACGGTAGGCGCCTCCGACATCTATCTTCTTGGACATCACCAGGGCGTCGAGGGTGGCGGCGATTTCGAGCCCTCCATACTGCGTCAACAGGATCGCATTGCGCGCGCTGCCCCCTGCCCGCTCCGCCAGCGCCGCGCGCGCGCCAGGATCCTCCGGTGGCGGCGGCTCGATGCCTTCCAGAACCGTCATCAAGCTCTCGGCATCGAGCGGCGCCAACCGCACCATCTGGCAGCGCGACCGGATCGTCGGCAGCAGACTGCCCGGCGCATGGACGATGAGGATGAACAAGGTGCGCGCGGGTGGCTCTTCAAGATTCTTCAGCAAGGCATTGGCAGCATTGGTGTTCATGTCGTCGGCGGGATCGACGATAACCACCCGGTAGCTGCCGTCGTGCGAGGTCAGCGACAGAAAACGGCTGACCTTGCGGATTTCGTCGACCGTGACCACTGTCTTGAAGCTCTTGGTCTTGTCGTTCGCCGGGCGTGTAAGATGCAGCACCGAAGGATGCGCGCCGGTGGCGATCTGTCGAAACAGCGACGAAGCCGGATCTGGAACGGCAAGGCTTTCCGGCGCCTGCTCGAAGGCCGGGTGCTTCAACAGATGATGCGCCAGGTGAAAGGCCAGCGTCGCCTTGCCGATGCCAACCGGTCCGGCAAAGATCAGTGCGTGCGGCAGCTTTCCCGAGCGGTAAGCGGTGGCGAGCATGTTGGCCGCCTGCAGGTGACCGACAAGACGCGGCGTCTCGGATGGCTCGGGCACCCCGTCCAGCGTATCGTGCTGTTCGGGCGCGATGCGTTCGAAAATCATGCTGGCGCCGCCTGCCTTCTTTGCGCCGGCATCATCCTCTCGAGAGCCGCGAAGACCGCGGCGGTAACGACATCCTCCACCGCATCTAGGTCGGCTGAGGCATCGACGACAACGCAGCGTTCGGGTTCAGCTGAGGCGATCGCGAGAAACGCCTCGCGCCGGCGCTGGTGGATGGCCAATGTTTCTTTCTCGAAGCGGTCCGGTCCGTCACTGCTGCCCCGCCGGGCGGTAGCGCGCCTCAGGCCCTCGGCGGGGTCGATGTCGAAGATCAGTGTCATGTCCGGCACCATGCCGTTGATGGCGACCTTCTCCAATGCGTCCATGAATGCCGGGTCGAGGCCGCCGGTGACGCCCTGGTAGACGCGCGAGGAATCCATGAAACGATCGCAAAGCACGACCGAACCGCGCTCGACTGCCGGCCGGATGACCTGTTCGACATGGTCGGAACGCGCAGCGGCGAAAAGCAGCGCTTCCATCTTGGGGCCGAACGGCTCGGCTGCGCCTGAAAGCAGGACATGCCTGACCGCCTCCGCGCCCGGCGAGCCACCCGGCTCACGTGTCACCAGCACATCGTATTTCTTGGCGCGCATCTTCTTTGCCAGCCGCTCGATCTGCGTCGACTTGCCTGCTCCTTCGCCGCCTTCAAAAGTGATGAAAAATCCGCGCGCCAAAGCCTTTGTCCATACTTCGGGGACCGTATAGTCCCGGCGGGAAAAAAGGTCCACCGCGACGGTGCTAACGCAGCCAGCCGACGGCCAGTTCCTTGGCGGCGTCGAGCGCGCGCTGCGGCAGCGAACCGACACCGATCGACTCGGCGGCAAACAGCGGCGTCTCCTGGCTCAGCGTATCGCCGATCCAGACGCGCAGCGTACCCACCGGCTGCCCCTCCTCCACCGGCGCTGCCACCGGTCCGTCATAGACGATCCTGGCGGTGAGCTTGTCGCGGTTGGTGATCGGCAGGAAGATCTGCACCGGTCCTTTTGCCTTTAACGCGACACCGGACTTGGCGCCGCCAAAGACCTGGGCTTCGCCAACCACTTCGTCCTTGGCGAATACTTCAGTCTTCTCGAAGGAGCGAACGCCCCAGTCGAGCAGCTTTCGCGCTTCCTCAGCACGCTCACGGTCGTTTGCCAGGCCGCTCATCGCCGCGATGACCCTTTTGCCGTTGTGGCTGACCGAGCCGACAATGCCGAACCCGGATTGCTCGCTGGCACCGACCGCGAGCCCGTCGGCGCCTATGTCCATGGCCAGTAGCGGATTGCGGTTCCTCTGGGAAATCTTGTTCCAGGTAAAATCCTTCTGGCCGTAATAGCGGTAGAGATCCGGGTAGTTGCGCCAGATATGCAGCGCCAGAAGCGCAAGTTCGCGAACGCTCGTTTGCTGCTCATCGGCCGGCAGACCGGTGGAATTGACGAAAGTCGATTTCTGCAAGCCGATCTGGCGGGCACGCCCGGTCATCTGCGCTGCGAAGTTTGCTTCGGACCCGGCCATCCCTTCAGCGATGACGATACAGCCGTCATTGGCCGCCTGCACGGTCACGCCCTGGATCAGGTCTTCCAGCCGGATCGTCGACTTGAGCTTGGCGAACATGGTCGATGTCCCCGAAGGAGCGCCGCCTTTGCGCCAGGCGTTCTCGCTCACCACGAAGGTGTCATCGAGCGTCATGCGCCCTGATTTGATGGCGTCGAAAACCACTTCCATCGTCATCAGCTTGGCCAGCGAGGCCGGCGGGATCAACCTGTCGGCGTCCTTGGAAAACAGCACGGTTCCGGTTTCGGCATCGATCATGAAGGCCTGCGCGGCCTTGGTCTCGAAAAGCTGTGCTGAGGCCGGCGCAAGCGAGAGCAGCAGCAGGCCGAGCGCCATAAGCCCGGTGAAAGGGTGAAAAGATTTCATCAGGTTCGACCAGTGAGCCGGCGCTTTTGCAAGTTGGCAGAAGCTATCAGGCTTTTGCCTGGCGGATCAATCGCGCGCGAAAAAACCAGGCAGCCCCGAGCTCAGTTGCGTACAGCAAGCGCATCCGGCGCACCATGCGACCACGCTGCCTGCAGCATCTCGTCCAGGCTGCCACTACCGTCGGCAAAGAGGTTGACCGAGTACCAGTCCTTGCCTTCGAGTTCCGAGCGCTGGATCTCGGTCTTGCCGAAGCTGGAAAGCTGGGCCGCCACACGCTCCGCTTCGGCGGCATTCTCGAACGAACCCGCCGCGACATAGTCCGTGGGCGACCCGGTTAGAGGAGCTTGCCGCTTCCACGATTGAAGAATTTCGGCGGGCGACATGCCGGCGCCATCCAGCTCGGCAAACGCGTTGGAGGCGCGTTGCACGCGCTCGTCCGCGTAAGACAGCGACGCCACGGTGAACGGCGATTGCGCCGGCAGGTTGATCTCCGGGCGCTCCGGCACGATCGGGCCGAAATCGGGCAGTACAATGTCTCCCAAAACAGATGCTTGCACTGCCATGACAGGCCCTGCATCGGATCCCTGCCCGGAATTCGTCAGCTGACCGGGGAACGGCACGGCAGCAGCGCTCACCGGCAGGCTTGGCGACGGCCCATTCATCGCGACCATGACACCGCTGGGCAGGCCGTCCGACGGATCCGGCGCCCTGTAGCCTGGACGATACGAAGCCATAAGATACTGCCCGTCATTGCCTTCGAGCGGCGCACGGCCGACATATTCGACCTTCACCTCGGCCGTACCGATGTTGGCATAATCGAGCATTTCAGCAGCGCGCTTCGATACATCGATGATGCGTCCATCATGATAGGGTCCGCGGTCGTTGACGCGCACGATCACCGAGCTGCCGGTCTTCATGTTGGTGACCCGCGCATAGCTCGGCAGCGGCATGGTCGGATGCGCCGCCGTCAGATCTGCCATGTCGTAGACTTCGCCGTTGGCGGTCAACCGGCCGTGGAAGGCCTCACCGTACCAGGATGCGAGGCCAACCTTGGCGTAACGTTTGTCTTCCTTCGGATAATACCACTTGCCGCGCACCTGATAGGGCTTGCCGAGCTGGTCGCGTCCGCGAGACGTCTTGAACATGACGCGCGGGCTGGCTTTCACGCCGTATTCGGCTTCAGAAAAATATTCCTTGGAGCGAGGTTTCTTGTTGACCATCGCCTTTTGCTGCGGCCCGGCACATGCTGCAAGAAAGGCTGCCGACAAGGCAAACAGCGCGAAAGCGGAAGCGCGACGAAGACGCGGGCGCGCCGTGGTCTGCATATTTTGATTGTCCCCTATAGCATCGACGAAGGCACCGCAGCATGAACGTCAGCGATGCCAAAGCACCCACTCCAGAAACGCCGGCGACGCCCTACCCCAATCCTTTTTGTGCGCAGGAATTGTTTATCACCGTATTAACCGATTGTGGTCGGAACCGGGCGAGATTGTGGCACGGACCGCCTCGCTGATCGGCATGAAAATCATCGCTTATCGATCAGAAACGCCGTTCGTGGCGCACTTTGCCCCTGGCTTGGCGTGTCTGCGAGCGCAGATTCAGGGACCGAATATCACAAGTTCGGTGAACGTCAGATCTCCAGGTGCGGGTGGTCTGGGACCTTTGAAGTATTTCAGCCCCTTGTTGGGGCGGTACCATCCCACCAAGCCTGGAATCGGCTCCTTGGCGTCGACAAAGCAAACCAGGATTCCGCTTCGCAAGAGAAAGCGCCCCATCGCACCGGCGCAGCGGCTCAAATCCGCAAGCGAGCGGCAATAGATGACCTGATGGCATCGGATAACACCGTGCAACATTCGGCGCGGCATCAATACCAGGGGGAACGCTGCTCCATCGCAGATGCAGATCAACGACAGGCAGCCCAGCGCGGCGTGTTCCGAGAGTATGTATCTCTCACTCTCGGGCAGCATCGCCAATTCCGGAAGATCGGGACGCCCTTCGACCACGCGACATGACCGCTGCGCCGAACTCAAAGCCGGCAAGAAGGTAAATTGTCCGCTGGAGAAGAGCCGAAAGCCGAGCGCCCGGTTGGCTTTCAATGTCGCTTGTGCAGGCGAAATGTTCGTGTAGGTCACGTCCTTCCGCTTGAGAACCGCCGCAACCAACATGGCGCCATAGGGACGGAAATCTGCATCGACTGACCAGCTTGAAAGATTGCAGCGAATTTCCTCGCTCTCCGACCCCTGATAGCGAGCATAAAGGGTGAGCACAACGCCGACGATCCGACCGGCATGCTCCAAAGCAAAGCCATATTGTGGGAACTCGGCAACCACAGGCCGCTGCGACAAGCGGGTCAGAGCGTGTATCCAGTAACTCCGGTTACGCGCCGGAAAGCCCCTGCACAGGCAATCAACCACTCCCTCCCAGTCGGTTTCGCGGATTGGTCTACAGCGAAGACCGGGCGGGAGAGCGCCAAGTACGGCCAAAATCAACTCCAGAATACGATTTACTTACATGTGCCTAATGCGCTCCACATATCAGCGCTCAACGATTAATAGTCCGTGCGGGTTTTAAAAACGATTTTCCACACTCAGCACAAACACAGCTCGCCATGACGCTGCTCACCGTCCTGGATCGCGCCGAAAGGTGCGGCCGCCACGGTTGACTTGGCGTTGAATGCGGCTTTACAGGAATGGAGCGCGAACCGGTCGGGAAACGTCCTGGTGCCAATCCGGTACCGACAGCTCGAACCCGCTCCTCTCGCGATATCCTAAGTGATTGAAAAATCACCTTGGAGGGATGGCCGAGCGGTTTAAGGCACCGGTCTTGAAAACCGGCGTGGGTGCAAGCCCACCGTGGGTTCGAATCCCACTCCCTCCGCCATATCCGTCCAATTTCTTCAATCCTGCAGGCATGACGTCGAGTTTTCCGCTCGTCGGATTCTCGACTGCCTGGGTTTAACAGGCCGGTCCGGTTAGGGGAGAACCGCCGCTCTGCCCCATGCCGCGCGCCACCTCTCGCGTCGCTGAAATGCGACAGGTGCTGATCATGGCAACGATACCAAAGTACCGGTGATACTATTGCGTAATCAACAACCTGCCACAAAGCGAAGACTGTCACCCGCCGCGCAGCCGCGGTTCGTCGGGTTGATTTCTCCGCCCGAATATGGTGCTTCTCCCGCCCATGAATAAACTATTTTCTGCGGTCCTCGCATGGACGATAGTGGCTTGGCCGGCCAGCGCAATGGACAGCGCATTGCGCGCCGGCCTGCTGAAACTCGATCCGCAAACCCGGCTGGAGCAGCGATGCGACGCCGAAATTCTCGACCGGATTACCCGCGACGACCACAAATACAAAGCCGATCGTGTCGTCGCCTACGCTTTTGCGACGCCCGAAATGGGCGCCGATGCGATCAAGAGCCCGGGTGCTGCGTTTCGCAGCAAGGGACAATGGTACCGGCTGAAATTCAAATGCGAGACAGCGCCGGACCATATGGAAGTCCTGCAGCTGCGCTACCGGATCGGTGATGAAATTCCGGAAAGCGACTGGCCCAAATACAACCTCTATAACTAGGCATTCGCGACCTGTGGCCGCATTTTGCCGGTGTTTCGGGCCGATCGTCGCAAACTCTGTATATTGCCGACCTTGTTCCAACCAGTCCCTTGACGCGCGGGAACCATACACGTTAGGCCCTCCAGGCATTCGACGCGAACGGTCGGCCAACCAGCAAGGAACTTCCAGTCGATGGAAATTTTCACTGCCGCGGGCTTCTCTGCCCTGCTCCAGGTCATCGCCATCGACCTCGTGCTTGCAGGCGATAACGCCATCGTCATCGGCTTGGCCGCGGCGGGCTTGCCGGTCGAGCAGCGCAAGAGAGCGATCCTCATCGGCGTGGTGGCGGCGACGGTGCTGCGTATCGGTTTTGCTGCGATCACCGTCACCCTGTTACAGATTGTCGGCCTGCTGCTTGCCGGCGGCATCTTGCTGCTGTGGGTGTGCTGGAAGATGTATCGCGAGCTGCGCACGTCGTATGCCGACGAGGTGGAGGCGACCGAAGCGCTGTCCAATTCCGATATCAACAGGGATGATATGGTGGCCGGCAAGGCGCGCAAGAAGACCTTGGGTCAGGCGGCATTGCAGATCGTCATCGCCGACGTGTCGATGTCGCTCGACAACGTACTGGCGGTCGCCGGCGCGGCGCGCGATCACTTCCAGGTGCTGGTAATAGGCCTCGTCCTGTCGATCGCGCTGATGGGCCTTGCCGCGAGCTTCATCGCCAAGCTGCTGCACCGCCATCGCTGGATCGCCTATATCGGCCTTTTGATCATCTTCTATGTCGCACTCGATATGATCTACCGGGGCGCGGTGGAAGTCTTGCCGCATGTCAGCAGTGCGGTGAGCTGACACGCCGACTCGAATTCTCATCGGTCGGCCTTTCAGCTTCGGCGAGCCTTCGGCGACGCTGGCGGTTGCGTTTCGCCGCAGCCGCTGCCCATACCAATGCCGCGACAAGTGTGATACTGCGCCGCCAATCCTGAAAATCCGGAAAAGCTTAGATGTCCGCCCTTCGCGTCAGTTTCGTCAGCCTTGGATGCCCGAAAGCCCTTGTGGATTCGGAGCGCATTATCACCCGCCTGCGCGCCGAAGGCTACGAGATCGCCCGCAAGCACGACGGCGCCGACCTGGTCGTCGTCAACACCTGTGGCTTCCTCGATTCGGCTCGCGACGAATCGCTCAACGCCATCGGCTCCGCACTTTCGGAGAATGGCAAAGTTATCGTCACCGGCTGCCTCGGCGCCGAGCCGGACGTCATCCGTGAAAGACATCCGAACGTCCTCGCCATCACCGGACCACAAGCTTATGAAAGCGTGATGGCGGCGGTGCATGAGGCTGCCCCCCCGAGCCATGATCCCCACATCGACCTTTTGCCGCCGCAAGGGGTCAAGCTCACGCCGCGCCACTATGCGTATCTCAAGATTTCGGAAGGCTGCAACAACCGCTGCACCTTCTGCATCATACCGGCGCTGCGCGGCGATCTCGTTTCGCGGCCGGCGGCCGACGTGTTGCGCGAAGCCGAGAAACTGGCCAAGGCCGGCGTCAAAGAAATCCTGGTCATTTCGCAGGACACCAGCGCCTACGGCATCGACATCAAATACCAGACCAGCATGTTCGGCGATCGCGAAGTGCGGGCAAAATTCCTCGACCTGTCGGAGGAACTCGGCAAGCTCGGCATCTGGGTGCGCATGCACTATGTCTACCCCTACCCGCATGTCGCCGATGTCATCCCGCTGATGGCCGAAGGAAAGATCCTTCCCTATCTGGACATCCCGTTCCAGCACGCCTCGCCGCAGGTGCTGAAGAACATGCGCCGGCCCGCTCATGGCGAAAAGACGCTCGAGCGTATTCGCGGCTGGCGCGACGTCTGCCCGGACCTTGCTATCCGCTCCACCTTCATCGTCGGCTTCCCCGGCGAGACGGACGACGATTTCGAGATGCTGCTCGACTGGCTGGACGAGGCCAAGATCGACCGCGCCGGCTGTTTCAAATACGAGCCGGTCAGAGGCGCCCGCTCCAACGAGCTCGGCCTCGAGCAAGTGCCGCAGGAGATCAAGGAAGCCCGCTGGCACCGCTTCATGCAGCGCCAGCAGAAGATTTCGGCAACGCAGCTAACCAAGAAAATTGGCAAGCGCCTGCCGGTCCTGATCGACGAGGCGCATGGCAATTCGGCCAAGGGCCGGACCAAATACGACGCGCCCGAAATCGACGGTTCGGTCCATATCCAGTCGCGGCGGCCACTGCGCGCCGGCGACATCGTCACGGTCAAGATCGAGCGCGCCGACGCTTACGACCTTTACGGCTCAGCAGTCTGATATTCCGTCCAAAATGAAAAGGGCGCCGCGTGGCGCCCTTTCGTTCGATATGTTTCCGACCGCCTACTGCGGCAGCTTGTCGTCGACGCCCTTCACGTAGAAATTCATGCCGAGCAACGTGGCGTCGTCGGCGACCTCGCCCTCCTTCAGCCAAGGTGTGCCGTCCTGCTTGGCGATCGGCCCGGTGAAGGGGTTCCAGCCGTCGGCGATCTTCTTGGTGGTGGCTTCGGCCATCGCCTTGACGTCGTCGGGCATGTTGGTGAACGGCGCCAGCTTGACGGCGCCGTCCTTAATGCCGAGCCAGACATTGTCGGGCTTCCAGGTGCCGTCGAGCGCCGCCTGGACGCGGCTGATGTAGTAGGGACCCCACTCGTCGGTCAGCGAGGTCAGCTGCGCGTGCGGCGCGAACTTGATCATGTCGGAGGACTGCCCGAAGCCGTGCAGCTTGCGCTCCTCCGCCACCTGCAAGGCAGCGGTCGAGTCGGTGTGCTGGACGATGATATCGGCGCCCTGGTCGAACAATGCCTTGGCAGCATCGGCCTCCTTGCCCGGATCGAACCAGGAGTTCACCCACACGATCTTCGCCTTGAAGTTCGGGTTGATCGACTGTGCGCCGAGCATAAAGGAATTTATGCCCATCACCACTTCCGGGATCGGGAAGGAAACGATGTAGCCGGCGACGCCCGACTTCGATTGCTTGGCGGCGATCTGGCCAAGCACGTAGCGGCCTTCGTAGAAACGCGCATTGTAGATGCCGAGATTTTCGGCCGTCTTGTAGCCGGTGGCGTGCTCGAACATCACCTTGGGGAATTTCTTGGCGATCTTCACTTCCGGGTCCATGAAGCCGAAGGACGTGCCGAAAATGATCTTGCATCCCTCGCGCGCCAGGCGCTCGAAGGCGCGGTCGGCATCGGGGCCTTCGGAGACGTTTTCGAGATAGGCGGTCTCGACCTTGTCGCCGAGTGCCTTTTCCACCTCGAGGCGCCCTTGGTCGTGCTGGTAGGAGTAGCCGAAATCGCCGATCGGGCCGGTGTAGACCCAGCACGCCTTCAGCTTGTCCGCCGCCTGGGCGGATGCCGCCAGCGACAATGCGGCCGTCGTCGCCATCAGGGCAATAAGCAGTTTTTTCATTGTGTTACCTCTCTGAGTTAAGCCTTGGAGCTTCCGTCTTTTTGTTGTCAACGATCCGGAACGAATGGCTGGCCCAAGGAGGCCGGCGTGTTCATCATCGTCAAACGCTTGTTGCGCGAGATTAGAACGAGAACCACGACGGTTGCCAGATAGGGCAGCGAAGAAAGCAGTTGCGAGGGAAACGATTTTAAGAACGCAATTAACTTGTAGAGCAACCAGGGCGCGCCGACGAAGTCCTGCAGATTTATGGCTTGGACGTGAAGCTGGCCAACCCAGATCGCGCCGAAAATATAGGCGCCGGCCAGCACCCGCCATGGCCGCCAGGAGGCGAAGACGACCAGAGCCAGCGCGATCCAGCCGCGGCCGGCGGTCATGTTCTCCACCCATTGCGGTGTGTAGACCAGCGATAGGTGACCGCCGGCGAGGCCGGCACAAGCGCCGCCGAAAATCACTGAGAGATAGCGGTAGCGGATGACGTGGATGCCAAGCGCATGGGCGGATGCATGGCTGTCGCCGATCGAGCGCAGCGTGAGCCCGGTGCGGGTCTTGAACAGGAACCACATGACGGCGGCGGTCAGCGCGATCGAGATGTAGAAGATTGGATCCTGGCCGAACAGCAGCCTGCCAACGACCGGGATTGCGGTCAGGCCGGGAATATCGAGGTTTGGCAGCCTTTCGCCGGGCTGGCCGACAAAATTCGTTCCCATCATGCCGGAAAGGCCGAGGCCGAGCAGTGTCAGCGACAGGCCGGTGGCCACCTGATTGGTGGCCAGCGAGAGCGTCATGACGGCGAACAGCAGCGAGAACACTGCCCCCATGGTGATTGCCGCCAACAGCCCTATCCAAGGCGAGCCGGTGAGATAGCCGGCGCCGAAACCGCCGACGGCACCCATGATCATCATTCCTTCGACGCCGAGATTGAGCACACCCGAACGTTCGACCACCAGTTCGCCGATCGCCGCGATCAGCAGCGGCGTCGCCGCCGTCGCGATGGTCAAGAGGATGTTGACGGTGATGTCCATCAGCGGGCTTCCTCCAGCTTCGGCGCTGCCTTGAGCTTCGGCGCGGAAAAGCCGGTCAGGCGAATGCGGTAATGGATGAGCGTGTCGCAGCCGAGCACGAAGAACAAAAGCATGCCCTGGAACACGCGCGCCACCTTGTCGGAGATGCCGAGCGCGCTTTGCACTGCCTCGCCGCCCAGATAGGTCAGCGCCAGTACAAGGCCTGCGGCGACGATGCCGAGCGGATTGAGCCGGCCGAGAAATGCCACGATGATAGCGGTAAATCCGTAGCCGGGCGAGATCACCGGCTGCAATTGTCCGATGGCTCCCGAGACCTCCGAAATCCCTGCAAGTCCGGCCAGTGCGCCCGACAGCAGGAAGGCAAAGAAGACCATGCGGTTAAGGCCAAACCCGGCGAAGCGCCCTGCCCTCGGGCTTGAGCCGAGCACGCGGACCTCGAAGCCTTTCAGCATACGGCTCATCAGGATCCAGATCAGTATCGCCGCGATCAGCGCGAAGACAAATCCCCAGTTTGCCCGGCCGGATTCCGGGAGGAGTTCCGGCAGTATGGCCGAGTCGTTGAACTGGATGGTCTGCGGGAAACCGTGGCCCTGCGGATCGCGCCACGGCCCGCGTACGAGCCAATCGAGGAAGAGCTGGGCGACATAGACCAGCATCAGGCTGGTCAGGATCTCGTTGGTGTTGAAGCGCGTCTTCAGCAGTGCCGGGATTGCAGCATAGGCGGCCCCACCGACCATGCCGAGCAGAAGCATCAGCGGCAGCACCAATGGGCCTTCGAACTGCGGAAACAGCACGGGAATGATCGAGCCGACAATGCCGCCCAGGATGAACTGGCCTTCGGCGCCGATGTTCCAGATGTTGGCCTTGTAGCAGACCGACAGTCCGACCGCGATCAGGATCAGGGGGGCGGCCTTGATCGCCAGCTCATGCAGCTGCCAGACCTGGCTGATCGGTTCGATGAAGTAGATGCGGAACGCAGTCAACGGGTTGACGCCGAGCAGCGCGAACATGATGGCACCGGCAATGATCGTCAAAACGAAAGCGATGAAAGGCGAGAGTGCCGAAAACAGCATCGAGCGCTGCGGGCGTTTTACAAGTTCGAGGCGCATCAAGCCGTCTCCAGCGTATGTTCGGCATGCCCGGGTTCGGCGCCGCCCATCAGCAGCCCGATCTTCTCGAATGTCGCTTCAGCTATCGGCAGCGGCTTCGATAGTTCGCCATTGTGCATGACCGTGATCGCATCGGAAATCTCGAACAGCTCGTCGAGGTCCTGGCTGATCACCAGCACCGCCGAGCCGCTGCGTGCCAGTTCGATCAGCGCCTGGCGGATGTGGGCCGCCGCACCCGCGTCGACGCCCCAGGTCGGCTGATTGACCAGCAAGACGCTCGGCCGGCGGTCGAGTTCGCGGCCGACGATGAATTTCTGCAGATTGCCGCCCGAAAGAGCCGCAGCTTCCGGATCCGGCGCGCTCTTGCGCACGTCCATCGCCTTTATGATGCGCTGGGCAGCGGTATGGATCGCATCGCCCTTGACCATTCCACCGGCGCCGACAAACATCTTGCCATCGGTGGCGTGGCGCGACAGAAGCAGGTTCTCCGAAAGCTTCATGCGCGGTGCTGCGCCATGGCCGAGCCGCTCTTCCGGGACGAAGGCAGCGCCCATCAGACGCCTGCCGGTGATGGTGAGGCCGCCGGCATCCTTGCCGCGGATGCGGACCGAGCCGGCATCCTGCTGCAGCACCTCGCCGGAAACGGACTCGAAGAATTCGCCCTGGCCGTTGCCGGCGACACCGGCAATACCGATCACCTCGCCGGCGCGGACGTCAAGATTGATGTTCCTGAGCGGGATCGAGAACGGGGTCGCCGGCTTGCGGGTGAGTTCGCGGATTTGAAGCAGCACCGGCGCGGTCTCGATACCCTCGGCCGGCGCCCGCACCACGGCCAGCACCTCGTTGCCGACCATCATCCGCGCCAACGAAGACGCGGTTTCCTGGCGCGGATTGCAATGGCCGACCACCTTGCCGTGACGCAGCACGGTGGCGCGGTCGCAGATCCGTTTGACCTCTTCCAGCCGGTGCGAAATGTAGAGGATGGACTTTCCTTCCGAACGCAGCCGTTCGAGCGTCTCGAACAACTTATCGGCCTCCTGCGGCGTCAGCACCGAAGTTGGTTCGTCGAGGATGATGAGTTGCGGGGTCTGCAGCAGGCAGCGGATGATTTCGATACGCTGACGCTCGCCGACCGACAGATCACCGACCAGCGATAGCGGATCGAGAGGCAGGCCGTAACTGTAGGAGAGCGCCCTCGCCTTGGCCGCGATCGTGCTGATCGGCGAGCCGTCATCCAGCGACAGCGCGATGTTCTCCGCCGCCGTCAGCGCTTCGAACAGGGAAAAATGCTGGAAAACCATGCCGATGCCGAGCTTTTTTGCGGTGCCGGGGCTGGTGATCCTGACCGCCTGGCCATTCCAGAAAATCTCGCCGGAATTCGGTTCCAGCGATCCAAACAGCATTTTCACCAGGGTCGACTTGCCGGCGCCGTTCTCGCCAAGCAACGCATGGATCTCGCCCTTGGCGATGTTGAGATCGACATGGTCGCACGCCGTCAACGTGCCGAATATCTTTGTGAGGCCGCGAACCTCAAGCAGGTTTGCGCCGTCCTGATCTGCACTCACGGTGCCTCCATCTGGTTTGCCAGACATGTTCTGTGTTCCCGCAAGCATCGTATGCGCGGGCTGCTCTCTACGGTAAGCGCCTCACGACTTGAAAGAGCTTCAAGAATTTCAGCGGAAACTCAAGCGGTAAAGAGCAGTTCGCAAGAACGGCGGCGTCGGCGGCCCGAAACGGCGGGCGCCTAAGGGATAAGTATTGTTGTCCCGGTGGTCCTGCGCCCTTCGAGATCGGAATGCGCCTTGCCGGCCTCGCTGAGCGCGTAACGCTGGTTTATCTTGATCTTGACGGCGCCGCTGAGCACCACGTCGAACAAGGCGGCGGCGGAAACCTCGAGGTCTTCGCGCCTGGCATTATAGACGAACAGCGTCGGCCGCGTTGCGAACAGCGAGCCCTTCTGCGCCAGCAACGAGATGCTGAAGGGCGGGATCGGCCCAGACGATTGACCGAAGCTGACGAAAGTGCCGAGCGGCCGCAGGCAATCGAGCGAGGCTGGAAATGTGTCGTTGCCGACTGAATCGTAGACAACGTCGCATTTCTTGCCACCGGTGATAGCGGCAACGCCGGCCACGAAATCCTGTTCGCGATAGTTGATCACGTGGTCGAAGCCATGCGCCTTGGCGAGCTCGATCTTGTCGGTGGAACTCGCCGTGCCGATCACTGTCGCGCCGAGATGCTTGGCCCATTGGCCGAGGATCAGCCCGACACCGCCGGCCGCCGCATGAAACAGGATCGTGTCGCCGGCTTTCACCTTGAATGTACGGCGCAACAGATATTCGGCGGTCATGCCCTTTAGCATCATGGCTGCAGCCTGTTCGTCGCTGATGCCGTCCGGCACCTTCACCACGCGGTCGGCGGCGATCACGCGCTGCCCGGCATAGGCGCCGGTCGTCACGGCGTAGGCGATGCGATCGCCGGGTTTGAGCCAGTCGACATCCGAGCCGACATCCAAGACCACGCCGGCCGCCTCGCCGCCAGGGATCAGCGGAAATCCGCCCTGCGGCGGATAAAGGCCAGAGCGATAATAGACGTCGATGAAATTGAGACCGATCGCGGTATGCTTGACCAGGATCTGTCCCGAGCCCGGCTGCCCGGGATCGGCATCCTCATAGGTCAGGACCTCCGGGCCCCCATGGGCATGGATGCGGATCGCTTTGGACATTTTCTGGCTCTCTTGGGATCAGGCTTTCTTATCCGGCTTGGCGCCGAGATTTGGGAAGAACTGCATGATAGCGCCGATGCAGGCGAGGTAAAGCCCGGTGAACGTAATCCCGAACTTGATGAAATCGCTGACCTGCTCGCCCAGCACGCCGATCTGGTCGTAGAAGGAGGCAAGTGCGGCCTGCGCCAGCGCCAGCGCGCCGAAAGCGCACCAAAGCAGCGTCATGCCGAGATTGATTGGCCGCAGCCGCTTCACCCGCACCGGATGGATGAAATTGATCGGCACGAAGGTGAGAATGCCGGCCACCACGACCACGGCGAAAGAAACCCATTGTCCGGGCTCGATGACGAACAGCGTGAACACCACCATGTTCCAGACGACCGGAAAGCCCTTGAAGAAATTCTCCTTCGTCTTCATGCCGGTATCGGCATAGTAGATTGCGCTCGACACCACGATGATCGCCGCCGACAGGAACGACAGGCGCTCGCCCATGAAACCGCGCTGATAGAGCGCGAAGGCCGGAATCAACACGTAGGTCACGTAGTCGATGATGTTGTCGAGCAGTTCGCCCGACCAAGTCGGCAGGATTTCCTTGACATCGAGCTTCCTGGCGATCGGCCCGTCGATGCCGTCGACGAAAAGCGCCAGCCCCAGCCACCAGAACATCGCCGTCCAGCGCTGCTCGCTTGCTGCCACTAGCGACAGAAACGCCAGGAATGAGCCCGACGCGGTCAAGAGATGGACCGAGAACGCCCGCGCCTGAGGCCATGTGACTTTCTTCTTCGGCCGCGGAATCCGGTCGGCGATTTTCCTGGCCGTCGTCTTCTTGCTCACGGGCCCCGCCAGTCCAGCTTGCAGATTTCGGCCGAACGGCCAGCAAAGTTCCAGTTGCGGCCAAAGGCCCGCATTTTGCTCTTGTCGGATTTGGCGACGATGATTTCCGGCGCAATCCAGTATTCCGAATTGCTGATGACCGTATCCTTATCGCGATCCTTGCCGGTGATTGGCGTCACCGCACCATCGATGATCTTCGGTATCTGAAAGATGCGTGTTTTTTCACGCGTCTCGTAGGTGATCGGCACCTGCTCGGCGCCGAGGAACTGTCCGACCAGGATGGAGAGCAGCGATGTGGTTCCACCGGCCTTGCCGGTGAATATCTTCGTCAGTCCCTTCACAGCGTAAACCGAGGCGCGCTTGTCGATGAACAGGCCCGCTGTCCAGTTGCCGCGGCTCATATAACCGGGGATTTCCATGACCAGCCCAAGATTGAGACCGGACAGGTCGACCTCTCCGAAATGGCCGGCATCGATCCGGAACCCCGCCCAGGTTTGGCAATAGCCTTCCGTAGGCGGATGATTGCCGAGCGACAGAACGCAAGGGCAAAAAACCGTGCAATTGCAGGAAAGGATGAGCTCTCCCTTCATTGCCCAGTTTTGATCTGTCATCGAATTCTCCCCCTCATGCCGAGACTACTAGTAGCGCGGCTGCCCAGACAAGAAGTATCGCACCGCCCAGCCGCGTCGGCAGATTGCCTGCCGTCTGTTTTTCGACCAGGCTGAACAAGCCGATCAGCGCCATCCAGAACACGTTCATCACACCGACGGCAAACATTACCAGCATCAGCGCCCAGCAGCATCCAAGGCACCACAGGCCCTGCTCCATACCGAGCCGGAAAATGCGAATGGGCCTGGCGCTCCAGTTGGCGAACAGGACCGAGAACGGATTTCTGCACTTCTCCAGACAGGCTTCCTTCAGCCAGCTGAACTGATAGAGACCAGCGATCGACAGCGCGGCTGCTCCGGCAATTCCAAGCAGCGGATCGAGCATCTGCCCGGATGACACGAATGCATGGACTGCGAGCGTCAGGGCAGCGAATATTGCCGAGGCGGCAAGCCAGACGCTCAAATATCCAGCGACAAGGATCAGCGGATGGGCAACGGGTTCCCCCTTGATCCTGGCGGTATCTGCGATCTCGCAATAGGTGCGGATCATCGGCGCCGCGGAGGGCAGCATGGTCGCGATGGCCATCAACAGCCACATCGCGGTGAGTGCCCCGCCTTGCGCGCCTACGCTTGCGCGAAGCGGCGCCGGCGCAAGGCAAAGGGCGAAGAAACGCGCAAGGAAATCCGGCAGCGGCAGTTGCGGCAGGTTCCCCAGCATCGTGTCGCCGGGTGCATCGGTGCCCGGGAGCCGGCTTACGGCACCACGAACTGCCATTGCGCCGAGAAGGAGCCAGGCAAGGGCGATGCCCATGCCGGCAACGACGCTCACCGTCAGTCGAGGGCTGCGCGCAACGCTCGCCATCGCGCGGCCGGTGCCGTCGAGGTGGCTGAAATCGTCTTGTTGGCCGGTCATGGCAACCGAATGGGCCGAATCGCCGCGTTGATCAAGCCGCATCACCTGACCTATATGGACCAGCAGGTCGGACGGGCCTCACCTCGCAATTCGGAAGCCGAATTTGAACCATCGGGAAACAGCACGGATACTGGTCGCCGGCAGCGGCCCTGCGGGGCTGATCGCGGCGCTTGGCTTTGCCGAGGCGGGCTTTCCCGTGACGCTCGTCGGACCCGATGCAGCCGGCCCCGACGGCCGGACGACAGCCTTGATGAACCCTGCCCTGAAGATGTTCGAACGGCTAGGGATCTTCGACGGAATCAGGCCGCACGCAGCGCCGCTCAAGGTGATGCGTATCGTTGACGCAACCAACCGGCTGATCCGCAGCCCGACAGTGACCTTTCGCGCCAGCGAGATCAACGAAGAGCAATTCGGGCTGAACTTGCCCAACAGCGTTCTCAACCGCACGCTAGCCGAGGCTGTCGCGCATTCGGGCATCGAATGGCGAAAGTCGATGGTGGAGGCATGGCGCCTCGATGCCGACCATGCCCATGCCGTTCTCGCCGACGGCAGCGAGGTTGAGGCATCGTTGGCAGTTGCCGCCGATGGCCGTCAGTCGCCGGCCCGCGAGGCAGCCGGCATCCGGACCTCGATCCGATCCTATCCGCAGGCGGCGTTGGTGCTCAATTTCGGTCACCGCAGCGACCATGCCTTCACCTCGACCGAATTCCACACCGAGACCGGTCCGTTCACACAGGTTCCCCTGCCCGGCAACCGGTCCAGCCTTGTCTGGGTGCTCGAACCCGATATCGCCAAGGACCTTGCAGCACTCGACGACGCCGAGCTTTCGACGCGGGTCGAACAGCGAATGCAATCGATGTTGGGCCGCGTGTCGGTTGAGCCCGGCCGGCAGATCTACCCACTTTCAGCGGTGAGCCCGTGGCGGTTTGCGCATCGCCGCGTGGCACTTGTCGGTGAAGCCGCCCACGTGTTTCCCCCAATCGGCGCGCAAGGCCTCAATCTCGGCATCCGGGATATCGACGACCTGATTGGTGCCGCAAGCAGAAACCGCTCGGACCCGGGCGCCGCCAAGGCGCTTGCAGCCTATGATTTCAAGCGGCGGCCGGACATTCTGGCGCGCAGCAGCGCGGTCAACCTGCTCAACATGTCGTTGCTTTCCGACATGCTGCCGGCTCAGATGGCGCGCAGCGCTGGCCTTGGCGCGCTTGAGAGGTTTGCGCCGTTACGGGCGTTTTTCATGCGCGAGGGTCTTCGACCCGGCAGCGGTTTTGCGGCGTTTTTTGGCGGATTGCGAAAACCGGCTGAGCGATAGCGATCTTGGCCACCGCCCTTGATCCGCATCTCGCGATGCTCAACCCGGCATCACGGGGATCGGGATTGAATTGACGCGGCGTCTGCGCCAAATAATGACGATGTCGACCTTAAGGTCCGGGCCAGTCTTTACCGGACCGATGCGTAAGAATCTAAAGTCCTGGAGCGTTCCTTGCGTGTTCCAGCATGCGTGGCGTTCAAGAAGTTCAAGTGGTGAGTGCGATGAAGACAGCCAAATTCTCGATCGGACAGGTGGTTCGGCACCGGCTGTTTCCGTTCCGCGGCGTCATTTTCGACGTCGATCCGCAATTCGCCAATACCGACGAATGGTACGAGGCGATCCCCGCTGACGTGCGGCCGCGCAAGGACCAGCCTTTCTATCATCTGCTCGCCGAGAATTCCGAAACGGAATACATCGCCTATGTGTCCGAGCAGAATTTACTCGAGGACCGGTCGGGCGAACCGGTCCGGCATCCGCAGATTGGTGAAATGTTCGACAAGAAGCCGGACGGGCGCTACGAGCCGAAGCACCAATTGAGACATTGACTTAGTCGGGATCTGGCTGGACTGGGACAGGCTTGAGACATGCTGGACCCGACAAACGGCCGGTCCAAACGAAAAAAGCGGGGTATGAGCCCCCGCTTTTTGTTTTGTTCGAAAACCCGTCGATTAGTTGGCGGCCTTGGCCTTTTCCTGCTCTTCCTTGAGCTTCTTGGCAAAATCCTGATTGTTCTTGGCGACGAACTCCTGGAGCTTCTTCTGTCGGTCCTCGATGTCCGACTGCTGCAGCGGCGGGCCGTCGAAGGCGCCGCTGAAGCCGGTCAGCGCGATCTTGATCGGGTTCGGCTGGTTCTGGAAATTGACCGAGGTCAGCGTCAGGTTCGAACCTTTCTTGAAGGACGCGACGAGCTGATCGGTCAGCGGCACTTCCGCCACGCAGCGATCCGGAAAACAGATCACATAGTCGAGCTTCTGCGCCTTGCCGCCGTCGATCTGGAGGCCGATGCCGGGAGGAACGAGACGGCCGGTCGGAACCGTCACCTGGAACACCTTGCGGTTCACCTTGCCCTTCAATTCGATCAGGCTGACGCCAGTGATGAGCTGGCCGTTGCCGGCGGTGGTGATGTTCTGGACATTGCAGATGTCGACGTCTTCCTGCTTGGTGCAGGCCTTGAACCAGCCTTGCGGAATCTGCTGTTGCTGCTGCGCGGAAGCAGCGGGAATCCCGGCGCCCAGAATGCCGACTACGCCAGCGGCCATGACCGACAGGCGGTACGCGTTGCTGTTCAGGCTCGTCATGTCGTGCATTCCTCTCAAATGATCCCGGAACCGGCTTTTTTCATGCCGTGTGGTCCAGCTACCTGTTGCCGAAATGAGGCAACAGAATGACTTCGGACGGCGTGTTACACTGCAAGCGGTGCCGAATCCAGCCCGGGTCTCGCGAATCTTGGCCGAGGGATAGGCTCAAGGGGTTGGCCGGTGCACGACCGGCTCATGTATGCTGCGCATCGAATCGGGAAGGAGACAGTCATGGGCCGCGTTGTCGTTTGGCTGATCGCCACAATGTTGTTTGTCGGCCTTTCCCTGCAGCCGGGCCTGTCGGAACCGAAGCACGCGCTTGCCATGCAGGGCGAGCCGGCGCTGCCATCCGACTACAAGCATTTCAACTATGTGAATCCCGACGCGCCGAAAGGCGGCAGCATTACCTATTGCGTCGTCGGCAGCTTCGCAAATCTCAATCCGTTCATCCTGAGAAGCCTGCGCACCACCGCGCGCGGCATGATGGATCAAGCCTTTGGTAATCTTGTCTTCGAGCCGTTGATGCAGCGCAACTACGACGAGGCCTTCAGTCTCTACGGCCTGCTCGCCGATACCGCCGACATGGATCCCGAGCGCAAGAGCATCGAATTCCACCTCGATCCCAACGCCAAATGGTCGGACGGCGAGCCGGTGACGCCGGAAGACGTGTTGTTTACCTATGACGTCTTCACCGAGAAGGGCCGCCCACCTTACAGCCAGCGAATGAAAGCGATTGCCAAGCTCGAAAAGACCGGCGACCGCAGTGTGCGCTTCACCTTCAACGACAAGGCCGACCGCGAATTTCCTTTGATCATTGCGCTGACGCCGATCATCCCGAAACACGCCTTCAACAAGGACACCTTCGACAGGACGACGCTAAAGCCGGTGATCGGCAGCGGGCCTTACACGGTGGCGCAAGTCGTGCCCGGTCAGCGCATCGTGTTCAAGCGCAATCCGGACTATTGGGGCAAGGACGTGCCGTCCAAGCGCGGCTTCGACAATTACGACCAGATCACCATCGAATATTTCCTCAACGCCAACGCCAAGCAGGAAGCGTTCAAGAAAGGCATCTGCGCCATCGACGACGACAGCGACCCGGTCAAACGCGAGCGCGATCTCGATTTTCCGGCCTTCCACAGGGGCGAGGTCATCGCCGAAACTTTCGATACCGGCATTCCGCCGGTGGTCAACGGTTTCCTGTTCAACACGCGGCTGCCGAAATTTTCCAATCCGGTCGTGCGGCGCGCGCTCGGCATGCTCTACGATTTCGAATGGGCCAACAAGAATCTGTTCGGCGGCAAATACACGCGCACGATGAGCTTTTGGCAGAATTCCGAACTGTCCGCGCTCGGCCACCCGGCCAGCGAAAAGGAAAAGGCCCTGCTGGCCCCCTACCCCGGCCGCGTGCCCGCAGATGTCATGGACGGCACCTACAGGCCGCCCGTTACCGACGGCTCCGGCCAGGACCGCAAGGTGCTGAAGGCGGCATTCGAGCTGCTGAAGGGCGCGGGCTATACGGTGCAGGACGGCGCGATGCTCGATCCCGAGGGAAAGCCGTTCGGTTTCGAGATCCTGACCGCCTCGCAGGACGAAGAGCGACTTGCCGCTATCTATCAGCGCACCCTTGAGAAGCTCGGCATCGATGTCGGCATCCGCAGCCTCGACGGTGATCAGATCCAGTCGCGCAAGCAGCGTTTCGATTTCGAGGTGCTGGTCGGCTCGACCGGTTTCAACAACTCGCTGTCGCCCGGTATCGAGCAAACCGGGCGCTGGGGATCCGCTGCCGCCAAGGCCGAAGGATCGTTCAACCTCGCCGGCGTCGCCGATCCGGCGGTGGATGCGGCGATCGAGGCGATGCTGAGAGCTCGTTCGAAGGAGGACTCCGTCGCCGCCGTCCGCGTTCTCGACCGGCTGCTGATCTCCGGCAACTACATGGTGCCGACGCAGCACAACAACCAGCAATGGCTCGCTTATTGGAAGTATCTGGAACATCCGCAAAAGACGCCCATATACGGTTATCAGTTGCCGACCTGGTGGCGCAAACCGAAGTGACCTCTTCAGAACAGGAGATCAAGATGAACGACGAGAACTCGATTACCGTCGATGTGGTCTCCGACGTCGTGTGCCCCTGGTGCTTTATCGGCCAGAAACGGCTCGACAAGGCGATTGCCGCCGTCGATATCGACGTTCACATACGCTGGCGGCCCTTCCAACTCGACCCAACAATCCCGCCCGAAGGCAAGAACCGCCGCGACTATATGGTGGCGAAATTCGGCAGCGAGCAACGCATCCGCGAAATCCATGCCCGGATCGAGCCGCTGGGCGAGGCTGAAGGGATTTCCTTCGCCTTCGACGCTATCAAGGTCGCGCCCAATACGCTGGATGCGCACCGTCTCATTCGCTGGGCCGGGACGGCCGGCGAGGCCATTCAGAACCGGCTGGTGCGCCGGTTGTTCCAGCTGAATTTCGAGGAAGGCGCCAATCTCGGCGATCATGCCGTGCTGATCGAAGCCGCCCGCGAAGCCGGCATGGATGCCTCCGTGGTCGAAACGCTTCTGCCGACCGACGCCGATGTCGAGGCGGTGCGCACCGAAATCGCCACCGCTTCGCGCATGGGCATATCGGGTGTGCCGTGCTTTCTGCTTGAAGGCAAATATGCGGTGATGGGAGCCCAGGACGCCGATACGCTTGCCGATGCGCTCCGCCAGGTCGCCGCGGCCAAGGCGCGCGGCGAACTGGAAGCAGCGAACTGAGTCGGACTACTTCACCGTCACCTTGGCCTTGCTGACGAAAAAGCCATGGCCATGCTTGCCGGTGCAGGTCAATCCCTTGGTGGATGACTGGCAGGAAAACGGGCCCTTACTCCAGCTGGCGCCGTACGCCAGCCTGGTGACGTCGCCGCAGCAGCCTTGCTCGCCCGGATTCTTGATCAGCGTCGCCGGACCTTTCGGGCCGAGGATGACGGTGACGTAGCTGGGCTCGACGCGCGAACAGCTCAGTTCCGGTCCGCCATCCTGCGGCTCGTAGGTGCTGGTGCCGCCCTTCGGCGTGTAGATGCAGCCAATATTGCCGGACGGCGTGTTGAACTCGATCTGTCCCTCGGCGTTTGCGGGAACGGTCTGGCTGCCGGCATATGTTTGCGGCAGCCAGAAAAATGTTGCGAGCGTCGCGACAAAAAATGTCCGTGCAAGCATGGCGAACTCCCCCTGGTTCAAACCTGGATGCGTCCGGCCAGGTTCAATCCGAAGCGCGTGTTTGTCAAACGCGGTTTGTGCGCGCTCTTAAAACGGCACGGGCCAATTGATATTGATCTTCATCCTGGACTGTGTCGGCAAAGTCATTGCTTGGCCGACTACGGGGTCCTGACAAGGCGGCTTCAACCACGAATCATACGGTCACGTTCTGGCCGCCGACGAGGCCGGACTGGCCGTGAAGGCGATTCAGGCTGTGAAAGATCGACCGCTGGACGGCGCTTCTATGTTCACAAAGCTGTGTGAAGACCTTCCCTTAGGGAAGGTCACTGCTTGCTCCGGCTCAGGCAAGTAACTATTTGAAATTGCGTTGGTATTCCGCCCCTCGAAGCATGACGGCATAGCGCCATGATCATTCATTCTGTTGCTCCACTGCAACGGCCGGCGAGCTAAGCCACCTGCGACTGGTGAAAAGCTAATGGAAAATGATCAATTGGTGTTACTGTCCGTAACAAAAGAAAAATCGTTTGGGCGGGATAGTGATTCGGGTCGATAGACCAACGCGACATTCAATATCGGAAAAATGGCTCCGCGGTGCCGCAAGGCCGTCGCCCCTGACGCCCGTATCGTCGATGCGCAGCTTCTGGGGACTGATGCGGGCCTACTGGTTCTCGGACCGGTGGGTGGAAGCCTGGACGTTGACGCTGGTGATTGCGCTGGTCATCGCCCTGTCCAGCAAGGCTGAGGTCTGGTTTACAGTGGCTGGGGCAGAGCTGGCGACTTCGATCGCTTTTTTCCACGATGCCGCGAATACCACGCCACTCAAGACAGTACTGACCAATGCCGGTTTGCTCGTGCTGCTGGTCGTGCTCAAGGACGCGGGTATTGCAGGCGTTCGCAACCTTGTTTCCAAAACACTGCATCGCAAATGGCGTGGATGGCTGGACAGCCGCTTCAACGAAGCCCTGCTCGACAGCAATCATACCCACTTCCATGCCCAGCATGGGTCTTCCGGGAACGCAGCTCCTGACAATATCGACCAGCGCGTGCAGGAATCCATCAAGGGCATGACCGGTGGGGCCATCGGGCTTGCTACGGGTGTGCTAGGTGTCTTCACCTCGCTCTATTTTGTCGGTGGCGCTTTGCTGGCAAATTCCGTGGAAGTAAAAGGACTGGAGTTCCTCGGCAGCTACGGCAGTGCCGTCCTCGCGCTCCTGGCGGTCGCTATCTACGTGCCGTTCAACACCTGGATCGCAGTCAAACTCGGCGGAATGCTGGAGTGGCTCAACATCAGGATGCAGCAGGCAGAAGGCAACTACCGCAGCGAGTTGATCACGTTGCTCCGCCGCAGTTTTCACGTCGCCGCACTGCAGGGCGAGAATGTGCAGAAGACTGTGCACAGCCAGCGTTATGCCGACATTGACCGCACCTGGGCAAGATTGAACGTCGTCAATACCGGCTACGCCTCGTTCGAGCTGATCTACAATTTCATCGGCGCCAAAATTGTCGCTTTCGGACCTGGGCTAGTGCCCTTCATCCACAACGGCCTCGACCTCAAGGGCTATTTAACCGCCTCCGGACAGGTCGATTCGCTGATCAGCAAGTGTTCGTGGTTCATCCATGTGATGCCGGATCTCGCCACGTTGCGTGCCAACAGCCAGCGCGTCGTCGAATTGGCGCAGGCGATCGAAAACGTCCAGCATCCGCAGGAATTCTATAGCCTGACCGGCCGCTCCGACTTCCGCTACGATCATCAGAACCCGGTCTTCGGCCTGACCATCCAGAAGCTCGAACTGGCGCATCAGGGTGAGGACGCAACGCCCTTCCTGAGTGCCGCGAACTTGCGCTTCCGGCGTGGCGAGTGGACTTTCCTCAAGGGCGAATCCGGTTGCGGCAAGACCTCGCTCGTCAAGGCGATCAACGGCCTGTGGCCTTACGGCCGCGGCACCATCGTCTTCCCGGAAGGGGTCAGGAGTTTCTACGCCGCCCAGGAGGTGAAGCTGCAGCAGGTTTCGTTGAAGCAACTGGTCTGCCTGCCTGGTTCCGAGCATGATTACGCCGACATGCAGGTCGCATCCGCCCTGCACAAGGCCGGCCTCGGCGACTTCATCGAGCATCTGGCTGATGAGAGCCGTGAAGGAAAGATCTGGGATCAGGTTCTCTCGGGTGGGCAGAAACAGAAGCTGGTTGTCGCCCGCATCGTGCTGCAGCAGCCGGGATTGCTGTTCCTCGATGAAGCCACCGGCGCGCTCGACCCCGATGGACGGATCGCCTTCCACCAGGCGATCAAGGACAATTGCCCTGATGCAACTGTGATCTCGATCATGCATGAGGCGACACCGCCGAGATCGCTCGCGGGCACCGAATTCTACCACAGCGTGGTTGCGATCGCCGACGGCGTCGCCACCAAGAAGCCGCTGGTTCCGAGCTTGCCGGTAGAGCTCACCACCATCCTCACGCAGCCGACGCGGCCGGCCGAGGACAAATGGCTGCGCTTTCCCCGCCGGCTGAAGCAGAGATAGCTGCGGCACCATTGCCAGCGTCCAGCCAGCCTGCCACGTAGCCCGATCACAGTCTCGCGATCCAGTCGGTTTGCCGCCGCTTTAACCCGCTCTCGCGATTGACTCGGCAAGGCGCGCTCCTATGTTGCGCCGGCTTGCAGAATCTCAACTCGAACCCGCGAGCAGAAAGGTCACCGCGCCATGCCTGGCGACAGTCACAGTCGAACGCAACCGCCGTCCGCTTGACGTGACCTGACAGGCTCACGTCCTGCCGGACGGCAAGGAGTGAGCCATGAACGAGTTTTCCCCTGTCGCGGGCGGCGATGCCATCGCCATCGCTCGCGTACTTGCCAACGAACACGTCGCCGACATCGTCGAGGCCTTGAACCAGGAGCCCCGCGAGACGGCATCGGAGCTGCTTTGCGAAGTGCCGTTCGGGCGGCTGGTCGAGATCTTCGACCAGCCTGAACTCGACGGCGCATCCGAACTGGTCGAGGCGCTGCCCCGCATCAAGGCAGGCAGACTGCTTGCCGCCATGTCGGTCGACCGCGCCGCCGACATACTGCGCGATCTGAACGAGCCGGCTCGTTCCGAACTGCTTGGTGGCCTGGCGCCACCGCTGCGCGCGACGCTGCTTGCCATTCTCGGCTATCCCGAAGGCAGCGCCGCCTCGCTCATGACGACCGAATATGTCAGCGTGCCGCCGGACTGGAGCGTGGCCCGCACGCTGGATTACATCCGCAAGGTGGAGCGGACGCGCGAAACCGTCTACGCGATCTACATCGTTGATCCGCAAACGCATGTCCTGTTGCGCTCGACCAGCCTGCGTCGACTGATCGCTGGCGGGCCGGATCAGCTGATCATGGCGGTTGCGCCGGATCGTGCGCCTGTCACCGTTTCACCGCTGACCGATAGTGAAAAGGTTGCTCAGTTGATCTCGAAATATGATCTGCTCGCCGTTCCGGTCGTGGACAACGGCAAACTGCTCGGCATCGTTACCATCGACGATATTATCGACACGATGATCGAGGAAACGACGGAGGATGTGCATCGTTTCGGCGGCATGGAGGCTCTCGACGAGCCCTATATGAAGATGGGCTTTCTGGCGATGATCCAGAAACGCGCCGGCTGGCTGTGCGCGCTGTTTGTCAGCGAGATGCTGACCGCAAACGCGATGCAAAGTTACGAGGGCGAGCTGGAAAAGGCGATCGTGCTGACGCTATTTATTCCATTGATCATGAGCTCCGGCGGAAATTCCGGCTCGCAGGCGACCTCGCTCGTCATCCGGGCGCTGGCGCTGCGCGAGATCGGCCTTGGCGACTGGTGGCGGGTGGCATTGCGCGAGCTGCCCACCGGCCTGGTGCTTGGCTCGATTCTTGGCGTGGTCGGCGTCTGCCGCATCGCGCTCTGGCAGTATCTCGGCTTCTACGACTACGGCCCGCACTGGCCGCTGATCGCAATGACGATCGGCGCCACGCTGGTTGGCATCGTCACCTTCGGCTCGCTGTCTGGATCGATGCTGCCGTTCGCCCTGAAGCGCATGGGCTTCGACCCGGCCAGCGCATCGGCCCCGTTCGTCGCCACGCTGGTCGACGTCACCGGGCTGGTGATCTATTTTTCTGTGGCGCTGGTGATCCTGCGCGGAACGCTGCTGTAAGAAAACGCACGCACTTCCATCGCGGCAATTTCGTTGCCGCGATGGGTTGATGTCGCCTCAGACGCGCTCACCATCTCTCACCCGGTAAGTCGGCTTGTACATGGTGACGAGTTCTTCCGCGGCGGTCGGATGCACCGCCATGGTGCGATCGAAATCATCCTTGGTCAGGCCGGCCTTCAGCGGTATGCCGAGAAGCTGCGCCATTTCGCCGGCATCCGGCCCGAGGATGTGGGCGCCGAGGACCTTTTTCGAGGCGCCGTCGACGACCAGCTTCATCAGCATCTTTTCGTCGCGGCCGGAAAGTGTGTGACGCATCGGCCGGAAGGTGGCGCGGTAGATTTCGACATCCGAAAAGCGCTTTGCCGCCTCATCCTCCGACAGGCCGACCGTACCGATCTCGGGCTGCGAAAAGACTGCGGTAGCGATCGTGTCATGGTCGGGCGCCGTCGGCTTGTCCTTGAAGGCGGTCTCGACGAAGCACATCGCCTCGTGGATTGCCACCGGCGTCAATTGCACGCGATGGGTGACGTCACCGATTGCCCAGATGTTGTCGATGTTGGTGCGGGAGTATTCGTCGACGTGGATTGCCCCGGTTTTGGTCATCTCGATGCCGACGCCTTCCAGGCCCATGTTCTCGGTGTTGGGAATGCGGCCGATGGCGAGCATGACCTGGTCGACCGTCAGCACCGTGCCGCCGGTGACAAGCGCGTCGAGCCGGTCGTCAGGCCGCTTCCTGACCCACTCGGACACGGCGTGGCAGAGGATTTTTATCCCCTTCTTTTCCATCGTCTCGTGCAGCATGCGTCTGAGGTCCATGTCGAAACGGCTGAGGATCTCCTTGCCGCGGTAGACCAGCGTCGTGTCGACGCCGAGGCCGTGAAAGATGTTGGCGAATTCGACGGCGATATAGCCGCCGCCCTCGATCATGATTGCCTTCGGCAGTTCCTTGAGGTCGAAGGCCTCGTTGGAAAAGATGCAGTGCTCATGGCCGGGCAATGCCGGATGCGGCGCCGGCCGCCCGCCGGTAGCGATCAGGATCTGGTCGGCGGTAACGGTGCGATCCTCACCAAGAAGATGCACCACATGCCGATCGACCAGGGTGGCGCGCGAATGAAAGACCTCGCCGCCGGCGCCCTGCACGTTCTTCTTGTAGATGGCCTCCAGCCGGCTGATTTCGCGGTCCTTGTTGGCGACCAGCGTCTGCCAGTCGAAACGCGCCTCAGGTACCGTCCAGCCATAACCGGCGGCGTCGGCGAAATGCTCGGGGAATTGCGAGGCGTAGACATAGAGCTTCTTCGGCACGCAGCCACGGATCACGCATGTGCCGCCATAGCGGTATTCCTCGGCAATGCCGACCCGCTTGCCGAGTGCGGCCGCGACGCGCGCCGCCCTCACCCCGCCGGAGCCGCCGCCGATGACGAAAAGATCGTAGTCGTAACCGGCCATGGCTGAACTCCTTGCCCCTCAAACCCCGAGACAGGTAGGCTGCCGACTATCAAAAGAAAAGCCCGGACTTGCCGGGCTTTTGGTCCAGTGGCGGTCAGGCGGCTCGGAAGTCCGCAATCAATTCGGTGTAGCGTCCGCGGGAGCTGCGCCATCGGCCGGAGCGGTACCGTCGGCAGGTGCAGCCGGCGCCTTGGCATTCGCCGCTGCACCCAGGGTCTCGCCGACCTGCTGGGCGAGATCGCGAGCCAGGCCGTTCTGCCAGATCTCGGCAGCCTTCACCAGTTCGCGCGTCACGATCGGGCCGTTGTCGAGCAGCTTCTTGCCGGAATCGGAATTGTAGAAGGCGGCGATTTCATTGAGTTCCTTTTCCGAGAACACCTTTGCATAGGCGAGCGCCGCTTCCTTTTCCAGGTCGGCGCGGCGCGATGCCAAGGCCATCGCCTTCTCGTTGATCGTCTTGGCGATCAGTTCCTGCATGTCCGGGTTCTTCTGGATCAGCTGCTGCTCCAGTGCCGCGGCCGCTTGCGGCAGGATGCTGTCGAACGTATCCGTCGCATGGATCGCCGCGACGGCGGCGCGCGCCGCCTTCAGATGCGCATCGGTGACGTCCTGCGAAGACGCAGGCGACGAAAACGCGAAAACGGCCGAGGCCGCCAGAATGGCAAAAAAGCGGCCAACCCGGTTATGCAACATCATGATCGGTAAAACTCCCTGATTTTCGGGCGGCATGGACGGTTTGGATGCCGTCGCCGCCGGCTATGATGGCCGTTGATGCCAGCCCGATGAAAAGACCATGCTCGACCACGCCCGGAATGGCGTGGAGAGCATTCGAAAGCGCTCTTGTATCCGGAATGCGGCCAAAAGATGCATCGAGGATAAAATGGCCGCCGTCTGTAACAAATGGCTGGCTCCCCGTCATCCTCAATGTAACAGGGCCGGAAAGGCCAAGGTTTGCAGCCGCCGCGCCGACCGCAATTTCGGTGGCGCGCAGGCCAAACCGGTTGACTTCGATGGGCAGCGGAAAACGGCCGATCATCTCGACCATCTTGGAGCTGTCGGCGATGACGATCATGCGGGCGGAGGCCGCCGCGACGATCTTTTCGCGCAGCAGCGCGCCGCCGCCGCCTTTGACCAACGTCAGCGCCGGATCGATCTCGTCGGCGCCGTCGATGGTGAGGTCTAGCTCGGGGGTTTCCTCGAGGGTAGACAGCGGCACACCAAGCTCGGTGCAAAGGACGGCGGTGCGCTCCGAGGTCGGCACGCCGATGACAGTCAGGCCGGTGGCGACCTTGTCGGCGAGCAGCCGCACGAACTCGTCCGCCGTCGTGCCGGTGCCGATGCCGAGCCGCATGCCATCCGTGACATGGGCAAGCGCTGCCCGCGCGGCCTCAACCTTCAATTGCCTCGCATCCATACCGGGTCCCGAGATTTGTTTCGGCGCTCGTAGCATTTTTGCCGGGCTGGTCAAAGGACCTTGCCCGCGGTGGATAAGCCGGCTTGCCTGAACGGGCCGCAGCGGTTATCGCCTGCCGGCAATCAAATCGTCACAGGACAGGCCATGACCCGACCGATCATCGTGTTCGACCTCGACGGGACGCTGATCGACACGGCGCCGGACCTGCTCGACAGTCTCAACCACAGCCTTGCCGCCAGCCAGCTCGCGGCCGTCGACGAAGCCGGCTTCAGGCGCTTCGTTGGCCATGGCGGCCGGGTGATGATCGAGCGCGCCCACGCAGCGCAGCACAGGTCGCTGGCAGTGGAGGAGCACGATCGCCTGCTCAAGCTGTTTCTGGACCATTACACCGTTAACATCCCCGGCAAATCGCGCCCCTATCCCGGCGTCCCCGGGGCGATCGCGCGGTTCGAGGCGGCCGGCTACCTGCTGGCCATCTGCACCAATAAATACGAGGCCAATTCGGTGGCGCTGATCGAGGCGCTCGGCATGACCAGGCATTTCGCGGCGATCTGCGGCCAGGACAGTTTTCCGTTCCGCAAGCCCGACCCGCGCCATCTCACGCAGACCATCGCGCGCGCCGGCGGCGACCCGCATCGTGCGCTGATGGTCGGTGATTCGCAGACCGACATCGACACGGCAAAGGCCGCCGGCATTCCGGTGGTGGCAGTCGATTTCGGCTACACCGACCGCCATGTGCGAGAGTTCGAACCGTCGGCGGTGATCTCGCATTTCGATTCGCTGACGCTTGATCTGGTCCAAGGGCTGATGGCCGCGGCAGAAGGCTGAAGCCGGACCTCAGGCGGCCGCAGATGCCGACCGACAAGTGGTTGACTTCGCAGGCCGGCCTCCCTTATATCGCGGCGCGCTTGGCCTTCGGGCAACGAGCGGGCGATTAGCTCAGCGGGAGAGCACACCCTTCACACGGGTGGGGTCGCAGGTTCAATCCCTGCATCGCCCACCATCTGCTTTCCTGAATCAATTCCAAGTCAGAGCGGCTAGTGGTCAAAATCTGACGCTTGGTGCCGAAGCAGTAGGCCCGCTCTGGGTAAACCTGCCTTTCGCTCCGGCTGCTGAAGCGGCTTTATCGCGCCTACTGCAAGCATATTGCCCATTCGGCAAACTCGCGCGTCGAGGCCGTTTTCAGCGGCGCGAAGCAATCCCCGCCGCCTCGGAGCGGCTGGAGCGCCCGTCGCGGTCATCAAGCGGTCGCTCGCTACGCTCCCGCTACGGACTCGATGTCACCCATTGTGAGGCCGCAGCCCGATCACGGTCCGCGCTAAACCCAACCCGAACCAAAGTGTCCACAGGGACATCACCAGTGATGCCACGACCCAGACGAAGCTGCCCAGGGTGACTCCGAGCCACATGCCCAGGGGCCAACCGAGGAAGGCTCCAATTCCGGCCACGACTGCGATGTACGATGCCCAGACCGGCGTGGCTCGGTGAGTGGTCTGCGCCTCGTTGCCAGCGATCACGGCAACGGCCAACGCCAAAAACATGAAGCCGTTAGCCTTTCCTTCGGAAAATGCCCACCAGGCCTCGAAAGTTGCCGTGTCCCCGGCGGCAGCAGCGGCGGAGACCACTGTGGCCTCGGCCACCGCGGTCGTCATGGTCCAGAGCGCGCCGACAGTCAGCACACCCCAGGCAGACAACGTCCACCACGCCTCGGTGAGGCGCGATCTGGCCGCCAGCACGATCAGACCTGTCAGGACGAACAGTGATAGCGCTACCGCGGAAACCCAATGGATGATCGCCCATCGGACAGGGTCGTCGGTGATGACTCCCATCTGGCGACCCATATCGGGATCGATCGGACCATGGCCGACCAGCGCGCCTGCCAGCAGGATAGAGGCGATCGCAAGCCAAACTCCTGCTACGCGCGTTCCTTCTTCTGTGTTTGCCATAGAGACCTCGCACAGTAATGGTCCCATGTCCCATCTAGCGCCAGATTTCAAACGGTTGCAAGATGGCCAATGATCGGAACGGGTCAACTGACGCCGTAGCATTGCCACGTCTGTACGACCGGAAAGGGTCGGAACAGATAATCCGCATCGGGCACCAAGCGTCAGATTTTTACCACTAGCAGCTGCAGGTCGCCCCCTCGCCGCCAAAATTCTTTGGGCGAAATTCAAGGCGCTGCTGTAGCTCGTATAGCTTTGGAACTGGCAAACGTTGGAGCCGGCCCGCACCTCATCTGCTCGATATCCCAGAACGAAACCTCGATGCGGTCGTCGGCGCAATAGACCGTATAGCGTTCAGGTTCTGGCGCCTCGGCTTTCTGGACAGGCATCGAAATGGCCGGAATGGAAAATATGAAAAGTACAAATATGATGGCATGACGCATTTGCATGTAAAACCCGAATGACCACCGGCACTATTACGGCCGCGATGTTGAGGCGACGCATCATGATTTTAAGCATTCGCCGTGTTCTTTCGGCAGCCATAAGTCAGGCACGGCCGGCGCCTCCTTGTAGCGCAACGGTCCGCTATCCCGGAACAAACCTACATAGAAACGAGTTTCTGCTGATCGAGATGTGAGGGAAAGCCATGTCCAGACTTGTTTTGGCGGCCGCCGTGCTGCTTGTCGGCGGATCGGCCTTTGCCGCGGACGAAAATCCGGTGCCGCCGCAGAATGCCAAGAAGCTGTCGGAAATCATCGCCAAGGTCGAGCAGCGCGACGACTTCCGCTACATCAAGGAAATCGATTGGGACAGCGATGGCTACACCGTCATTTATTACACGAGCGACAAGGCGAAAGTCGAAATCACCTACGATCCGGTGACAGCCGCGCCGAAATAGTCGCTGCCTGCAAAGGTTAGCATTCGAAAAAGGCGCGCCCGGAGGCACCCGGCCTTGGGCATGCACTTGCGCAGATATGACTTTGATGGCTGACTGCGGTGCTATCATTGCGCGCGGGGGTGGGCATGGCGACGGTAAAGCACGTATTGAAGCGCTTTCTGATGATGCTCGCGGGTTATTTCATAGCGGTACTGGTTGGGCTGATCGCGGTGGCGGCGATCTATGGCGGGCTGAGTTCGCTGCCAAATGCGCCGAATTATTTCGACGTCATGGGTGTCACCCCCGTTGCGGTGCTGCTGTTGCCGCCGCTCGGCATGTTCATCTATTTTCTGACGATCGTGCTGACCGGCCTGCAGACGCTGATCTTCGCACTGATTGCCGAGTTTTTCTCGCTGCGCAGTTTTTGGCTGCACATGGTCTTCGGCGCGGCGGCCGCGGTTGGCGGCTTCGCCTTGATCTGGCCCAATGTACCGGATGACACGAACCCGGAGCGCTGGGCCGATATCGGCATCATTGCCGCCGCAGGCGTTGTCGCGGGCCTGGTCTATTGGCTCATCGCCGGACGCGATGCCGGTTTCCGGCGTCCACTGTTTCAGCGCTAGAACCGCATTCGTCAGCTTGCCGGCGAACGCACCGCTTCCGTGCTGTCGAGCGCCTGCTGCAGCCTTGTATCGCGGCCGTAGACGTCGTTGAAGTATTCGACCTTGCCTGACAGGTCCGGCCATGCGGTGAAATAGGCGACATAGACCGGGATATTGCGTGTCACGTCTTCGGTCGAATGGCCGTGTTTCAGTTTGTCCTCGATGTAGTCGACCGAGGTGCCGAGCACGGCAGCGGCCATGCCGCGCGGATCCTGCAAGCGAACGCAGCCATGGCTGAGCGCGCGCATGTCGCGCTGGAAAAACGACTTCTGCGGCGTATCGTGCATGTAGATGGCATGCTTGTTGGGGAACAGTATCTTCAGCTCGCCCAGCGCATTGGCCTCGCTCGGCAGCTGGCGCACGCCGTAGGGTATCTTTGCGCCGTAGGCGCCCCAATTGACCGAGGACGAGGGAATGCGCTTGCCGCGGGCATTGACCACCTCGTAGCCGGCGCGATCGAGATAGCCAGGATCCCGGCGCAGCCGCGGCAGCATCTCGTTGACCAGGATCGACTGCGGCACGCCCCAGTAGGGATGGAAGTCGACCTGCTCTATCTGGTCATAGAAGAAAGCAGTCTGGTTGGTGGGCCTGCCAACCACGGCGCGGGTCTTCAGCTTCTCCTCGCCATCATCGATATAGCTCGCGGTGAAAGCCGGCTGGTTGATGAAGACGCGCGGGCTGCCAAGGTCGGAAGGCAACCAGCGCAACTCTTCGAGCGCAACCCGAACCTTCTGAATTTTGTCGGCCTTGGACGTTCCGGCCAACGATGCAACGGTACGCGGGCCGATGACGCCGTCGCCTTTCATGCCGGCCCGTTTCTGCACCGCCTTGATCACCGGCACCAGCTCCGGATCGTAGACCTCGCTGGTAGCGAGCCTCGCCAGGACCTCGCCATAGGCGCCGCCCATCTCGTCATCGAGATTGCGCGCGATCTTTGTCAAAAGCTTCGGCAGCTCGGGGCTGGTCTGCCCCGGCTTCAACAGCAGATTGGGATCGATGGTGATTTCGTCTTCGGCGCTGGCCTGGAGCGCTTCCAGTTCGACGCGCAGCGCCTGATACTCGGAATTCTGTGGATGCCGTGACTGGAGATAAGTGCGCACTTGCTGGGTATGGGCCAGCGTCTTCAGCACCCCTTCCATGTCGAGCGGCTTCGGCGGAAAATCGTAGTAGCCGGTCATGCGGTTGGGATCGACGCGGCCGCTTTGTGCGTCACGGGCGTAGCGCAGGACACGCGCCGACAGCGCCATCTCGAAGCGGACCAGCTCTTTCAGGCGTTCATCGGCATTGCCCACCGATGTGCCTGCTGCCGGAACTTCGACGGTGTAGTCGGCGGGCGTCAGGCCGTAGCTCGCGGCCTCGCCCAGCACCCGCACCGCATCCTGGGCGCGGCTGCTGGGACTGATTCCCGTCACCCAGATGAAATCCGGATTGGCCGAGTAATAGGCGATCAGCGCCTTGGCGATGTCCTTCTCGGCGTAGAGGTCATAGCCGTCGAGGCCGGCAATGGCTTCGCGGAATGCAGCCCCGGTGGCCGCCGGCTCGAAAGCAGCGTCCTGAGGCGTTGCCGGTTCAGGCGCTGCCGACAGTGCCGAAAAATCGACGCGCACCAGCGGATCGCTCTTGTAGGTATAATAGGACGGGCCGCTGATTTGCGCACCACCACCGCCCCCACCACCGGAAGCGGCCGGCGCCCTGGGCTTCGGCTTGTATTTTGACGGTGGCGGCGGAAAGTTACCTTTCGGCGGTGCGTGTTTGACGCCGCCGCCGAAAAGCATGTCGAAGAACCCTTGCGCTTCAGCCTTCGGCGCCGCGAAGGCCAGCATTGCCGCGGCCAGCGCAAACGGCAGCACGGTTGCTTTGTTTCCAAGGAATTTCATGGATCACCCGCTCCGGTTGAACCGGATCCCGTTCCGCACCGCTTTCACGGTCTCGCCCACCCCATGGCGGATGTAAGGCGTGACTACACTGATTCATACTGATTTCGTTAAGCTTTCATAAATTTCGGAACGTCTGTTGCAGAACGGTTTCACAACGTCGTGACGGGGGGAGCGAATCCGCCGTCGCTCCCGACCAATGGTAGTGCCCGTGAGCCAAACCTCAAGCGTTGGCGCCGCCGTCGATGGTCAATGCCGCGCCTGTCACGAAGCGCCCTTCGGGGCCGGCAAGCCACGCAACCATGCCGGCGATCTCGTCGGCCGTGCCGAAGCGAGGCATCGCCATCTTCTGACGCTGATGCTCGGCGTGCGGGCCGCCTGCCGGATTCATGTCGGTATCCGTCGACCCCGGATGGACGACATTGGCGGTGATGCCGCGCGGACCGAGATCGCGTGCAAAGGCCTTGGTCAGGCCAACCAAGGCAGCCTTGCTGGCCGAATAGGCGCTCAGGCCGGCGTCCGTGGCACGCTCGGCCAGATTGCTGCCGATCGAGATGATCCGGCCACCCTCGCCCATATGCGCTGCTGCCGCCTTGGCGGCGACGAACGGGGCCCTGAGGTTGACCTCCATTGTCTCATCGAAATCGGCAAGCGACAGGACATCGATCGGCGCAGCGCGCCAGACGCCGGCGCTATTGACCAGGATGTCGAGCCGTCCGAAGGCTTTTGCTGCCTCATCGACTGCCGCCTCGATCGCCCCAGCATCGCGATTGTCGGCCTTGATGGCAAAGGCCCGGCCGCCGGCCGCCTCGATTTCCCTGACCACCGCACGCGCCCCTTTCTCGCCATTCACATAGGTGATCGCCACGCCTGCGCCGTCGGCCGCGAGCCTTCTTGCGATCGCCGCACCAATGCCGCGGCTGCCGCCGGTGACGAGGGCGGCCTTGCCGTTCAAGCTTCTGGATGACATCTGCTTCTCCATTTTGTAGTGATTGATACATAAATATCTGCCAGTCTTGCTGAACCACGTCAACGGAATTATGTATCGATCAATACAGAAAGGATGCCATGCCGGAACGAGGCCGCCCCCGCACCTTCGATCGAGCCGCCGCCTTGCGGCGCGCAATGGAAGTGTTTTGGGCCAAGGGTTATGAGGGCGCGTCGATAAGCGACCTGACCGCTGCAATGTGCATCAACTCACCCAGCCTCTATGCCGCCTTCGGCAGCAAGGAAGCGCTGTTTCTCGAGGCAACCGAGCTTTACACGCGGGTCGAGGGAACCGAGATCTGGTCCGCGCTGGAAAAGGCGCCGACCGCGCGTCAGGCGGTCGAGCGGTTCCTGCGGCAGACGGCCAGGGCCTATTCACAGACCGGTCGCCCGCAAGGCTGCCTGATCGCGCTCGGCGCATTGCACCAGGACTCAAGCCGCGGCGCCATCTGCGATGATCTGCGCCGTCGCCGCGCCGAAAACCGCGAAGCCTTGCTGAGACGCCTTGAGCGTGGCGTGGCCGAGGGAGAGTTGCCGGCCGATTTCGACTGCGGTACGGCCGCGACCTTCTACGCGACCGTGCAGCACGGCATGTCGATCCAGGCGCGCGACGGCGCGTCGCGCTCGGCTCTTCTGGCGACGGTGGACGGGGCAATGGCGGCTTGGATAGCGATGGCCAGCACCGGGGCGGCATGACGGTCGAAACCGGCTGACAAGAACGATATTCAGGTCACTGCAGAGACGGCTCCAGCCTGCCGGCAACGAAGCCAACGGCACGCTCCACCACACCCCTGTCGGCGAGAATGCGGCGGTGGCCGAGCCCGTCGGCCCAGTAAAGCCGCACATGGTCTCCGGCGCGCGTGTAGAGCCTTGCATGCTCGGCGGACACTTCGCGGTCGTCCGGCGCGTGGATCACCAGCGTCGGCAGCGGCGTGCTTGCGAGCTGGCGGTCACCGGTGAACTCGTGCAACGGCCGGCCGGCGATGCGCTCGACCCGGTCGGCCATGGCGGCCTGCGAGCGCGAGCCGACATTCAGCATGCGGCTGAAATCAGCGAAGATCGCCGGCAGCGAGCTCGGCGCGGCGATAAGCACCAGCCGCCCGGCCGCCAATCGCGGGATGTTCCTGATCGAACCGGCGACGGCGTTGGCGGCAACGGCACCACCGAAGGAATGGCCGACAATGGCCGCGAACGGGCCGAACCATTCGCCGGCAACCCGTGCCGCATCGACCGCACTGACCAGGGTAAGCCGGCGGCCCTGCGACTGGCCGTGGCCCGGCAGATCGAGCGAGACCACCTTGTAGCCGGCATCGCGATAGGCTTCGATCAGCGCGCGCATGTATTCGGTGCGCGAACGCCAACCATGGATGACGAGCACGGTGCCGGCAGTCGCCCTGCCCGGCTCGGGCCGGAATTCATGCACCATGACGCAGCCGGTTCTGGTCTTTAGCCGGTGATGGCGTGCCTGGGTCATGAAATCGGCGGCGCGATCGATTGCGCGGCGCTCGCCTTCGCTCAAGCTCTTCTCGTGCGGCGTGCGGCAGAACAGCTCGAATGCAGCACGCCCGGTGAGTCGCGGTGCCACATGCTCAGCCACGCCGAACGTGCCGCGGATGACCTTCAGTCCAAATGATGCCATAGTGGCGATCCATTCATTGGTTCAAGCATGAACATAATAGTTCAAACATGAACATTAAGCAAGACCTGCCCTGGGACAACCCGCGTTTTCGCAACTGGGTCGCGGTGGCGCGCGCCTGCCATGTGGTGGAACGCACCCTGGCGGTGAAGCTTGCGCCGCTCGACCTGAAGCCGGCGCAGCTCGACGTGCTGATGAACCTCTACCGTCATCCCGGCATGTCGCAGCACGACCTTGCTCGTCGGCTGCTGGTCGGCCGCTCCAACATCACCATGCTTTTGCCTCAGCTGGAGACCCGTGGCCTGCTGCGCCGCGAGGGCGACGAGAAGGACAAGCGCGTGCTGAGGCTGACGTTGACAGAGGCCGGCGAGGCACTGCTGATGCAGGCGCTGAAGGTCCATATGGCGCTGATCGAGAAGGCGATGAGCCAGTCGACGCCGGAACAATGTGACATGATCGGCGAACAGATGCGTAGGGTTGCCGAGGTTTTGAAGACCGCCTGACAGCCCAGTGCTCCACCACCAAATGCTTCACCACATCGATTTTTTCGCGCGCTCGGGCCATTCCTTGTCGTAGACTTCGCCGTCAATGTTCTTGCGGCTGGTGATTTCCAGGATTTGGCCGGGAGTCGGCAGCGATCTCGGGTCGACATGCCTTGCCGGATTCCACAGTTCCGATCGGTGGATGGCGCGGGCGCACTGGAAATAAACCGCATCGATCTCGATGATCGTCACCGAGCGCGCCGGCTTGCCCTCGACGGCGAACGAGGCGCAGAGCCCGGTGTCGGTGGTGATGTGGGCGCGGCCATTGACGCGCAGCGTCGTGCCGGAACCCGGCACGAGGAACAGAAGTGCGACGCGCGGATCGCGAAGGATGTTCCTTAGCGAATCGGCACGGTTGTTGCCGCGCCGGTCCGGCATCATCAGCGTTTTCGGATCGTGGATGCGGACGAAGCCGGCGAGATCGCCGCGCGGCGAGCAGTCCAGCCCTTCTGGCCCGCAGGTTGCGAGCGCGGCAAACGGCGAAGCCTCGATGATAGCTGCGTATTCGCGAATCAGCTGGTCGAGTTCCTTGACCACCGACGCCTCGCCGGGCAGGCCATAGAGCGCTTCAAGCTGTTCGATGCTGGTGATCATGGACATGTTTTCGTCTCCAAAGCTTTGCCGGCGCTACTCCATATGGATGACGTTTTCACGACAAGTGCCCGTTTGCCGGTCATCAGGAAACGGGTGTCGAGGCAACGCAAACAAGGGCAAACCGCTTTACCTGCATGATCGTGCCAACGGATACGGAGGTCAAAAATGGATAAACCGCTCGACCGGCGACGCACCGCCATGGAACTTATTGAAAACATGTTCAATGTTGAAATGCGTTTCCTGCAATCAGGGCCGGACAGCCTCGATGTGCTTGCCGGCGCATTTCATGCCGACATTGTCGTGCATGAGCCGCGCTCCCTGCCCTATGCCGGTGACTGGAACGGCCTCGACGGCGTTGGCGCCCTTTTCCGCAAAATGCGGGAAATCTGGAGCGACGTGGCGGTGGAGGACCTTCAGGTCGCCCAAAACGATGACACGGTGTTCATGAGCTGCTCGCTTTCGCTGACATCGCGGGCCAATGGTGCAACCATCAAACAGCCGTTTGCCGAAGTCTTGCGCTTCAAGGATGACCGGCTGATCGAAGGCACGCCGTTTTATTACGACACCAGCGAGATACTGGCGATCTTGCGTTGACCTGAGAGTCCTGCGGGATGCATTTCAACGGTCGCGGCTCAGCCCCTTCTCTTCCAGTTCGGCGAGATAGGCGGCCCAGCGTGCATCCTTCTCATGACCCAGCGTATGCAGGTAGTTCCAGGTGAAGATACCGGTGTCGTGGAAATCGTCGAAGGTGATGCGCACGGCATAGTTGCCGACCGGCTCGATCTTCAGAATCGCTACATTGCGCTTGCCGGGAACGGTGACGCGCTGTTCGGGCGAATGGCCCTGCACCTCGGCCGATGGCGAGGCGACGCGCAGCAGCTCGGCCGACAATTCGAACGGCTGATGGCCCGGAAAGGTGACGGAAAGCAGCTTGCGGTCCTTCGAGACCCTAAGTTCTTTTGGCGCTGTCATGGTGGTGGATCCTGCGGAGAACTGCCCTTCCCTACGCCGCTTCGCGTCGAGGGAAAAGGCCGCATGGAAAGTTCCGACATGATCTGTCGGCGTCGGAATGTTACCGATGATCGCGAGCTTCTATCTTGAATGCCAAGTTGGCTCGTATCACATAGCCATATATAACGAAGCCGTTCACGCCCACGGGAAGCGCACAAGCATGGATATGATCGATCCTTTCGGTCGCACGATCACCTACCTGCGCGTGTCGGTCACCGACCGCTGCGATTTCCGCTGCACCTATTGCATGGCCGAGGACATGACGTTCCTGCCGAAGAAGGACCTGCTGTCGCTGGAAGAGCTCGACCGGCTCTGCACGGTCTTCATCGAAAAGGGTGTGCGCAAGCTCCGCCTCACCGGCGGTGAGCCGCTTGTGCGCAAGAACATCATGCACCTGGTACGCCAGCTTTCGCGGCATCTCGAGAGTGGTGCACTGGAAGAGCTGACGCTGACCACCAACGGATCGCAGCTTTCCCGCTTTGCCGCCGAGCTCGCCGACTGCGGCGTCAAGCGCATTAACGTCTCGCTCGATACCCTCGATGCCGACAAATTCCGCCAGATCACCCGCTGGGGCAATCTGGACAAGGTCATGGACGGCATCGACGCCGCGCAGGCGGCCGGGCTAAAGGTAAAGCTCAACGCCGTGGCGTTGAAGGACTTCAATGACGCCGAATTGCCGGAAATGCTGCGCTGGGCGCATGGCCGCGGCATGGATCTGACGGTCATCGAAACCATGCCCATGGGCGAGATCGACGCCGACCGCACCGACCAGTATTTGCCGCTGTCGCTGCTGCGCGCAGCACTCGAGCGCCAGTTCACGCTGAGCGATATTCCCTACAAGACCGGTGGCCCGGCCCGCTATGTCCAAGTCGCCGAGACCGGCGGACGGCTGGGCTTCATCACGCCGATGACGCATAATTTCTGCGAAAGCTGCAACCGGGTCCGGCTGACCTGCACCGGCACCCTTTACATGTGCCTCGGCCAGGAAGATGCGGCCGACCTGCGCGCGCCGCTGCGTGCGTCGGAAGGCAACGAGCTGGTCGCCGATGCCATTGACGAAGCAATCGGCCGCAAGCCCAAAGGCCACGACTTCATCATCGATCGCCGCACCAACCGTCCGTCGGTGTCGCGGCATATGAGCGTCACCGGCGGCTGATTTTTCGCCGATTTCGTGCAAGAATAATCGCCTTGGTATCGGCGCGAGGCAAGGCGTGCAGCGGTTTTTTGCAGTCCTGAGGTTTTTCGGAGTGATGGCGGGGACCACGGCAGTTGCCGCGCCATTTACCTACACGAACGAGCGCTTCGGTACCATCTGCACCTTTCCGGATGAAATCTTCACTCTTCGCCAGCCTGAGCCGGACAATGGCGATGGACAACAATGGCTCACTGCCGATGGCGCCAGCCTGATCTGTTCGGGTATCCTCAACATCGATGATGACACCCCGACAGCCTTCGTCTCCGCCGAGAGGGCCAGCAAGGAACCTGGCTACAGGATCACCTACAGCAAGACCGGCAAGGACTGGGCGGTGCTGTCGGGCATCAAAGGTGGGAACATCTTCTATGAACGCCGCCTGTTCGGAAAAGACGGTGTCATCCGCACGGTCTGGATCGACTACCCGCCAGCCCTGAAATCGAAATACGACCCGCTCGTCGATGCGATCGCCGGCAGCCTCAGGGGACCGCGAGCATCCGGCGACGTCAGAACTTATTGGCAGCCTATTGTTTTTGCTAGCAAATCACGGTTGTTGGCGCGTGTAATCATATCGTACGGCAAGCCATTTTTTGCCGCTGCCATTGGCCTGGAGGAAATGTTGCTCGGCCACTTCGTGATTGTCGCCGTCCCTGGAAATGACGAAATCGGAGGCCGTGAACCGCCCTTCGACCTCGGGGCCGAAGCCGACGAAACCAAGCGGCTGGAACAGCAGTGAAATCTTGCCGTCCTCCTCACCACCAAAACTCCAGGCGGGCATGATCCCTGCCGGGAAACGGGTGTCCATGGAGACATACTTCCAGCGGCCCTCCACCCGGTCATAGCTCAAATAGGCTATCCGCTGGAAGTCCGGCATTTTCGACCCGGGCGCCGGGCGCATCACCTCCTGCATGAAGGGACCGATCATCGTGCGCTCGGCCACCAGCCCCGTCATCACGATCGGCTGGGCGCCGGGCGTTGGCCAGATCGTGTTGACGACGGACCATTTCCCGACGCGGCGAGCGAGCTCATCCGCTTCGTGACCCGACGTGGACATCCGTTCGACTGCCGACGCCGAAGCGCCGTTCTCGGCGAACGCAGGCGCTATCGCCATGAGGATAACCGCCAGGGCAGAAGAGAACCGGAAAGCCGACGAAACATGCCGCCTGCTGCCTGTGCCAAGCCAGTCCGCATTGCCTCGTGCATTCATCATGGACCATCTCCCCAACACGATCAGAAGCTTACAATGACCAATTTGGTGAATCTTGCCGAGCAAATTTGATCTCGTCGAAAAATTTTCCTCGAGCCGCAGTGTGACAAATTTGCCCTCCGAACCCATCCTTTAGAACGGCACCTTTTTTGGGGTCACACCCAGAAAAGGTCTTGTCCGCAAACGGTCACCGGATTTACCGGAAGCCCATTCGGGCCTAGCCTCTGCTCTGGAGCGGTTCTTCGCCCAGTGGGGGAATACGATATGCGCAAACTCATTCTTTCTCTTGCATTGCTCAGCCTCGCGGCCCTGCCCGCGGCGGCTCAGTCGATCGGCGGCACCTATGCCGTGGCCGGCACCAATTTCGATGGGTCGTCCTATGGTGGCGACGCGACGATCACGCTGACCAGCGAGACGACCTGCACGATCCATTGGGAGACAGGCGGCTCGTCCTCGGACGGTATCTGCATGCGCAACGACGATGCCTTCTCCGCCGGCTATGTCATGGGCAAGGCGGTCGGTCTAGTCGTCTACAAGGTGCAGGAAGACGGCTCGCTGCATGGCCTGTGGACGATTGCCGGCAAGGAAGGCAACGGCACCGAGGTACTGACGCCCAAATAAGCCCTGCCGCTCTTGCGCGGCAGATGTCACGGGCCACAGAAAGGCTGTGGCCCAGCCCTTTGACGTTGCTGTCTTGTGGGTGCCTGCTAGACGCTTGCTGCAGGACTCACCCGGTAATCGCCTTGCCTCTTTCGCCAAACCTCCGCGGCGCGTTGTTCATGATGGTGGCCATGGCTGGTTTCACTCTCAACGACGCGATCACCAAATTCTCATCGGAATCGATGAACATGGCGCAGGTCATGCTGATCCGCGGCGCCTTCGCTTCGCTTTTCGTTGGCCTGCTTGCGTGGCAACGGGGCGCGCTTGCCCGGCCAGGTTCGATGCTGCAGCCGACCGTTGCGCTGCGCGTCGCCGGCGAGGCCGGCGCCACCGTGTCGTTCCTGGTTGCTCTGGCACATCTTCCGATCGCCAATGTCTCCGCCGTGCTGCAGGCGCTGCCGCTGGCGGTGACGATGGGCGCCGCGCTTGTGTTCAACGAGGGCGTCGGCTGGCGGCGCTGGCTGGCTATTGCCGTCGGTTTTGCCGGCGTGCTGATCATCGTGCGGCCCGGCTTCGAAGGGTTCAGCGTCTTTTCTCTGCTGGCGCTGGCCAGCGTCGCATGCTGCGCGGTGCGCGATCTCGCTACCAAGCGGATCCCGCAGGCAATTCCGACATTGCTGGTGTCGACCGCCACCGCACTTGCCATGACAGTTCTGGGCGCGGCACTGCTTTCGCCGATGGGCGGCTGGACACCGATGACAGGACAAAGCACGGCGTTCCTGGCGCTGGCGGCGGTGCTCGTGCTCATCGGCTATCACTTCATCATCACGGCGATGCGGGTGGGCGATATCTCCTTCATCGCGCCGTTTCGCTACACCGCCCTGCTCTGGTCGATCTTGCTTGGCTTCACGATCTTCGGCGATGTCCCCGATCTGCCGATGATCCTCGGTGCCACGATCATCATCGCGTCAGGCCTCTATGCACTCTACCGCGAACGGATCGTCGGACGGCGAAAAACAGCCGCCGAAAGCACTGGACCGGACATGGCGCCGGACGGCATATAGAGTGACTGTCGACGACTGTCTGATTTGAAAACTGGATTTTGGGCCTAGGCAGCAAACGATGGGCCGACATATCGCAGGGATCATTCTGGCCGGCGGCCGATCGAGCCGGATGGGTGGCGGCGACAAGACGCTGCTTGCGCTTGGCGACGGTACCCTGCTCGACCGTGTCGTTTCGCGCCTTGGCCCGCAGGTCGGACCGCTTGCGCTAAACGCCAATGGCGATCCGACACGGTTTGCCGCGACGGGGCTTCCGGTGCTTGCCGACACAGTCAAAGGTTATGCCGGGCCGCTTGCCGGGATCCTGACCGGCCTCGAATGGGCTTCCGACACGACCTGCCAGGCGCTGGTCACGGCTGCCGGCGATACGCCTTTCCTGCCCAGGGATATGGTCGAGCGGCTGCTCGCGGCAGCCGACGAACGCCCCGCCTCGATTGCGGTCGCCTGTTCCGGCGGCAAACGGCATCCGACCTTTGCACTCTGGCCGCTAGGGTTAGATCAGGCCTTGCGACAATTTCTCGTCGAGGAAGACAACCGGCGCGTTGCGGCGTTCATCGACCGGCACGGTTTTGTCGAGGTGGAATTTCCCATCCTGAAATCCGGCGGGGCCGAGATCGATCCGTTCTTCAACATCAACACTCCCGACGACCTTGCCCAGGCCGCGCATCTGTTGCAGAGCATCGAGCCATGAAAAGACGTATCTTCGGCATCACCGGCTGGAAGAACTCCGGCAAGACGACATTGACCGAAAAGCTGGTGGCGGAACTCGTCCGGCGCGGCTGGAAAGTGTCGACGGTAAAACACGCCCATCATGATTTCGACATCGACAAACCCGGAGCGGACAGCTTTCGCCACCGGCAGGCGGGAGCGATGGAGGTCGCGGTCGTGTCGGGCAGGCGCTGGGCGCTGATGCACGAATTGCGCGGCGAGGACGAGCCGACACTAGACGCGATCCTGTCACGGCTGGCACCGTGCGACATCGTGTTGGTCGAGGGGTACAAGCGCGAAGCGCACAAGAAAATCGAGACGAGACGGCTCGAGGCCAAGGACCGGACACCGCTCTCGGCAGGCGATCCACACATTGTCGCCATCGCCTCCGACTTCCCCATTGTCGGCGAAGACCTGCCGGCCTTCGATCTCGACGACACGAATTCGATAGCTGACTTCATCGAGCGCGCCACAAGCCTGTCGCGCTGAAAATGCGGCAGAAGACAGTTTCCGCCCACTTGCTTCCCAATTTAGGCGTCTGACCCAGCGTCATCGCTTTCTGAACATGACCTTCCCTCAAGCGACGGTTTTGCAGTTGCTTTTTCTTGGGAAAGAATGGGAATATCGCATCAGCGGGCGGTCAAAAGCACCGCCCACAGAGCCGTTCGGGAACGACGGCCGGGACCAACAGAGAGGACCATTATGCGTATTGCACTGCGTATCGCGCTTGCCGCTTCGGCTGCGCTGCTGACGCTTGGCGTTGCCCAGGCCCAGGAAAAGACCTTGAGGATCGGCACCGAGGGAGCCTATCCCCCATTCAACAATCTGACAGCCGACGGCCAACTCGTAGGCTTCGATATCGACATTGCCAAGGCGCTCTGCGACGAGATGAAGGTGAAGTGCACCTTTGTCGCGCAGGACTGGGACGGCATCATTCCCGCCCTTCAGGCAGGCAAGTTCGACGCCATCGTCGCGTCGATGTCGATCACGCCGGAACGCGCCGAGAAGGTCGACTTCACCCACAAATATTACAATACGCCGCCGGCGATTGCCGCGCCCAAGGACACCGACATCAAGGGTGTCACCAAGGAAGATTTGGCCGGCAAGACGATCGGCGTGCAGGCGTCCACCACGCATTTCAACTATTCGACCAAGACTTATACCGACAGCACCGTCAAGCCGTACCCGACCGCACAGGAATACCAGCTCGATCTGGCCAATGGCCGGCTCGATGCCGCCAATGACGACATCGTCGTGCTGCAGCAATGGCTGGATTCGCCGGACGGCGCCTGCTGCAAGCTGGTCGGCACAATCAAGCCGGTCATCGAAATCCACGGTCCGGGTGCCGGCATTGCCGTGCGCAAGGGCGAGACCGATCTGGTCAACCAGTTCAATGCGGCGATCGACGCCATCCGAGCAAACGGAAAGTACAAGGAAATCAACGACAAATACTTCAAATATGACGTTTATGGCGGCGAGTCCTGATCGACCGACATACGAGGACTTGAACGGCGGGAGATTCCCGCCGTTCTTATAAGGATGCCGCGCACGAGGGGTGACGCGGCACGGGTCTCAAAGAGCCTCAAGGAGAACAGGCAGGCGGATGCAGAGCGCACTGACGCTTCTCAGTTGGGGACCCGAAGGCTGGCTCGACGACATCGCCGCGGGTGTGTTTGTCACGGTATGTCTTGCGCTGGCCACTCTGCCCTTCGGGCTAACGCTCGGCTTTTTCGTGGCGCTGGCCAAACAATCGGAAGAGCCGTCGCTGAGACTGGCCGGGAACATCTACACCACGATTTTTCGCGGAATACCCGAGCTGCTCACGCTGTTTCTGATCTTCTTCGGCGTCCCATTGATCCTGCAGTACATTGTCCGGCTGGTGAGCCCCGGAACGTCCGCCGACGTCAACAGCTTCGTCGCCGGCATGATCGCGCTGTGCTTCATTTTCTCCTCTTATTCCAGCGAGGTGTTTTTATCCGCCTTCCGCGCGATTCCAAAAGGGCAATATGAGGGAGGCTATTCGGTTGGCCTGTCCAGCGGCCAGACGATGCGGCTGATCGTGCTGCCGCAGTTGATCCGCATCGCGTTGCCCGGACTTGCCAATCTCTGGCTTATCCTGCTCAAGGACACCGCGCTCGTCTCGGCCGTCGGCCTCAACGAGATCCTCCGGCAGAGCGGGGTTGCCGCTCGCGTCACCAAGCACGCGTTCCTGTTTTACGGTTTCGCCGGCCTCATCTATCTCCTGCTGGCGATCGTCTCCTCCTTCGGCATCAACGCGATCGAACGAGCGGTCGGCGGCAGCGAGGTCAAGAGATGAGCCTTGCCACCGACACGCTGAAAGTCGACCGGCCGCCGCCGCCCGCACGCGGCTGGTCGCGCCAACGCATCCTCGGCCATGTCCTAGTCGGCCTGTGGATCGCTCTCGGCATTGGCATGGTCGTCTACCTGGTCGCTGCGTGGAACCCGGAGTTCTTCCAGAAATATGCACCCGGCTACATATCCGGCCTCGGCATCACCCTGTTGCTGGTTGCCATCTCGATTGTGCTTGGCGCGATCCTGTCCGTGCCGATCGCCTATGCACGCATGTCGAAGAACCCGATCCTTTCGGGGTTCGCCTATGCCTATGTCTATTTCTTTCGCGGCACGCCGCTGTTGGCGCAGACCTTCCTGGTCTACTATGGGGTCGGCTCCTTCCGGCCGGAGCTCGAGATGGTCGGACTGTGGGGCTTCTTCCGCGAAGCGTTCAACTGCGCGATCTTCGCCTTTTCGCTGAATACGGCCGCGTACCAGGCCGAGATTTTGCGTGGCGCGATCGAGAGCGTGCCAAGGGGCCAGTGGGAAGGTGCCGCCTCGCTCGGCCTGCACAAACTGCAGACGATGTGGAAGATCATCCTGCCGCAGGCGCTGATCGTCGCGTTGCGCCCGTATGGCAACGAGATCATCCTGATGATCAAGGGCTCGGCAATCGTCGCCATCATCACGGTCTACGATTTGATGGGCATCACCCGGCTCACCTATGCGCGCACCTTCGACTTCCAGTCGTATATCTGGGCGGCGATCATCTATCTGATCATCGTGGAAACATTGCGCCACGGCGTCGAGTGGATCGAACGGCGCATCACCATCCATCTGCACCGCTGACTCCCATCGCCTTGCCTGATCCGGTAAGAAGACCGCAAAGCAGGCTTCTAAGGGATTCGAAAACATGGCTTCGGTGGCATTTCTTGGTCTTGGCGTCATGGGCTATTCGATGGCCGGACATCTCAAGAACAAGGGCGGTCACGACGTCACCGTCTACAACCGCACCAGGGCCAAGGCCGAGCAGTGGGTTGCCCAGCATGGCGGCAGCTTCGCCGCGACACCAGCAGAGGCGGCCGCGGGCAAGGACTTCGTCTTTTCCTGCGTCGGCAATGACGACGATCTGCGCTCGGTGACGACCGGTGCCGGAGGCGCCTTCAATTCCATGAAGAAAGGCGCCATCTTCATCGACAACACCACGGCATCGGCGGAGGTCGCGCGCGAACTGGCGCAGCAGTCGCAAGCGCTCGGGTTTGCGTTCCTCGACGCCCCGGTCTCCGGCGGTCAGGCAGGCGCCGAGAACGGCATGCTGACCGTGATGGTCGGCGGCGAGCCCGACGCCTTCGACAGGGCCAGGCCAGTCATAGATGCTTATGCCCGCATGGTCGGATTGATGGGATCGGCCGGGGCTGGCCAACTCACCAAGATGATCAACCAGATCTGCATCGCCGGCCTCGTTCAGGGCCTGGCGGAGGGCATCCATTTCGGCAAGAAGGCTGGGCTCGACATCGAAAAGGTAATCGAGGTTATCTCCAAGGGCGCCGCCGGTTCCTGGCAGATGGAGAACCGCCACAAGACGATGAATGCCGGCAAATATGATTTCGGCTTCGCCGTCGACTGGATGCGCAAGGATCTTGGCATCTGCCTCGCCGAGGCCGACCGCAACGGCGCCAAACTGCCGGTGACGGCACTTGTCGACCAGTTCTACAAGGACGTGCAGGCGATGGGCGGCAAGCGCTGGGACACGTCCTCGCTGCTGGCGCGGCTGGAGAAATAGGATTTCACTGTGGCCGAGCTTTCGCCTCAATCCAGCGCCGATGAAATCGTCGCTCATCTGCGCTCGATCGCCTCAGAGGAAAATCGACTTGGCATGCTGCGCTACGGTATCAAGATCGAACGTGCGCTCGGTATCTCGCATGGCGTGCAGCGGCAGATTGCCAAGAAAATCAAGCGCAACCATGAGCGTGCCTTCGAGCTTTGGCAGACAGGCATCATGGAGGCGCAGTTCATCGCTTCCGTGACAGCCGATCCGGAGCGGTTCTCCGCCGCGGATGCAAGACGATGGGCGGCGACTTTCGACTCGTGGGATATCGTCGACGGGGTCTCCGATCTCTTTGTCGATACGGATTGCTGGAAGGAATTGATCGCCGAATTCGCGGTCGACGAACGGGAATTCGTTCGACGCACGGCTTTTGCGATGATGGCCTGGTCGGTGGTCCACCGGAAGAAGGAACCCGAGACGACCTTCCTCGAATTCCTGCCGATCATCGAAGCGCATGCGACCGACGGCCGCAATTTTGTGAAGAAGGCCGTGAACTGGGCGCTTCGTTCGATCGGCAAGCGATCGATGAATTTGCACGGCCCTGCCCTTGCCGTGGCGCTAAAACTGGCGGCCTCGACAGACAGGACCGCACGCTGGATCGGCAAGGACGCCGTGAAGGAACTTTCCGATGCCAAGACGCTCGAGCGGCTCGCCGCCAGAAAAGCTTGACCTGAGCGAAGTGCGCTTCACGGAGGTGACGCAATCGACGCGCGCCGATTTCGAAAACCTGTTCGAGCAACCCGGCGGGCCGAAATACTGCTGGTGTATGGCTTGGCGCAATCTCGACCGCCGCGAGCATGTCGAGAACGACGAGAAGAAACGCGCGATGATGACGCTGATCGACGCCGGCACGCCGGTCGGCATTGTCGCCCAGATCGATGGCCGGACCGTCGGCTGGTGCTCGATTGCGCCGCGCGAGACCTACCGCAAGCTGTCACGGCAGCAGGACGATAGCGAGATGGGCATCTGGTCGATCGTCTGCTTCTATGTACCGAAAGCGCTGCGCGGCGGCGGGCTGGCAAGCGCATTGCTCGACGCGGCCATCGATCACGCCTTTGCCAAAGGCGCCAGGACGATCGAAGCCTATCCCGTCGACCAGGCTTCGCCGAGCTACAGCTTCATGGGTTTTCGCGACATGTTCGTCGCCCGCGGCTTTCGCGAGATCGGCATGACCGGCTCGCGCCGGCATGTGATGCGGCTTGAGCGTTGACCTGTGGGGCAGCGGCAGCTTTACTTGCTGGCATAGGCCGCAGATCAAGGCTCAACAATGGAGCAGCAATGAGCAACCGTCTCAAATCAGGAGCGATCCTGGCGGCCGCGGTGTTCGTGTCCATTGTGGCAGACAGTGCTTGCGCCGGGACGATGCATATTTTCTGGAAGGATCTGCGCCCGGCGACCCAGGCAGCCGCCGAAAGCGTCGGACTGCCGATGATCGCGGCCAAAATGCCCGATCATGGCGAGACGCTGTCTCTCAATCTGCAGGACAAGATCGTGCAGCTCGCGGGCTATGCGCTGCCAGTCGATCGCGACGGCGATCTCGTCTACCAGTTCCTGCTGGTGCCGTGGACGGGAGCCTGCAGCCACATGCCGACGCCGCCGCCCAACCAGATCGTCCTCGTCACGCCTGCACACCCTTACAGGATGTCCGAGGCCTACCAGCCGGTTTCGGTGACCGGCGCCTTGCAACCGGGTATGGAGAAGAGCCAGCTTTTCATTCTTGACGGCGTCAGCGTCATCCAGTCGGGTTACACCGTGCACAAGGCCGAGGTGGTCAACGTCGATACGGTGCCGGACACGATCACGCTGCCGGTCAACTCGCCATGGACTTTCCTGAACAAAAAGAAGAACTAAACAGACGAATCTCAGGCGGCGTTGGCGCCGGATTCCTTGTCGAGCATCATGTAATCCAGCGGCATCTCGGTCGTGTATTTGATCTGCTCCATGGCGAAGGAAGACGACACGTCGCGGATCTCGATCTTGGCGATCAGCCGCTTGTAGAAGGCGTCGTAGGCGGCGATATCGGGCACCACGACGCGCAAGAGATAGTCGACGTCGCCGCTCATGCGATAGAATTCGACCACTTCCGGGAATTCCTGGATGACCTCCGAAAAGCGCCGCAGCCATTCATGGCTGTGCGAATTGGTGCGGATCGAGACGAACACCGTGACCCGCACATTGACCTTTTCATGATCGAGGATGGCGACGCGCCGCTTGATGACGCCCTCTTCCTCGAGCTTCTGGATGCGCCGCCAGCACGGCGTCGTCGACAGGCCGACCTTCTTGGCGACGTCGGCGACTGCAAGCGTCGCATCCTCCTGCAGGAGGCGGAGAATTTTTCTATCAAGGCGGTCCATTGGGTGCTCCCCTGATGCAAGTCGTCCAAGTGCGCAGCGGCCTTGGCACAACGACATGCATAAAAACAAGAATTTAACGCGCGTCCCCTCATGCGCGGCGCGCTTCGAGGAATGGATTACCATAATCCCTCTTGCTCGAGCCTATTACAAGAAAGAAATTCTGCCGCATAGTGCGAAAGCGAGTGATTTCTTGCTGAATGCCTAGCCGAGGCGATAGCGGATTTCCGATCTCAGAAAGGGCAGCAAATCCATTTCAAACCATGGATTGCGCTGCAGCCAACCGGTGTTGCGCCAGGACGGGTGCGGCAGCGGCAGGACTTTCGGGTCGGTTGCCGCCGCCCAGATGGCACGCCAATCCATGACCGTTTCCGTCAGCGAGGGACGGCGCGCCGCGCCCATATGCCAGCTTTGCGCGTAGATGCCGATCGTCAGCACCATATCGACTTGCGGCATCAGCGCCATCAGCGATGTGCGCCATGCCGGCGCACATTCGCGGCGCGGCGGCAGGTCGGCGCCCTTGGCGTCCTGACCGGGAAAGCAAAAGCCCATCGGCACGATGGCAAACTTGTCCGTGTCATAGAATTCCTCGCTGCCGACGCCCAGCCAGCTTCGCAGCCGGTCGCCGGAGGCGTCGGTGAACGGCATGCCTGACACGTGGACCTTGGTACCCGGCGCCTGGCTGGCGATCAGGATGCGGGCGCTCGAAGATGGCCTGAGCACCGGACGCGGCTGGTGCGGCAACGGCTTGCCGGCCGGGTTATCGACGCAGATGCGGCAGGCGCGTACCCGCGCCGTCAAGGCTTCCAGCTCTTCGCTCATTCGGAATTCATTGTCAGGCGGCGGCACTCGGCCGGCTCGAGATTGCCTGATGCCAGCGCAGCACGTTGGTGCACTCTTCGGGTACCTTGATGCGAGCCGGCTTCATGAAGTCGATGGCGACCAGCCCGGTGATGTCGGCGATCGAATAGGCATCGCCGGCGACGAATTCCCTGCCGGTGAGCTCAGTGTCCAGAAACCTCAGGAATTCGATCGCCTTCGGCTTGTTGGCCTCGCCCCATTCGGGGATTTGCGGGATCTCCCATTCCCTCATTGCGGGGTGGATATGCCGGAACGCCGCGGCGACGCAGCCGAACAGATTGAACTCCACACGTCTTTGCCACATCTCGACGATTGCCTTGCCGAGCGCCCCATCCCCGAACAAAGCCGGCTTGGGGTGCAGTTCCTCGAAGTAACGACAGATTGCGACGGATTCGGTGATGATGGTGCCGTCATCGAGCTCGAGCACCGGCAGACGCTTCAGCGGATTGCGCGAGCTGACCGGCTGCTCTTTGTGCTCTAGCGCGCCCATGTCGACGGGCACCAGCGGAACCTGAAGTCCCTTTTCGGCCAGAAAAATCCGAACCCGACGTGGATTGGGCGCGCGCCCGCCGTCGAACAGCTTCATCTCCATCCTCCTCGTCCGTCCCGACGAACTATAGGCACAACTCACCAGAAGCGAAAAATTTCACGCAAGGCATCGCCGATCGACGCCAAGGTGCCGTGCTTTCTTTCGACCAGCTCGTGGCCGTGGTTCTCGCGCCAGTTCTTGGGCTCGTCAAAAGTTCCGCCCCAGATGCCGGCTTTGCCCGCGCGCGCAGCAGCTTCCTCGGTCTCGAAATCGCCAAAGGCGACCGCCCAGCCGGCCTCGACCTGTGCGCGGTTGAGATCCTTGCCACCGGCCTTGCAGTCGCCGAGCAGCCTGCCGTAGCGGTCGCGCTGCCAGCCGCTGCAGGAGACGGCTTTGCCGCCGATCAACCGCACCAGGGACTGCCGCGCGAGCTTGCCGCAAGGATAGTCGGCACCGTCCTTGCGGCAGATTTGCGAATATTCCGGCGCGTCGATGCCACGCATGCGGATACGCTCGCCACTGAGCGTGATGCTATCGCCGTCATTGACGGTGGCCGCGCCCTCCGTCTTGCGCGTCTCGATCCGGTCGAGGCGCGCCGCCAGGAGGATCGCCAGGCCGAGCACGATGAGTATCAGCCCATAGTCCATTAGTCGGCGCCACAGGCTTCGCGGACGTGGCGCATAGTATCGCTGGCGCGGCCATCGCGACCACGAACGGCTCATATGGCAAACCGTTGGTTAATCATTCGAACGTAGCTTAACGATTTGAAATTGCTGCCCGCGTAAATTGAAGACTTCATGCCCCTGCAACGCTCGACCACGGCGGACAAGTTTATTGTGGACCGCAGGAAACGCCATCGCAACAGCGATGTCGCGCGCGCGGTGCGCAAGACGCGCGACCGTCTTTCGCAGCAAGCCGGAAATCCCGACTTCGACCGCGAGCTGTTGAAGCTCCACGCGCTTTCGATGACCGGCGGCGTGATCGTCATTCCGCTGCTCGTTCTGGCAACGGCCGCGGCAGGCTTGCTCGCGGGCATCGGCAAGGAGATCGGCGTCTGGGCGCTGTTCACATTCATCTGCTATACCATCGTTGCATTCATGGCCAGACGCGTCACGCAAGCGTCCGAACTCAACCCGCTGGAAACGCATAGGGATTTCCTGATCGGCCATTTTCTGTGCGGGCTTGGCTGGGCCTGGTTCGCATGGCTCGGCTGCGAAACTTGCCAAATGGATCAGTTCCAGGTCGCCAAGGCGGTGGTGCTGCTGCTCGCCATGTCGGCAACCGCGATCCTGGCCTCGTCCCTGCGCGGTGCGCTGTTGGCGACCTTCGCCCTCCCGGTCGCCATCTATGCTTATGCCAGTGCGAAATTATGGATGCCGGTCGAAGTGATCATGGCAGGCTTGCTGATCTCCTCGTTGCCGTTCTTCGCCTATGTGGCGCGCCAACTCAACCGTTCCTCGCTGATGCTGCTGTCGTTCCGCTCCGAAAAGGATGCGCTGATCGCCGAACTGGAGACGGCGAAATCGATGTCGGACGAGGCACGGCGGCGGGCGGAAGACGCCAATCTGGCGAAATCGCGTTTCCTGGCCTCGATGAGCCACGAACTGCGCACACCGCTCAACGCCATTCTCGGCTTTTCCGAAGTGATGGCCAACGAGGTGCTCGGCCCGATGAGCAACCCGACCTATCGCGACTATGCCCGTGACGTGCACGACTCCGGACAGCATCTGCTCGACCTGATCAACGAAATCCTCGATTTGTCGCGCATCGAAGCGGGCCGCTACCAGCTCAACGAGGAGCCGATGATGCTGCTCTCCGTCGTCGAGGATTGCTGCCACATGATGGAGCTGAAGGCGCGCAACAAGGACATCCGCATCGTCCAGGATTTCGAAAACGCCTTGCCGCGCTTGTTCGCCGACGAACGCGCGGTGCGGCAGATTGCGCTCAACCTGTTGTCCAATGCCATCAAGTTCACCGCCACCGGCGGCGAAATCCGCGTGCGCGTCGGCTGGACGGCGGGCGGCGGGCAATATCTCTCCGTCAAGGACAATGGGCCGGGCATACCGGAAGACGAGATTCCGATCGTGCTTTCGGCCTTCGGCCAGGGCTCGATCGCCATCAAGAGCGCCGAACAGGGCACCGGGCTTGGCCTGCCGATCGTGCAAGGCTTGCTGGCCATGCATGGCGGCGAATTCCAGCTCCATTCCAGGCTGCGCGAAGGCACCGAGGCGATCGCCATCTTCCCGCTGAGCCGGGTGATGGAGGAACTGCCGGCGCTGCCGACCAAGGCGGTTGCCTCGCGCCGGCGCTGAATGCTTAACCGCGGACCGCGGCTGCCATGCCGGAGCTGGTCAGCGCGGCCGCCTTGACCAGGCCGGCGGCAAGAGCCGCCCCTACCCCGTCGCCTTGACTGACGCCCAGATCGAGCAGCGGGCGAAGGCCGAGGCGCTCGGCGGCCTTGGCATGACCAGGCTCCGGCGACAGGCTTGCGAGGAGACAATGATCGAGCGCGGCGGGGTTGGCGGCATGTAGGACACCAGCGGCGGCAGTCACCGCAAACCCATCGAGCAGCACCGGGATCTTCTGCATCCGCGCCGCCAGAATGGCGCCGCAGATCGCGGCGAATTCCCGCCCGCCGACCCGGCGCAGCGCTTCCAGCGGGTCCTTGAGGCTCGCGCCGTGAAACGCGACCGCGGCATCGACCACCTCCGCCTTGCGCCTCTGCATCGCCGCGCCCGCCCCTGATCCAGGACCGACCCAGTCGGCGCCGGTGCCGCCGAACAGTGCCGTGCAAAGGGCCGCAGCGACAGTCGAATTGCCGACGCCGAGGTCACCAAGGCAAAGCAGGTCGGTGCCGCCGGCAATCGCTTCCATGCCGAAGGCCATGGTAGCGGCACAACCGCGCTCGTCCAGTGCCGCATCCTCGGTAATGTCGGCTGTCGGGATGTGCAGAGCCAGATCGAACACCTTCAAGCCGAGATCGTTGGCGATGCAGATCTGGTTGATTGCTGCACCGCCGGCGGCGCAGAGCTCGACTGCATTTGCCGTGGCGGCGGCGGGGCGCGGCGAAATGCCGTGGCGGGTGACGCCATGATTGCCGGCAAAGATCGCCACCAATGGCCGCGTCACCGCCGGCGGCGCGCGGCCGCTCCACCCGGCAAGCCAGGCGGCGATGTCCTCGATGCGGCCAAGCGAGCCTTCGGGCTTGTCTGCCTTGGCAAACAACTGGCGCACGCGGGCCTTGGCCGCCATATCTCCCGGCGGCAGGCTCACCAGGAGGTCGCGAAAATCGTCGAAAGGCAGCGCGCTGGTCATATCGATGGCGATCGTCCGTGTGAATTGGTGAGCGGCATAGCCGCCTTGGCCAGCCGGCACAACCTCAAGCCGGCACAACCTCCAGGCCTGGTACAACTTGGCGGTATTGACGCGAAAGCATTCGTTGGCGGCGCTTCCCGGAGGGCTTGCATTGACTTTGTCGTTGCACCATGTGGAGGCTAGCCAAGGAAATCCTTATGACGGCCATTGAATCCCCGTGCATCCTGGTCTGCTCGATCGATATGAAAACCGGCTTCTGTTTCGGTTGCGGGCGCACGCGCGAGGAAATCGCCGCCTGGATCGACATGTCCCCGCAAACCCGCCGCAGCGTCATGGCCGAGCTGCCGGCAAGGCTGGAAACGGTCGAGCGACGCCCCCGCCGGGAAACCCGTCGCAGCCGCATGGCACGCGAACGCGACGCCCTCTCGTGAACCGGCCGCAGAGATGAACCGACTGTTGTGGATTCTGATCGTCGCGATCGGGGCGGGTGTGCTCCTGCTCATGCTCAACGATTCCGCCGGCAGTACGTTCGGCATTGAGAATTACGATTTCAGCCAGTTGATCTGGCTTGGCGCCTTAGCGGCACTCGTCGGCGCCGGCCTGGTCAGATCGGGCAGGCCGTTGGGCACCATGGCCCGCAGCCTCGGCGCCTGGGGTGCCATCGTGCTGGCGCTGATCGCCGGCTATCAGTACCGCTATGAGTTGCAGGATTTCGCCAGCCGCGTCACCGCCGGCCTTGTTCCCGGCAGTCCGCTGGCGCTGGGCGTGGAAGAAGGCCATGCCACCGTCACCCTGGACAAGGCCGGCAGCGGCCATTTCGAAGCGCGCGTCACGATCAACGGCACGCCGATCCTGACGGTTGTCGATACCGGCGCGACCAGCACCGTGCTGACCGCCGAGGACGCTCTGGCGGTCGGGTTCAATTCGGCGGCTCTCCGCTTCACCATACCGATCTCTACCGCCAATGGCATGACACGCGCGGCGGCGGTGCGAACCGACGAACTGTCGATCGGCGGCATCGTACGCAAGGACATGCCCATCATGATCGCCGCACCAGGCACGCTCGGCCAGAGCCTTCTCGGTATGAATTTCATCGGCTCGCTATCGGGTTTCGACGTACGCGGCGATCGCATGATTTTGCGGGATTAAGTTTTTCCTCAGGCCGCCTCTGCGGTCCGGCCGAAATCGACCTCTGCGAAAGCCGTCTTGATCACCTCCGGTCCGGCACCGGGCTTTGTCGCCTCGGTGGACAGGATCTGCCGATAGCGGCGTGCACCGGGCAGGCCGTGAAACAGCCCGACCATGTGCCGGGTGACATGCCCGAGCCGTCCGCCCTGCTCGATATGGCGTGACGCGTAATCCGCCATGGCATCGATCAGTGCGGCAAAATCGAACGACTCAGCTGTGCTGCCGTAAAACGCGGCATCGATGCCGGTCAGTATCCCTGGCGTGTGATAGGCGGCGCGGCCGAGCATGGCGCCATCGACATGGTCGAGATGCGTCAGCGCCTCTGCGAGATATTGAATGCCACCGTTGATGCCGATGAATTTGTTTTGTTTTCTGGCTTTCAGCCGATAGACGCGGTCATAGTCGAGCGGTGGGATGTCACGATTTTCCTTTGGGCTCAGTCCTTCCAGCCAGGCCTTGCGGGCGTGCACCCACAGCGCGTCGGCGCCGGCCGCGAAAACAGCATCGGCCAACGCATCGAGTGCCGGTTCCGGATCCTGCTCATCGACGCCGATGCGGCACTTGACGGTAACCGGTATTTTCACCGCCGCCTTCATTGCCGCGACGCAATCCGCGACGAGCACGGGCGTCTTCATCAGGCAGGCGCCGAAGGTGCCCGACTGGACGCGGTCGGACGGGCAGCCGACATTGAGGTTGATTTCATCATAGCCGAAGGTTTCGCCGATGCGCGCCGCCTCGGCCAGCTTTCCCGGATCGGCGCCGCCGAGTTGCAGCGCAACCGGATGTTCGCTGTCGTCGAAGCCGAGCAGCCGCTCGCGTGCGCCGTGGATGACCGCATCGGCCACCACCATCTCGGTATAGAGTAGCGCCTCGCGCGTCAGCTGGCGATGGAAGAACCGGCAGTGCCGGTCCGTCCAATCCATCATCGGCGCCACGGCAACTTTGTGGCGTAACATATTCATTTTACTATTTTTTCTGTCTCAGTCCGTCCGATACTCCGTTCGAATGACAGAGCAATTTGGCAAGAGATGCACACCTAACTGACCCGATATACGATTTTGCCGCCGCAACTGAAAGCAAATTGGCATGTCACACATGTCACTGTACGCACCAGTTAGATGCCTGCCGTGGAACGATGGACCGCCGGCGGCATACCAGTCAGCCAAGGCGAAGCGTGTTGCGGGCGATCTGCCACGCGGATTCGACATGCCGCCGCGCCGCCTCCTCCGCCTCGTCCGGCTTGCGCGACCGGATTGCATCCATGATTTCGGTCATTTCGGCGATCGCCGGCTCGCGGCGGTTCTCCGACGCGATCGTCATTGAGCGGAGCTGGTTGATGCGGACATTCAGCCCCGTCACGATTTCCCAGGCAATGCGCTTGTCCGCCGCCTCGAACAGCGTTTCGTAGAACTTGGTCGTTGCCCGCATCACCTCGACAGGCGCACCGGACGCCCACGCCTCAAGCAGGTTCCTCAAGGCGGCATCGAGCAAAGCGATCTGCGCGTCCGTGGCCGTTAGGGCGCAAGCCCGCGCCGCGATGCCCTCGAGCAGCGCCCGCAATTCATAGATTTCGTCGGTGCGGCCGAGATCCGGCTTGGCCACGGCGGGTCCGTGGCCCGGTATCATCTGCACCAGGCCTTCCGCCTCCAGCTGCCGCAGGACCTCGCGCACGACGGAACGGCTCACCCCGAGCTGATCGCATAGCGGCCGCTCGACCAGCCTTTCACCAGGCTGGAAATAGAAGCCCATGATCGCTTCACGCATGCGCTCCAGCGCCAGCGTTCTCAGCGTCTTGGCAGAGCGGTCGATCCGCAGCGTATCGCCTGACATTTTCTCTCCCTACCCCGATCCGGCCACAAAACAGATTCCATAGCCGATTGACAAGGCTTCTGGTGCTCCATAGTATGGTATACCATAAGATGATGTAAAGATTTCGGCGTTGCACAGCGCCGTGGCGACCGAGGACTTTCATGAAACCAGCCATTCGAAAGATCGTCACGTACATCGAGAACACGTTAATCGAGGGCGGCAAGGAAGCCCCAAAACCGCTGCGTCTGATCGGTGTCGCGGCTGTGCTGACAAATCCCTGGGCCGGCCGCGGTTTCACCGACGACCTGTCGCCGGAGATCCGCGCTATTGCTCCCGTCCTCGGTGAACTGCTGACCCGCGAAATCATCGCCGTCGCCGGTTCCGGCGAGGCGATAGAGGGTTATGGCAAGGCCGCGGTCTGCGGCACGGCGGGCGAGATCGAGCATGCATCGGCGCTGATCCATACGCTGCATTTCGGCAACCATTACCGTCGCGCGGTCGGCGCCAAGACCTATCTCGCCTTCACCAATCTGCGCGGAGGGCCGAACACCCCGATCATGATCCCGCTGATGGACAAGAACGACGAAGGCCGCCGCTCCCACTATCTGACCGTACATTTCCAAATCGGCGACGCGCCAGCGCCCGATGAGCTGGTAGTGGCGCTTGGCGCTTCGATTGGTGGCCGCCCGCACCATCGTATCGGCGACCGCTATCAGGACCTCAAGGAGGTCGGAGACCTGCATGGCTGACGTCGCTGCCACCGCATGGGTCCGGGACACGGCTCCGGACGGCACCGGCTTCATCCGCGCCGGCTCCGGCGCGCCGGTTCTGCTCATTCACGGTGTCGGCATGAACGCCGCGATCTGGCACGATCAGATCGCGGCGATGAAAGACCATCATGACCTGATCGCCATCGACATGCTCGGCCACGGCGTTTCACCGCTGCCGCCGGAAGAAGCCAGCCTGTCGGATTTCGCCGATCAGGCGGTTCGCCTGCTCGACCATCTTGGCGTGGCGTCGGTGTCGATCGTCGGCCATTCGATGGGCGCGCTGGTCGCACTGGAAATCGCCCTTCGCGCCCCTTTGCGCGTTCGCGCCATCGTGTGCCTCAACGCGGTGTTCCGCCGCCCCGCGGCCTTGACGCAGGCCGTGCGCGAGCGGGCGGCCGCGCTTGGCCCTCGTGGCAACCCTTCCGCTATTGCGGCTACGCTTGCCCGCTGGTTCGGCGACCCGCTGCCGGCGAACCTTATCGGGGCGGCCACCACAGCGCGCGCCGCCCTTGAAAGGGTCGAACCCGAAGGCTACGCGCGCACCTATCGCCTCTTTGCCCGTGCCGATGCCGAGCATGCCGATGCTCTCCCCGGTCTTGCCGCACCAGCCCTGTTCATGACCGGGTCGCAAGACAGCAATTCGACCCCGGCCATGTCGGCGGCGATGGCGAGGCTTGCGCCGCACGGTCAATGCCTCGTGCTCAATGGAGAAAGGCACATGATGGCAATGGCTTCACCTGAAAAAGTGACCAAACACATCATGGAATTTCTCGACACGGAAGGAGACGCTGGCGTGAAGCCGGAGACGGATGCAGTCTTTGACAGCGGCGAATTCCGGCGCGCACTCGGCTCGTTCCTGACCGGCGTCACCATCGTCACCACGATCAGCGCGGAAGGCGAACCGCGCGGCTTCACCGCCAACTCCTTCACCTCGGTCTCGCTCGAGCCGCCGCTGGTGCTTGTCTGCATCGCCAAGAGGGCGCTGGGGCACAGTGCTTTTTCGACGTCGAGAGGTTTCGCCATCAACATCCTGTCAGAGGACCAGAAGGCCCATTCCGGCATCTTCGCTTCCAAAGCAGCGGACAAGTTCGCGGCCGTGAGCTGGCAACCGGGCCGCACTGGCAATCCGCTGATCGACGGCTGCGTTGCGGTGTTCGATTGCGGCATGGAGCAGCTGGTCGATGCTGGCGATCACTCGATCCTCATCGGCCGCGTCCGCGACTTCAGCCACAACGGAGCCCAGCCCCTCGGTTATTGCAGAGGCACCTACGTCACGCCTGGCCTCAGCCAGGAGGCGCTGGCGGCGGCGCCCCCCGATACGGAGGTCGGCGCCATTCTCGAGAACGAGGGCCGTGTGCTGTTCTTCGCAACGGCCGACGGGATTTATGAATTGCCTGCGGGGCGCGGACTGGGCACGCCCAACGATGCGCGCAGCCTCAAGGGGCGCCTTGCCGCCAGGGCCATAGACGCCCAGCTCGGCTTCCTGTTCGCGGTGTGGGACGATGCCGCCGAACCCTGGCGCACGCATGTTTATTATCGCGGAACGGTCGAGGGATCCTATTCCGACGATCGCCAGATGCGGCTTGTCGACATCGAGAAGATCGCGGATCTGAAGATCGCCGATCCCGCAGTGCGTTCGATGCTTGCCCGCTATGCGCGCGAACGTACGGAAGATGCATTCGGCGTCTATGTCGGCAACGAGGTCGAAGGTGAAGTCCGGCCGCTCGCCAAGCCCTCGCCTTCTCAAATTCCTCTTTCCGGCCGCGGGTGAAACCGATGAAGTTTTCGCTTTTCGTGCACATGGAGCGATCGGATCTGGCAAAGCCGCATTCCGAGCTTGTCGGCGAGCTGGAGGAGCTGGTTCTGCAGGCGGAAGAGGCAGGATTCGAGACTGCCTGGATCGGCGAGCATCACGGGATGGAATTCACCATCTCGCCGAACCCGTTCATCAACATCGCCTGGCTCGCCGCCAAAACCAGGCGCATCCGGCTCGGAACAGGAACCATCGTCGCGCCGTTCTGGCACCCGATCAAGCTTGCCGGCGAAGCAGCGATGGCCGACGTCGTCACCGGCGGCCGTCTCGACATCGGCATTGCGCGCGGCGCCTACGCTTACGAATACCAGCGACTTTTCCCGGGCCTCGAGGCCTGGGGTGCCGGCCAGCGTATGCGCGAGATGGTGCCGGCGATCCGCGGCCTTTGGGATGGTGATTTCGAACTCGCCGGCGAGTTCTGGTCGTTTCCGTCGACCACCTCGTCGCCCAAGCCGCTGCAAAAGCCTTATCCGCCGATCTGGGTGGCCGCACGCGATCCGAACTCGCACGACTTTGCGGTTTCCAGCAAATGCAACGTCCAGGTGACGCCGCTTGCCTCCGGCGATGGCGAAGTGGCCAGCCTGATGGAGCGTTTCAACGCAGCGTGTAATGCCCACCCCGACGTACCAAGGCCGGAGATCATGCTGCTGATGCATACTTTCGTCGCCGAGGATGCCGCGGAGGCTGACCGGCTCGCGCAGGATCTGTCGCAGTTCTACTGCCAGTTCGGCGCCTGGTTCCAGAACAAGAAGCCGGTGCACCAGGGCATAATGGAAGCGCTGACCGAAGACGAGATCGCGGCCATGCCGCAATATGCGCCTGACAAGATCAAGCAGAACCTGGTCATTGGCGAAGCCGACGAGGTGATCGCCAGGCTGAAAGCCTACGAAGCGCTCGGCTACGATCAGTATTCGATCTGGATCGACAGCGGCCTTTCCCATCGGCGCAAGAAGAAATCGCTGCAGCTCTTCATCGACAGGGTGATGCCGGCCTTTTCCGAGCCGAAAGCTGGGTTGCGATGAGCACCACTCAATTCAGGAACTATATTGACGGCAGCTTCGTCGAAGTGGCGGCGACCTTCGACAGCATCGATCCCTCGACGGGCGCGCCATGGGCGAAGATGCCCGCTGCATCGTCTGATGACGTCGACCGCGCCGTCGAAGCTGCTCACCGGGCGCTTGGCTCAGGCACGTGGCCGGCAATGACGGCAACGGCACGCGGCAAGCTTCTGGTGCGGCTCAGCGATCTGGTGGTCGCCAATGCCGACCGGCTGGCGGAACTCGAGACGCGCGATACCGGCAAGATCATCCGCGAGACCCGCGCCCAGATCGCCTATGTCGGCGACTATTACCGCTATTATGGCGGGCTGGCCGACAAGCACGAGGGCTCGTTTGTCCCCATCGACAAGGCCGACATGGAAGTGACCATCCGGCCGGAGCCAATTGGCGTCGTCGCCGCCATTGTGCCGTGGAACTCGCAGCTCTTCCTGTCCGCCGTCAAGCTCGGGCCGGCGCTGGCGGCCGGCTGCACCATCGTTCTGAAAGCATCGGAAGACGGCCCTGCCCCGTTGCTGGCCTTCGCCGAACTCGTCCATGAGGCGGGATTTCCCGCCGGGACCGTGAACATCCTGACCGGCTTCGGCCACGATTGCGGTCACCGGCTGACCAGTCATCCGCTCGTCGCCCGCGTCGCCTTCACCGGCGGTCCCTCGACCGCTCGGCAGATCGTCAGGAATACGGCGGAAAACCTCGCCTTCACGACGCTCGAGCTCGGCGGCAAAAGCCCGGTCGTGGTGTTTGCCGATGCCGATCTGGACAGCGCCGCCAACGCGGTCGTTGCCGGCATCTTCGCTGCCACCGGCCAGAGCTGCGTCGCCGGCTCGCGGCTGCTGGTCCAGCGCTCCGTGAAGGACGAATTCCTCGCCCGGCTCAAGCGCAAAGCCGAGGCGATCAGGATTGGCGATCCGCAGGATCCCGCGATCGAAATGGGACCGCTCGCCACCTCGCGCCAGCGCGAATGGATAGAGAAGATCATTGCTGAAAGCCTGGCCGCGGGCGGGCAACTGGTCACCGGCGGCATCCGCCCCGCGGGCATGGCGGACGGCTTCTATTACGCGCCGACGATTATCGACGCGCCTGATCAGACCCTTGCCTGCGTGCGCGAAGAGCTCTTCGGCCCGGTGCTCTGTGTGCTAGCCTTCGACAGCGAAGCTGAAGCGCTTTCGCTCGCCAACAACACGAAGTTCGGCCTGGCGTCCGGCGTGTTCACCACCAATCTGGCAAAAGCCCACCGCATGGCGCGCGGCATCCATGCCGGCGTGGTCTGGATCAACACCTATCGGGCGGTCTCGCCGCTGGTTCCGTTTGGCGGCTACGGCCAATCCGGGCTCGGCCGCGAGGGCGGCCTCGATGCGATCCGCGACTACACGCGTTCGAAATCGGTGTGGATACGCACCTCCGACGACCCGATTCCCGATCCTTTTGTCATGCGGTAGCCGCCGCTGGCCGGAGATGCGCGATCAAGGCGAAAACGACCGATCGCGAACAGACAACAACGAAAACAACAGAGGAGAACGACATGAAACTGATCATCACCGGCTTCCTTGCCGGATTTATTGCAACGACAGTTCTGGCAACGACGGCCGCAAAAGCCGAGGACATGGTGTTCACCAGCTGGGGCGGGACGACCCAGGAAGCGCAGACCAAATCCTGGGCCGAGCCGTTCACCGCTGCATCCGGCATCAAGGTCATGCAGGACGGCCCGACCGACTACGGCAAGCTGAAGGCGATGGTCGACAGCGGCAGTGTCAACTGGGACGTCGTCGATGTCGAGATGGATTTCGCCATCAAGGCGGCCAAGGACGGTCTGCTCGAGCCGATCGACTTCAAGGCCGTGCCGAAGGCCGACCTCGATCCGCGCTTCACCACCGATCACGCCGTCGGCAGTTTCTACTATTCCTTCGTGCTCGCCTGGAACAAGGGCGCCGTTTCGGGTGAACCGGCCGGCTGGGCCGACATGTTCGACCTGACGAAGTTCCCGGGCAAGCGGACCTTCTACAAATGGTCGGCGCCCGGTGTCATCGAGATCGCGCTGCTGGCCGATGGTGTCCCGGCGGACAAGCTCTATCCGCTGGATCTCGATCGCGCCTTCAAGAAACTCGACACCATCAAGTCGGACATCGTCTGGTGGAGCGGCGGGGCGGAGTCGCAGCAATTGATCGCATCCGGCGAAGCGACGTTCGGCCAGCTGTGGAACGGCCGCGTCTTCGCACTGGACAAGGATGGCGCCGATGTCGGCGTCTCCTGGAATCAGAACCTGACCGCCGCCGACGTTCTGGTGGTACCGAAGGGTGCCAAGAACAAGGATACGGCGATGAAATTCCTCGCCGCGGCGAGCAGCCCCGCCGGCCAGGCCAAATTTGCCGAAACCAGCGGTTATGCGCCGATCAACACCAAGGCCAAGGCAGAGATGCCGGCCGATGCCGTGAAATCGCTGCCGGACGCTCATGTCGACGGACAGATCAATCTCGACATGAACTACTGGGCCGCCAATCGCGACACCATCGCCGCGCGCTGGTATGCCTGGCAGGCGAAATAAGCCCGCCCTTGAACCGCAATGGACGAGACGGTTCGCTCCGTCTCGTCCCGTAGCCGGGTCGCTGTCATGTCGGTCGAAACACGCCGGAACCTTGGAACGGTGCGGGTGCCGGCAGGTCTCAATGGCCTGCTGCCGGCCCTGATTCTGATTGTGCTGTTCTTCGTCGTCCCCGTGCTGGCGCTGCTTTTGCGCAGTGTCACGGAGCCCGAGCCAGGCTTGCAGAACTATGCGGCCCTGCTTGGTGACGGCACCTATGCGCGGGTGTTCTTCAACACATTCCTGGTCGCGGCGTTGGTCACCGTCGCCACGGTCCTTGTCGCCTTTCCGGTCGCCTGGATGCTGGCGATCATGCCTTCGGGACTGGCCTCGATCATCTTCGGCATCATCATTCTGTCGATGTGGACGAACCTGCTCACCCGCACCTATGCCTGGATGGTGCTCCTGCAGCGTACCGGCGTGATCAACCGGACGCTGATGACCATCGGCGTCATCGACCACCCGCTGCCGCTCATCAACAATCTCACCGGCGTCACCATCGGCATGGTCTATATCATGCTGCCCTTCATGATCCTGCCGCTGGTCGGCACGTTACGGGCGATCGATCCGATGACGCTGCGTGCGGCGTCGCTGTGCGGCGCAAGCCCTTTCCAGGCGTTCCGCCGCATCCTCGTGCCGCTGTCGCTGCCCGGCGTCGCGGCCGGCGGCCTGATGGTCTTCGTCATGTCGCTCGGCTACTTCGTAACGCCGGCACTGCTCGGCGGCACGTCGAACATGATGCTTGCCGAAATGATCGCGCAAATGGTCCAGTCGCTGCTCAACTGGGGGCTCGGCAGCGCCGCTGCCTTCATCCTGCTTGTCGTCACCATGGTTCTCTACGCACTGCAGCTGCGCCTTGTCGGTGCCAGGCGCACGAGCGGAGGCATCTGAGATGCTGCTCGACTATGACCGCATGGGTTGGCTACGGGTTGCCCTGCTCGGCTTCACCGCGCTGGTCGCCGGCTTTCTTCTGTTGCCGGTGGTTTTCATCGTCCTGCTCTCCTTCGGCTCGTCGCGCTGGCTGGCTTTTCCGCCGCCCGGCTGGACGCTCAAATGGTACCAGGAGCTTTTTGCCGATCCGGCTTGGCTCAACGCCGCGCTGACCAGCGCCCGAATCGCCACCATGACGGCGATCCTGGCAGTAGCGATCGGCCTGCTCGCCTCCTTTGCCCTGGTTCGCGGACGGTTTGCCGGACGTGAGATCCTGCGCGGCCTGCTGCTGACGCCGATGGTGCTGCCCGTCGTTGTCTTCGCCATCGCCATCTACGCCTTCTTCCTTCGCCTTGGCCTCGGCGGCACCACCATCGGCTTCGTCATCGCCCACACCGTGCTGGCGCTGCCCTTCGCCATCATTCCGATCGCCACCGCGCTCGAAGGGTTCGACAAGTCGATCGAGGACGCGGCAATCGTCTGCGGGGCAAGCCCGCTCGAGGCCAGGCTCAGGATCACCTTGCCGTCGATCCGGATCGGCATCTTCTCCGCCGCGATCTTTTCCTTCCTCGCCTCGTGGGACGAAGTCGTGGTGGCGATCTTCATGGCCAGCCCCAGCTTGCAAACCTTGCCCGTCAAGATCTGGGGCAGTCTGCGGTCGGACCTCAGTCCGGTGATCGCCGCTGCCTCCAGCCTGCTGGTCGGGCTGACGCTTGCCCTGATGGTGATGACGGCGCTGCTGCACCGAAAGTTCCGGACATGACCCACCCTTTCCTCTCCATCCGCAATCTGCGCAAGGCGTTCGGGGCGATCGTCGCCGTGCACGACGTCACGCTGGACATTCCCAGGGGCGAGTTCCTGACCTTCCTCGGGCCCTCCGGTTCGGGAAAATCGACGACGCTCTACGCGATCGCCGGCTTTCAGGACCCGACTTCCGGCGATGTCTTGCTGGAAGGAAAATCACTGCTTGCAGTGCCTTCGCATAAGCGCAACATCGGCATGGTCTTCCAGCGCTACACGCTGTTTCCGCATCTGACGGTGGCCGAAAACGTCGCTTTTCCGCTGCGGGTTCGCCGCCGGCCGGACGCCGACGTGAAGAAAAAGGTCGCCGACATGCTGGCCCTGGTGCGGCTCGAAAGCTTTGCCGGACGCTTACCCGGTGCGCTGTCGGGCGGCCAGCAGCAGCGCGTCGCGCTGGCCCGGGCGCTGGCCTACGATCCTCCGATCCTTTTGATGGACGAGCCATTGTCGGCGCTCGACAAGAAGCTGCGCGAGGAAATCCAGGGCGAAATCCGCCGCATCCATCGCCAGACCGGCGTCACCATTCTCTACGTCACCCACGATCAGGAAGAGGCGCTGCATCTGTCGGACCGAATCGCCCTGTTCAAGGATGGCCGCATCGAGCAGACCGGCACCGGCGAGGATCTCTATCTCAGGCCGGCGACCGATTTCGTCGCCGGCTTCATCGGCAATTCGAATTTCCTCGCCGCCGAACATCTCGGCACCACCAACGGCACGACAACGATCCGCATGACAGACGGTTCGGTGATATCCGGAGTCAGGGCCAACGGCACGTTCGGCAAAGGCCAGAAGACCAGGCTGATGATCCGGCCCGAAGCCTTTAGCATGGAGCGGAGCCCGGCGAGCGCGGAACTGAATGTCGAGATCGTCGACATCGCATTTTACGGCGAGCGCCGGCGGATCGTCGCGCGCATCGCCGCTGGACAGGAGGTTGACATCAGGCCGACCTCCGCCGCCATGCAATCGCAGGATGTGTGGCCCTGCAGCCGGCAGGTCTTTTTCGATCCCGCTGCTGCATTCCTGTTTCCGGCCTGACTAAGCCGCGGTGGATCGCCGCCCTTCAACGCTTCGCAGCGATGGAAGCGTGCTTGGGGACAAGCTGTGGTTAGGTCCATCATCAGCTTCGGTCAGCAACGCGCAACGTGATCGACGCTGCAGTCGGCTGATTGGATGGCGGGCGCAACTCCCGTATCCATTGACAGTCGTCATGCTCGGTTGGAAGATGAAGAAGGTCAGCGGCGATAGCCATACGGGAAGGCAATGGTCCAACCGCCAGATACCGGACACCATCCTGGCAGCGTCGTCGCGGTCATCGTCATTTGTTTGATCATCGTTGCTTTGTTCTTCATAGGCTTCAGATACTCAAGGCCAGGCCAGGGTACCCTCGTTATTCCCGGCGGTACGCTGCAGCAACCGTAAATCCGACCCCTTGGCGCTGACGCGAAGCCGTTCTCAGGCTGCCAAACGTGCCCGGCGGGACTGGGGGACGCCGCAGAATGGGCCGGCGATTCGCAGCCGGTCTTTTGCTTCCCGCCGCGGCATTCCTTTCCCACCTAAACAACGAGCCTGACCGGTGTGAGGTCGACGATACTAGGAGACGACGAGCGCTCAGCCACTAGGCACTAGACGGCCCTGATCAGCCGGAGCAGAGAAAGCGCTTCGAAAAAGGTCCCCTTGCGAAAGGCAAGATAGGTCGGCTCTTCGACACCATGGAACCGGCGCTTGAAGGCCGCCTGCCCCTGCAGATTGAAGCGGGTGCGATTGACCCAGAGGGAGTCATAGGCACGCTGGAAGGCGTGCCGCCAGAAATCGCTTTCGGCAAACCCGCTAGGTCCGATTTCGACAAGCGGCGACAGGCCTAGGGTGACGACGGAAACACCTTCATCGCGAAAGCGGTCGACCGCGAATTTGGTCAGGCCGATCTCGGCATGCGCCGAGGCATCGATGTGCTTGCGCTTGAACGAGGTGGTGTAGCCGATGACCTTGCCGTCGCTGAACAGCGGATCGAAATCCAGCAAGGCCACGAGCTCCCCATCCGGACCGTGCAGGACGAAACGGCGCATATCGACGCCAAGGTGATCGGCAAAGGGCCTGTTGAGAAATCTCATCTCCCAGCGCTTGACGATGCGGTCGGCCCGCCAATTCTGGGAGAGCCTGGCAATCTCGTCGAGGAAGACAGTCCCGTTGTCCTCTGCGAAGGAAAAACCCTTCTTCAAGAGCCAGCGTTCGGAATAGCGCACTGTCTCATTGCGCTTTCCGGAAAAGTCGTGTCTGGGCAGGACAAGCCTGGTGTCGACGCCGAGGCGGTTGACCTGATAGCCAAGCCCGGCAAGCACGCGCGCCGTCTGGTCGCCGATCTGCACGAACCACGGGCTGCCGGCAACCTCGATGAAACGTCTGATATAGTCGCGCCGATCGGCCGGGGCAGCCACTGGATCACCGAGCGCGAAATGATGTCGCGTTTTGCTGCCGTAAGCGATGTAGCCCTGGGCATCGCCGAAGTAGTGAAGCCCCTTCTGCACGGCGGTCGAATAGGCAAGGGAAAAATCACCGTGGCGACGGACCAGCGCCAGGCGCTCGACATGGTTCAGCTGCAGCCGCGGTATTTTAGGCCCGCGGTTCTCCAGGAAACGATCGAGGCGTCTTCGCAGTGACGGCATGGTCGACTTTCGCGTGCCGGCTAGGCCGATGAAAGAGCTGACGGACCCCAAAACCGATCATATTGCCGCGAGCTGATCCTTATCTCAGCGCGGCATGTTTACCCGGCCGGAGCCGCCAGATTCGTAGGCGCAATCTGCCTCGGTCCCGCCCCCAGGCGGCAACATGCATTGTTGTCGACGCCCAGCGCCTGACGGCTGGTTGCTGCGCCCTTGGCGACACGAAAATCAATGCCACTTTCGGAAGCGCCCAGGTCACCTGCCAACACGATGTTCTTATCGAACGGCGCTCTGCGAAGATTCCGCTTGATAGGAAGCCAGGAACTCGTCGCGTTCTGCTATCCACAAATCAGCGTAGTCGACATTCTGCCATTCGGCAAACCACGGGCCGCCGCTGGTATAGTGGACCGCCTTAGGTGTGCCGACCGCAGGCTTTTCATTCCAACCTTCGAGCCAATTCCACTCTACCGGCAATGAGCCCAAATCTTTGTCGGCAACCCACTGCATTCGGTGAAGATAGGCGCCACTTTCCTGATTCACGACCTCTGGCGTGAGCGATCTGACCGAAGGATGCGCGCAATTGAACAGCATCAGCGACGACCAGTTTTTCCGAGGATAGGACGTCTGGACCACACCATCCATCTTGGTTGTGGCCTTCGGCGTATAGTCATGCTGGACGCAATAGACCGCCTTGTCCGAGTCCGTATATTTCAGCAGGCCTGCGACATCACCAAGCCACAGGAAATCGCAATCGCAAAACAGGGCCCAACCCGTGTAGTCGGCGAGAAAGGGCGTGAGGAAGCGCGTGTAGGTGAACTCCGTTGAGGCGAGCGGATCTTTTTCCCGCCAATATAGCCCGCGGGCACGCATCTCGTCCTGTTTGATCGGAATGACGGAGACAGGCGCCGACGCATGTTTGAGCAGCGAGTGTCGCGCGACGTCGTACGCGATCGGCTCACGGCTGTCCCATCCGATAAATACCCTAAACGCATCAGTCATATTCACTACCCTGGCTTTCGATTTTTACGGTCGTACACTAACTAGTTGGCGATGGCTCGGCAACATTTGCGGTCAACCAAGCCGGTTTCTCACAGATTTGTCCTGGCCTCAGCGTTGCTTTTTGGGTGGACCGGGCCTCGCATTCCCAATGCGACACGGGCCCATTTCTGATAGGTGTAGCTGGCCGAATACGCGGCCACCATCGCACCAATGGAACCGTCCAGAAATCCCAGCCGGAAAATATAGCTGCGCACATAGGCCCAGACCGAGCGCAAAACCGCCTTGCCTATCGAGCTTTTTTTGCCCTCGGCAAGCAGTTGCGCGGCGGACGCTTCTGCGTACCGGCCGATCTTGTCGTGGGCATCTGCCAAGTCGGTAATGGAATCGTGCTCGATCGGCTGAGACAATCGGCTGACCTTCCCGTTCACCAATACCTTCTCGTGCACGGTGTCGTCGCTGAACCGCCCGGAGCGGCGACGGAAGAGCCTGAGCACCAGATCGGGCGACCAGCCGCTATGGCGGACAATGTGCCCGCAAAAGCGCGATCTTCTCGGTATTTCGAAGCCGTCATTGGCTTTTGGGTCGGCGATTGCGGCCCTTATTTCCGCGCCGAGCGGCGCCTCCACCCACTCATCGGCATCCAGCGAGAGGATCCAATCCCCCGTTGCCGCGGCCAGCGCACGGTTTTTTTGCGCACCAAAACCGGGCCAATCAACGGTCATCAGAACCTTTGCTCCCAGAGCACCGGCAATCTCCCTGGTTCTGTCGCTGCTGTTGTTGTCGAGAACGACGATCTCATCGGCAAAATGGACCGACCGAAGGCATTGCGCGATGGATGCCTCCTCGTTGCGGGTGATGATAATGACCGAGAGCGCCGGCACGGTCAGAATGCTCCGGCATCAAAGCTGCCACTGTCATTCGAATGCATCTGCAGCATCGGCTCCCGGCCCGTTAGCACACTGAGGGTACTAACCTAATTCAACAAAGTCGAAAATCATTTCAGATCAAGGCCTTCATACAGCGCCATCATTCGCTTGATCATGACATTGAAATCATAGTGTTCGGCCGCCGCTCTCACCCGGGCTGCGGTCTCAGGTCGTGACGACAACTGCAGCGCGTGCGCGAGCGCTGCAGCGAGGTCGCTTTCGCTGGCCGCATCGCAAACGAGCGTCGGCTCGAACCGCTCGACAAGCTCGCGCGCTCCACAGCCGGTGCTTACCACGGCGGGCAAGCCGCTGGCCATCGCTTCGATGACCACTGTGCCGAAAGGATCATAGATGGAAGGCAGCACGGCAATATCGGCCGCGCCGTACCACGGCAGCATGTCTTTCTGCGGCCCCAGCATCTTGAGCCGTGCGCCGAGACCGAGCCTGTCACCGGCCTGCCTGAAGGCGTTGGCGCGCGAATCATGGCCGATGACCCACAATTCAGGCTCGCCATCGAGCCTAGCGACCGCCTTCATCAGTGCAAGAAGTCCTTTTCGCGCAAAGCCCGAGCCGACAAACAGGACGACCGGCCTGTTTTCGTCGACGTCGAGCCGCGCGCGGATTGTCGCCCGATGCTGCTGGCGCAGCTGCGGGTTGAAGCGGTCGAGATCCACCCCGTTGGGAATATGGTGCACATTTTCCGCCGGATAATCGTAGTGACGGACAATGTCCTCTGCCACCATCTTCGAAATGGCAATGACAGCTTTGAGCCTCGGGCTGGCGTAGGTTGCACGTTCAAGGCGCAGCGTCTGGCGGTGAAAGGGGCTCAGCGCCATTGCCGCCCTGCCAAGCCGCGTCTCGAAACGCCGCCGCTCGGCAAGATAGGCGGCATGAACGCCCTCCCCGGCCCGGAAGACATCGCAGCACGGGAGGCGATCGTTGCTCTGCACCAGCGCCGGCGGCATCTCGGCGATCTTGCGGCAGGCAGCTTGGGCAAAGGACGTCGCCCGCAGCGAACGCGGAAACCGGCGGCCGGCACAATGGATGAACTCGATGCCTTCATAACGCGGCCAGTCGCCGGACAGCACGGCCACCCGCCGCTGACGCGCGGCGAATGCGGCCATGATGTTTTCCAACATGATCTCGCCGCCACCGAAAGGCGCATAACGCTGGCGCACGAACAGGAGCGGCCTGTCGAATTGAATTTCGGTGCCACGAATGCCGGCGTACATGGGGTCTGGGCTCCGGCCTTGTTGCCATCTGACGATGTCTATAGAGGCCAGCTCGCATCGGCAACACTTGGAAAGCTCACCCGCCGGAACTCAGAACAGGCCTGTGTCCATTGTCCGCAACTGCTTGCGATTTGCCTAACGGTGCTGCATGTAGAAATTAACTGCAAACAGCGGATCAGCGCCAGCTCCAGCCGGGCGGTGACCGCCATGAGGGGAATCGATGGCTTGAGCAAAGCAACCTGGCCCGCCATTGTCCGCCGGACGATTACCGACACCGCCATATATCGGCTGAGACACACCTTCGGAAGACGGGCAGAAGTGTCATCGCTGCGGCCGATAACGCCCCTTAAAGCGAATGACCTGCCTTTGATCCTCGTCATCCGCAACGAGGCGGACAGGCTACGCCCGTTCCTGAAGCACTATCGCGAACTCGGCGTCACCAGATTCGCCGTCCTCGATGACCGCTCGACAGACGGAACAGCTGAGCTTCTGGCCGAGCAGCCAGATGTCGATCTATTCAGCTCGCCGATCACCTATTCGCAGTCGGACCTGGGAAACCTTTGGCGTCAGCGGATTGTGCAGATCTATGGTCAGCCTCGCTGGTATCTGACCGTGGATGCGGACGAATATCTTGTCTATGACGGTATGGATCAGCATCCGCTCGGTGCGATGGCCGACTGGCTCAAGCGGCGCGGAATGACACGCCTGCTGGCGCCGATGATCGACATGTATCCGAGCGGAAACATCTGGGACGTACCCTTCGATCCCATCGTGCCGCCATGGCAAGTTGCGGACCATTTCGACGGCAGCGGCTATGAGGTGACGAGGAGCCCCCGGCATCTCAAGATCACAGGCGGCCCGAGAACCCGGCTTTTCGCCAGGCAGCACAAGTTGACCAAGTTTCCTCTGATATATGTTGATCGCCAGACGATTTTTACGTCGATTCACTCACCGCTGCCCTACTGGCGAAACTATATAAAGGGATTGGCTGGCCTGCTTCATTTCAAGTTCTTCGCCGATTTCAACGACAAGGCGCAGGTCGCGGTGGCGGAAGGTCAGTATTGGAACGGCGCTTCCAAATATCGCCAGTATCATGAGGTATCGAGCGGTAAAGCCGCTCTCAGCGCGATGAGCGAACAGTCAATGCTGTACGAAGGAGCTCACAGCCTGTTCAAAACGGGTTTGATCGACAAAATTGATTGGTAGACGGCATTTCAAGCAGATGCCGAACCGACATCATGCATAACCGAATGCTTTCATAAGCTGGGCACCTCGTCCTTGGACCAGGTCCTGTAGCTCGGCGTTTCCAAGTTCGGAGCGCCATCTTCCGCTCCCGTCATAGATCGGCTGATTGACCTGTTGGTTCCGGAGCACCGCATGCGGCGTCTCGCCGCTGGCGTCGGTCGGCTTGAACCACTGCTGCGGGTTCTTGTGATAGTCGAGGAGATCCGGGCTGAAGGTTACATCGAGAAAGCCGCATATCTGCTCGACGACTTTGGCCGGATTCTCGACCAGGTCCTCATAGCGATAGATCAGCACATCCGGCTTTCCCCGTTCCGCAAGAACCAGCGCATTGTCGTTGATCCAGCGGTCGAGAGCCTCCGTTGGGTCGCCAAGTCGTTTGATCAGGGACGCTACGACGTCGCGCCCATCTCGCACCGGCATGACGAAACGCGCACCGGGCACGAGCCGGCGAATGCGGGCGACACGGCGGATATGCCGCGGTGTCTTTTCAAGCAGCAGGTTCTTTCCAGCATCGAGCGCCGCCCGCTTCAGTTTCCAGAAGCGGAACATGGCCAGTGGCGTCCACTTGAAGAAAATGTTGGTTTCCTGGAGCGGCAGGTAGACGTCGGGATGCGACGCAAGGATCGTCGCAATCAACGTCGTCCCGCTATGGCCGCAGCCGCAAATGAATCCGGTCCGCATCACCATGTCGGCAATGCTCCCTAACCCAAGGCGACCCGGGCGCGGTTATCGACGCGAGCGTAGCACAAGCCGTTCGTGCTAAAAACCTTGTCCAGCTTCTCCCAATATTCGAACTTAGCCAACTGCTCGTCACAATAGGCCACGTCGTCCTCGGAAAGATATTCCCCGTAACCGCCTATCTTGCCCTTGCGCACCTTGAAGCTTTCGGGATCATTCGCATCGCGCGGCTGTAATATCTTGCCGTATCGATCGGACAGATCACCGGTCGATTCACTCACTTTCATCTTGTCGAACGTTCGGTTGTTCGCCACCTCGACAAGCGTCCGATCGTCAGCCTGCTGGTTCAGGAATCCAAGGATCGCGCGAAGGACACCAGCCGTATCCCGATGCATATCTTCATATTGAAGATACCGGATTTCGCGCATCCGGGGCATGGCCGCGAACCAATGCAGATTAAATCTGATGATCTTTTCAATCCCATGATTGTCGCTTCTGATAAAATCGCTGAACGATCCCGCTGGAAGCATGTGGCGCTTCTGAACCTGAAAGTACCCTGAGACCACCGTATCTCTTGGATCGCGAACAAGCATTATTGTTCTTCTCTTCTTGTATCGAGATTTATTCTCCTTGAGGCCCGATATCGGTCGAAGTAACTTGTGGTCGGTTCCGTCGTGAATGTATTGAACTTCAACTCCGAGATCGTCCAGCATGACACGCAGCCACGTGCGCCCCGATTTTGGAAAGGATACGATAAGAGGAAGAGGCGGCTCTTTGGCCTGGAAAAATTTTAGAAAGGACATGTTTAGAAAGGACATGGAGAGACCTCCTTTAGATTATCAGAGCTGGCGCCCGAACCGCTGCCGGCCAGACCAACCCCATTACTGGGCGCCTAAGCCTACGGCTAATTCGAACACAAGGCAGAAATGCCGGCAAGAATTGCGATCCTCTGCGGGGCGAATTGGCCTTTACTATATCCCGGTTCGGAATGCCTTATGTTTTTTGGCCTGTTGCGACGACTGTTCGACACGGGCGCTCCATTCCGCGGTCCGTCGGCCGAACTCCTTAATGCGCATCGCGTCGAAGCGTATTCAGTGACGCGCTTTTGGACGACATGCATTAGCCACTCACTTTTGTGAGCCATGGCGCCAGAATGGACTCGGCCTCGCCCATCACCACGGACCAGGGGCGTTCCCGTTTCGAGACCAGCACGGCCGATGGATAGTAGGGCGTGCGGTCGCCCTCGACCGGCCAGGAGCGTTTGAAGCCGTCGCCCAGAATGAAAACCGAGGGGATGCCGAGCGCGCCGGCCAGATGCGCTCCGGTATTGCTGATGGTCACCACGGCGTCCATCGCGGCAACCTGCGCGGCGAAAAGATCCATGTCGACGAGCTGATCGACCGATCTGTCATGAAGAATTCGCTCCGGCTCACCGTCGGTCAGGATCTTCAGATCGGTCTCGATCTGGCCGTACTGCAGCGAGACGAACCGGAGGTCCGGTCGGCCGATCAGGTTTCGCCAGGCGGCAAGCGGCGGCAGGTCTTTGCCGGGATTGGAGCTGCCCCATGCGATACCGACCAACGGCCGTCCTTCCTTCCGGTAGCGGGCGCGAAGTTCAGCGACCCGGGCCGGATCCGGCTTAAGGGGCACGAAATGCTCGCGGATCGTCGCCTCGTCGGTTTCGAAAACGGCAGTCAGATGCTGGACGCCGGCGAAGGCCTGCGCCTCGGCATAGGCGGCCTTGCCGCCAGCGCCGACCGGCCGCACATCGGCGGTCGGAAAAGTGCGCTGAAAGAGCGGTACCAGGCGGCGCTCGACCAGCACGATCGAGCGGGCGGCGCGCGCCAGGGCACAGCCGACGGAACTCGCATGATGGATCGCGGTGGCCAGACCCTGCTTTTCGGTTTCCATCAGATCAATCAGCAGTGTCTGGCCAGAAATATCCTGGCCCAGCCACTCGCCATCGACGCGGCCGTTGACGATGTGGCGTCGGGCGATCCTGAGTTCGGCGGCTGCGCCATAAGCGCCCATCCGCATCAGCGCCTTGCTGAGCTCGTCGATCAGGTGGACCTCGCCCCTCGACTTCGCAATGGATCCAAGAGCCAGGGCTTTCGGCAGGGCCGCCGGCCAATCGCGGGACTCGACGCTTCGCCGATAATCCGCCATCTGATCGGCAATGTCGCCGTCGCGCCAGCGAAGGAAGAGCTGCCGGCGGTGACGTCGGAACCAGACCTTGTATTTGTAGCCTGCAAGCGCGACAGCGCGGCGCAACCGGCCGAGAAGTAGGCTACCTTCCATCGCCAGCTCCGCTGATGATTTGCATGACCCGTCCGCCTGCTTCCTGCACTGCCGACGCCCAGGCTCGGCCGCCTTTTCGGGCCAGTCGAACGCTCGGATATGCGGCGACGGTCTCGCCGAAGGCAGGCCAGGACAGTCGAAACCCGTCGTCGAGCATGACAATCGTCGGCACGCCGAGCGCTCCGGCCAGGTTGGCGCCGGTATTGCTGATCGTCACCACCGCGTCGAGCGCCGCAATTTGGGCGGCAAAGCGGTCCATGTCCGTCAACTGGTCGACGGAAGCGTCATGGATGATGCGCCCCGGCGCGTGGCGCTCGAACTCGGAGAGGGCCGGCCCGACATCGCCATATTGCAAGCTGACGAGGCGCCCCGGCAGACTGCTGAACAGCGTCCGCCAATCGTCCAGGGCCGGCAGATCCTTGCTCTTGTTGAGGCTTCCCCAAGCAAATCCGATCAGGGGACCTGGGCCGCCATCGAGATAGGTGCCGCGCAGCTCGGCAACCAGTCGGCGGTCCGGCTCCAGCGGAACGAAGGGCGCGCGTGCCGCCGGGTCGTCCGGCCAGAAATGCTTTGCGAGCGTCTCGAAACCGGCAACGACATCGGCGTCCACCGCCGCCATGTCCTCTTCCCCTTCAATCCTGACATCGAGCGCAGGATATGTTCTGCGATAAAGCGGTGCCAGTCGCGGCTCGACGAAGACGATGCATCGACCGGCAGCCGCAGCTGCTGGACCAAGCAAAGACGCGAACTGGAAAAAGATCGCCAGGTCGCCTTCGCGACGATCGACGAGAAGCGTGCGACCCGCAAGATCACTGCCATCCCAATCGGGCCTGCCGCGCAGCTGCTTGCTCGCCGCCATCAACTGCCAGATGCGATTTCCTCCGTCGAGACGCCTCAGTCCACGCCCCGCTTTCTTGATCAGGCCGAGATCGCCAAGCTGCTCACCAAGCACGCCAAGCGCCAGTGCATGGTCGCGAGCAGTTTGCCAATCACCACGCTGCACGCTTTCCTCCATCAGCCTCATATGCCGTTCGGCGCTTTCGTCGGCGTGGCGCGAAGGACGTCTAAGAAGTTCCTTTGCCCGCTCGAGAACCTTCTGCAGCCGCTTGCCGACGGCGCCTTGCGGGCGCAGATCGGCGGTTTTTGCCTTCTGAAGGATGGTTCGTCTGTTCTGCACGGCGATGTTCTATCGTCCCCGGGGAGCGTCGGAAAGCGTCGTCAGGATCGACGAGAGCCGCCGGCCGGCCTCGTCGAGCACCAGCGACCAAGGGCGCCCCTCCTTGCGAATGACAATGCCCTTCGGATACCAGGGTGTCCGGTCGCCAGTCACTGGCCATGCCGTCTGAAAATTATCGTCGATGAGGAAAACAGTCGGCACGCCAATGGCTCCCGCAAGATGGGCCGCCGTATTGCTGATCGTCACGACAGCATCGAGTGCGGCGAGCTGTGCGGCGAAACGGTCCATGTCGACCATCTGGTCGACGCTGTCGTCAAAGATCAGACGCGCGTCGTTGCCGTTGCGAAGGCGCCGCAACGCCGGCTTGATCTGCCCGTACTGGAGCGAAACGAATGTCGCTGGCGTCTGGGCGATGAACCGTGCCCATTCAGGAAAATCAGGCACGTCCTTGGTATGGGACTTGCTGCCCCAGGAGAGACCGACCAGCGGCAGATCCGTCATCGCCCGATAGCGCTTGCGGAATGCCTCGACGAGTTCAGGATCTGCCCGCAGCGGTACGAAGTCGGCAGCAAGCTTTTCGGCGTCGCGTCCGAACACCCAGGCGAGATCTTCGAAAGTCGCGTGTTTGTCGCCGACCACATCCCGCTGCGCCGGGACCACGGTCGCCTTCGGGAACGTTCGCTGCAGAATTGATACCAGGCGCGGCTCGACCCGAATTGTTGCACTTTGGGCATAGGCAGCGGCAGCGCCGGCCAGTCGCGCGTGGCGGATAACCCGGCCAAGGCTGCGCGGGTCATCCTCCACAAGATCGATCAGCAGTGTATCCGATCCGAGATTCTCGCCGGTCCACTCGTCGGCGCTTTTCCCTTTCCGCAGCCGGCGAGCGGAAAGCCGAAGCTCAGCTGCCCGCGCAAAGTTGCCAAGGCGTTCGAACGCCTGGCCCGCCTTCTGCATCAGCTCCGGGTCGCGATTATGATCGGCCGTGACAGCCATCTCATTGGTACCGGCTTCAAGGCCTTTCCAGTCCCTGCGCACGATCAGGGCCTCAACCTTGGCCTGCAGCTCAAGAATGGAACGAGGCTGCTTGGGACTGAAAAACAACCTGCGCACCGCCTTTTTGTACCGGCGCACCTGAAGGCCCAGTCCACCAATCACATACCGGACATAGGAACCGTGATAAAAGCTGGTCATCGGCCTTCAGCGCAATACGCTCTGCCGCAGCTTTTTGCCGCTTTCGACCATCGGATCGGGCGTCTCCAGGTGGAATATCGAACGATATATCTCGCTGTGCTTGGCAAGCTGGTCATGCGTTCCAGCATCGACAAGCTGTCCGGCGTCAAACACGAGAATACGATCGGCCGCCTTGATTGTAGACAGCCTGTGCGCAATGCAGATCACCGTGCGCTGAAATGTGTTGTCGAAGGCTGCCTCCATGACCGCCCGTTCGTTTTCACCGTCGAGCGCGGATGTCGCTTCATCATAGACGATTACCGCAGCATTCTTGAGCAGGGCGCGTGCGATGGCAACGCGTTGTTTCTGCCCGCCCGACAGGTTGGTGCCGCTCGGCCCGACAAGCGTGTCGAGCCCGTTTTCGAGCGCAGACGCAAAGCTGGTGACCCGGGCGAGATTCGCAGCGGACTCGATTTCCTGATCGGTGGCGTTTGGGCGACCGTCGCGAATGTTGTCGCGGATCGAGCCTTCGAACAGGAAGACGTCCTGAGATACCAGTGCGATGTTATCGCGAACGTCGGCCAGGCTGATCTTCGAAATGTCCTTTCCGTCGATCAGGATCCTGCCCTTGTCCGGCTCCATCAGGCGCAGGATCAGATTGACGATGGTGGTCTTGCCGGCGCCGGAGCGGCCGACGATCGCCAGCTTCTCACGAGGTCGCACGTCGAAGGAAACACCCTCGAGCGCGGGGCTGTTGCCGTCATAGGAAAAGGCCACATCTTCAAAGCGGATACCACCATCGACGTCGGTCAGACGCTCGCCCGCAATCGCGAGTCGCCGTTGCTCGGGCGTGTCGATCAAATCATACATCTGCTCGACGGCGACCATTTGCTTCTGGATGTCGACATTGACCCGGGCCAACCGCTTGGCAGGCTCATAGGCAAGCAGGAACGCGGTAATGAAGGCCATGAATTCGCCGGGCGTCTTGCCGTTGCCGAGGGTCTGCCAGCTGGCGTACATAACGAAAAGCCCGATGATCACGCCGCCGCCGGTCTCCATCAATGGGCTCATCAATGCTGACGTCCGGTTGATCTGGATGCCACGTCTTTCCATCTTGCGGACGGCCTTTGCAAAGCTGGCAACCGCCTTGTCCTCGAGCTGGAAGGACTTGATGGTGCGGATGCCTTCGACGGCTTCCGTGCCGATCGACTGGACTTGTGCGGCCAATTCCGTCTCGCCCCTCGCCAGCGCCTTGAGCTTCCTTGTTATCGCGCCGACTGACAGGAACAGCATCGGCAGAACCGCCACGGATATCAGCGACATCACCGGGTCCTGCTTGACCATGACGCTGGCCAAGGCAATCAGGGTCAGCAGATCAGAGACGGCGCTGCTCGTGAGGGTGAGAATAACGGTCGCCCCGGCGCGCGCGTTGAACATGATTTTGGAGATGAATTTTGCCGGATGCTGGTTCGCGAAACGGCTGATGTCGAAATACACCATTCGGGAAAATTGCCGGTTTTGCAGGTCCGAAACGATAGCCCGGCGAATCTTTCCCGTCGTGATGGTCTGGCAGTAGGCAGCTATGCCCTTGACCAGGAAAATGCCGATGATGACGGCGCTGATACCCGATACAGCGGCAGCGTCTCGCTCGACATAGATGGTGTTGATCATGACTTTCATGATCCAGGCCGCCGCGCCGGTCGCCGCAGCAGCGGCGATCGAGCACAGCAAACCTGTCACATACAGCATCTTGTGCGGCGGCAGATTTTCGCCAATCAGACGCTTGATCAGCGGATATGCTGGGGCCGTTGACACTCGTTTCTTTGTAATCATCTCGTCGCCGCCCGTTGCGATCCCGTCCGGTCTTCACGTTATCTTGAAGCGCGAGACGGTTTCGATCACCTGTCTGTGGCTTCGTTCCCGACCGCAGTCAATGCCGAACCGGATCCTTGCACGTCATCGGCCTATGACCGTCGGTTCCTCGCATGCGAGCATAGCGGACCCCAGCCACGCGGCTCTTGCGCCATTCGTCGTCGGCCGCGCTATGCCTGGTCAGTGTTTCGCGAGGACCATGAGATGGCTTCCAAGAGGCGATGTGTGATTGCTTTTGATTGAAAAGCCCACATCCGAAAGCACCGCGATCATCTCCTTATCCTTGCCAGGAGGGACGCGGGCAACGATCGTTTGAGCACGCCCGGCGATATCGCACAGCACGCGTCGCGCCTTGTCCGCGCCGAGGCTCCACTGCATGTGATGGTAGACCGCCAGCAGCATGACGATGTCGTACTGCGGTTGGAGAACATTTTGCAGCTTCCGGCTGCCAAGATCGAGACAATCGAACCGGCTTTGGACCGGACAACCCAGGAAGATCATCCTGGCCGTCTCGATATGCGGCTTGAGAATGTCGATCCCATGGATCGAACTCGGTCCTAGCTTGGATATCTCATAGGCGACAACACCCATGTTGCAGCCAACATCGAGAATGGATTTCCCGGCGTAGTCGACCTCTGCTGAGAATAGGCCGTCCAGTCGGTCGTCCCACGTTCCCTTGAATCTCTTTTGCTTATTTGACCACCACAAATCATTGTTCTCCAAAAACGGCGCCGGACTGGTTACCTTGACGGAGGGGGACTGTGCGCCCGGCCTAACTCGGTCCAGTTGCTGGCGCGCAAACGACACTGTCCTGAGCGTCCTGTAAACGCAACCGCGGGAGAAAGGAACTCCTGATCACAGCATCCTGCGAAGACGTTTCGGTAAGTTGACGAACACCCGGCCCGACAAATCGACATACTGGTTGGAAATGGCAACGTCGCTTGGTGCCCCCTACCCGTGCCTGCCCTCGAGTTCCTGAAACGCACGATAGCCCGGGCCGGCACACGCAGGGACATAAGTAATGCCCCGTAGGCAAGGCAAGCCCATATTTGTTCTTGCTTTGTGCCGGCAGCTATGCTACTAATTTGCCTATGGTGCTGATTTGCACCAACGACCGTCTTGCCGCGACATGCGGTTTTTCAGCCAGGCTCGATCAAAGCTCGCCCGCATCGCGGGGCTTTTGGCCAATCACGGCCGAGTGCCGGCCTTTTCGGCAGCTTCCGAGAATGGAAATCGGAAAAGCAGGTTCCGGTTCTCGTCGCAGATTTCGAAGGAAAGGCCTGTCAGGACCGGGCTGCCGCTGAGCAGGCCCTCGGCCAGGATTTCCTTGGCCGAAGCCATTGCGTTATCCTGAGCCGCGGACAAACCGTCCAACTCCTGACCCTCGAAATCTTCCGTCAAGCGGCCGTCATTGTTTCGGAAATGAAAAAAATATCTCGGCATGCCTGCTCCGGTTGGTTGGTTTATCTAGTCGCAAGCGGTCTCAGGAACAGCGTCGGATTTGTGCACGACAGCACCGTGCGATTTTGGCGTTGGGATTCATGGCGTTTAGGCCTTCATGCGTCAGGTCGATCGAACAGTACCCCCAGCCCGTGTTCGAACGCACATGCCGCAATCATGTCGTCCAGGGCTTTTCCGGAGGCCGGGCAATTCGGCATGACAGCCCTGATCGCGATCTCAGCCGCTGCGGTGGAAACCGCATCGTGGCGCCTCTTCCTGGTCTCCATGTATTGCTCGAGCTGACTTTTCAGGCGCCGCGCGGCAATCTCGTCAACGACCATCGTTCTCCCTCGATTCGGCACAATGTCCGTCTTCCGGGTCTGTCCTCCGGATAAAGGTCCGCTGCCATCGGGTAGCAGCGGACCACTCGGCCGGGTGAGCCAATGACCCGAGGCGGGGGTGTCTCGGACCGCCACCACAATAGCTTCGGCAGGCCACTCGTTCCACAGAACGCTGTCGTTGGTAATTTTCGTACACTGAGCATTGCCGCAGACAGTCTGCGACCGTGGGATTTTTGCGCTATGCCCGTAGCCTGATAACCGGATCAGCTTCGGCTTCGATCGACATAGGTGTAGATGCCCGCGCCGATCGCGACCGCTCCTACAGTGATCAGAATCGATGGCACCCCCATCGACGTGGCGACGATCCCCCAGACAATGGCGACGGCAATTGCGCCGGCCGTTCCCAGCACCAGTCTAAGCCGTTTCGACATTATCCATTCCCCCAAAAGTGCATCTTTGGCCTTTTCCGGTCGAAATACCGCAATGCGGCACCATTGTCTGCGTTTCGTCCAACTTTTTATGCCGCCCCTGAGCCCCGACCGCTGAGGCGTAAGCGATCCGTATGCGGCCTTGTCGCAAACATCCACTCGACAACGAGGAAGCTTGGGCGCGAGCCCGAGAAGCGAGGCGTCAGAAAGCGAGGTATCTATGCAAAATTTTCGGAATTTACTCCGGTTCACGATCACGGGCATGGCGGCCACGACAACCGCACTAGTCATCACGGGCCTTACCCCCGAGACAACCGAAGCGACGTTGATTTGCCATGGGTTGGTCTGCCAGAAGGCGAGCAATGAAGGCAGTGCCTTCGGCGCCAAATATCAGCGCAAATGCACCTGCGAAAATGTAAGCGAGGGCGCTAACAATCATCCCTCCCCGCACAATGTCAACAAGGGGCCCATCGGCGGCTCAAGCAGCAGAGCGGATCGAGCGGCGCCAGCGGCTCAAGCGGCACCACCAGTTCGAGCGGCAGCAGCGGTTCGAGCGGCAGCAGCGGATCCAGTGGCGGCAACGACGGAACAAGCAGCGGCGGGTCTAACGGCAGCGGCGGAGTGTAGCGGCTGCTCAAGCGGCTCCGGTGGCGGCGCCACTCGAGTTGAACCGTGGCGGCGACCACGCGGCCGGCAACGACGATCGATCCTCACGACAACGGGAGTAGTAGTATGACGCTCCGACCGAAATCGGCGACCGCGCCCCTCACCGGCCTTGCAGGATTGCTTGGTCTTGCGCTCACCGTCGCGATGCTCGCCGACAGAAGCTGGCCTGTGCATTTGCAGGCCATGACTGTCATTGCAGCTACTACTGCAGCAATGATCGCGGTCGACACGGCTTATTTCCAGACGTTTCGAAGGCGTTCAACGGGATTGCAGGCGAAGCCGATGCGAGCGCTTGAAGTCGAGCGTGTCGTGCGCAAGCTCATCGGCTTCATCGTTACGCTCACGACCATTGCCGCAGTCTACTGGATAGTGCCGGAATACCGGCGTGAGTTTTACGCCCCCTACTGGGCAGCGCTCTACGACACCTTGCCGGCGCTGCTCGTCGGTCGCCGATCGGGCGCTCCGGCTGAATGCCACCCTTGCTCGGACCATCTGCGGCAGTCGGCGCTATCGCCTCAAGGCGTGATCGCGATGCCGATCCTCGCCGCTCATCGGCAACGGCCGATCGCCCTCGAGCAGGCGGGTGATCCGGGCGAAGCCGGCAAAAGCCTTTCTCGCTTCCTCGGCCGACATCCGGCCGGCCATGGCCGCAGCGCAGCAATTCACGGCGCACTGGTAAACCGGCCCGCGCCGCCCCGCCGGCCATTTTCGCAAGAATGCCATTGCTTCGGCAACGCTGTCGATCTCCTCCACAGGCTGTCCCTGTCCGCGCAAAACCCGCACGGGCGAAAAGAATTGCAAGCGGTCCATCATTTCCTCCCCGTCGACCGGATGCGTGCGATCGAACCCCACTAAACTCGCGAACCCGACTTTGGTTCCCGGCAAAAGAGGGCTTGGCCTGAAAAATGTTGGCTGCACGAGACGAGCAGCGGTGGACGCGCCCGGCAGCTCCAATTGGGTGACATCTTGCCCCAATTGGGTGACATCTTGCCATTGTACGGGAACGTTAGCGCGGCTGATGCATTTCGATGCCACGAGCAGTCTTTTTGAGGGAAATGCCAAAACATGAGAATAGCCCATGTGGCGCCGCTCCATGAATCCGTGCCACCCCGGTTCTATGGAGGGACGGAGCGCATCGTCTCCTATCTGACCGAAGGATTGGTCGAGCTTGGCCATGACGTGACCCTGTTCGCCAGCGGCGATACCAAGACGTCGGCGAAATTGGTGGCGTGTCGCGAGCGCGCGCTCCGTCTCGATCCGCGCCCGCACAAATCCGAAACCGCGGCGCATCTCTCGATGCTCGCCGAGGTGAGGAGCCGTGCGCAACAGTTCGACATCATCCATTTCCATCTCAGCCACTTCCTGCATTTTCCTTTCTTCGAACACATGCCCGACCGGACGGTGACGACACCGCATGGCAGGCTCGACTATGTCGACCTAGCCCCGGCCTACGAACATTTTCCGCGCTTTCCGATGATCTCCATTTCCCGCAGCCAGAGAACCGGGCTACCCAGGGCCAATTGGCTGGCGACCATCCATCACGGGCTGCCGATCAATATGTACGAGCCGACTTTCGAGACGAATGCGGACGAGCCGTATCTGGCCTTTCTCGGCCGGCTGTCGCGCGACAAGCGCCCGGAGCGTGCCATTGAGATCGCCTTGCGCTCCGGGCTGAAACTGAAGCTTGCAGCAAAGATCGGCGACGACGACCGCCCTTTTTTCCACGACACGGTCGAGCCGCTGATCGACGGCGACCGTGTCGACTATATCGGCGAGATCGAAGAGGACAGAAAAGCGGAATTCCTCGGCAAGGCGGCCGGCCTGCTGTTTCCGATCGATTGGCCGGAGCCGTTCGGTCTTGCCGCGATAGAGGCTATGGCCTGTGGCACGCCGGTAATCGCCTGGAAATGCGGTGCCCTGCCGGAGATCATCGACCACGGCGTGACCGGTTTCCTTGTCGATACGGTCGATGCCGCAGTCACCTCGATACCGGAATTGCTGCGCCTCGACAGGCGACAGGTGAGAGCCGTGTTCGAAAACCGTTTTTCTGCCACGAGAATGGCCCACGACTATGTGGCTGCCTATGCGCGCCTGATCGGTACTCCCGGTGAAGCGAGAGCGTCCTGATCGGCGTCATTGTGGACGTTGGAACGAAACGACAGAGCTTGTGACGTATGAATCAACTCGACGAGCGTAAGCTTGATCCCGCCGTAGCCCTTGCCTCCCTCGACGAGGTTGCGCCCCGGGAGCCGCACCGGCTGTTCGCCCTCAAGCAAGCCGACTGCTTCGCGGTGGCCGACGCCTATGGCGACATCCGCGGCGCCGGCGATGGCTTTTTCCGAGACGACACGCGTGTGCTTTCGGAATTCCGGCTGACGGTCGGTGGCCGGCAAATGTCGTTGCTCGGCGCCTCGCTCAGCCAGGACAATGTGCTTTTCACCTCGAACCTGACCAATCTGCCGATCCAGAGTGTCGGTGGTCGCGACATTCCGCAGGGCGCGATCCACATAGAACGCGTCAGGCTGCTTTGGCAGGACCGGCTGTTCGAGCGCATCACCCTTTCCAACTACAGCCAGGAATCGTCGGCCATTCGGGTTTCCTTGCATTTCGCAGCAGATTTCCGCGACATGTTCGAGGTGCGCGGTTCGACCCGGCTCAAGCGCGGAATAGCCCACGCCGCCGAGACCAGTCCGACATCCGTGGTGCTTCGATATGACGGGCTGGACCAGCTCGTGCGCCTGTCGGCGATCTCGTTCTCGCAGGCGCCGGACAATTTGACCGCCAGCCGCGCGGATTTCCTGGTTGCGGTGACGAAGCGCAGCAGCGAGGTCCTCTATATCGAGGTCGGCCCGGAAGTGGCGGAGACACCCGACCGCGACCGTTTTCGGGCTGCTGCCGCCCGCGCTCGCTTCGGCATGCGCGCCAAACGCCGCCACGGCGCGACGGTGCACAGCTCCGGCCGCGTCTTCAACGACTGGATCGAACGCGCGCGCGCGGACGTGGCGTTGCTGACCACCGAGCTTTCAACCGGACCTTACCCCTATGCCGGCATACCCTGGTTCTCGACGGCATTTGGCCGTGACGGGGTGATTTCCGCACTGCAGATGCTGTGGTTGAATCCTGGGCTGGCGCGCGGCGTACTCGCCTTTCTCGCCCAGCATCAGGCGACCGAAACGTCGCCGTTCAGCGATTCGCAGCCGGGCAAGATCATGCACGAGACCCGCAAGGGCGAGATGGCGGCACTGCGGGAGCTCCCGTTCGGCCGCTATTACGGCGGCGTCGATACCACGCCGCTCTACATTCATCTCGCTTGCGCCTATGCGGATCGTACCGGCGACATGGCGTTCGTCGACAGCCTGTGGCCATCGCTCTGTGCAGCGGCCGAATGGACGGAGGAGACAAGCCGCGCGACCGGCTTCGTTACCTACCAGCGCGGCGCCGAGACCGGCCTTGCCAACCAGGGCTGGAAGGACAGTTTCGATTCCGTCTTCCATGCCGATGGCCGCATGCCCAAGGGGCCGATCGCCCTGGTCGAGGTGCAAGGCTACGTCTTTGCCGCGTTCCGTGGGCTGGCGGCGCTCGCCCGCCGCCGCGGCGAGGACGACAAGGCCGATCATTGGGAGGAACGCGCCGAAACCATGCGCGCCGCGGTGGAACGCCATTTCTGGATGGACGATCTCAATTTCTATGCACTGGCGATCGATGGTGCAGGCGAGCTCTGCAAGGTACGGACGTCGAATGCCGGCCATCTTCTCTTTGTCGGGCTGCCCGAGCCGGAACGGGCGCAGATGGTCGCCGATCAGCTGCTCTCTGCGTCGTTCCACTCTGGTTGGGGAGTGAGGACGCTGGCCGACGATGCGATATTCTTCAATCCGATGTCCTACCACAATGGTTCGATCTGGCCGCACGACACCGCCATGTGCGGTGCCGGCCTGGCACGTTATGGCGTGCGCGACAGCGTAGTCAGGCTGATGAGCGGCACGTTCGAATCGGCTGTCCATTTCAACATGCGGCTGCCGGAACTGTTCTGCGGCTTTACCCGGTCGCCGGGCGAAGCGCCCATCGCCTATCCCGTCGCGTGCCTGCCGCAGGCCTGGTCGGCGGGATCGGCCTTCATGCTGATGCAGGCCTGCCTTGGGCTCGAAATCGACGGCTGGAACAGCGAAATCCGGGTCACCCGCCCAAGGCTGCCGATCGGCATCGACACGCTGACATTGCGGCATCTAGGTGTCGGCTCGACAGTGGTCGACCTCACATTCCAGCGTGTCGGCGACCGGGTCGTCGCCTTTCTCGCCGATCGGTATGAGGGGATGGTGCCGCTCATCGTGCGCACTTGATGCCGCCGCACTGCGGCGCGTCGAAAATGACGCGCGGCATTGCAATCGTCCGGAACCGATAGCCTCTTTGTGCGTTGCAAAAATGGGCGGCGCGGGAACGCTGCCGTTGTTATACGGCGGCGAACCAGAAAACAAATAAAAAAACGGCTATCGGCCGGCCGGAGGCGAGATCACATTCCATGTCAGATTATACTGTAAACCTGCTCTGGGTTTTGCTGATTGCAAGTTTTGGCTTTTCCGCTTTTGCCATTCTCCTGTCGATATCCCGCCAGCGTCGCGGCCGCGCAACGGCGGCCGCATACACGCCGAGCGAGGATGTCGCGTCGGAAGCGGCACGCAAGGTGCTGCGCGAGTTCGAAAAGAACGGCCAGTCGGCCGATGCGGCACTGGTCACATGGTCGCCCGACACTTTGCGCAAGATCCTGGCCGACGACCTGCCGGACGCACAGGTTATCGTGGTGTCCAACCGCGAACCCTACATCCACAACATCAAGGATGACGGGGTCCAACTTTTGGTGCCGGCCAGCGGCCTGGTTTCGGCACTCGAGCCCATCACCCGCGCCTGTGCCGGCACCTGGATCGCCTATGGCGGCGGCACGGCAGACCGCCTCACCGTCGACAAGGACGACCGGGTGCAGGTACCGCCAGGCAATCCGTCCTACACGCTGCGCAGGGTCTGGCTGACGGAGGAGGAATATCAGGGTTATTATCTGGGCTTCGCTAATGAGGGCCTATGGCCGCTTTGCCATATCGCCTTCACCCGCCCCGTGTTTCGCGCCTCGGACTGGGACGCCTACGAGGCCGTCAACCGCAAATTCGCCGATACGGTGGTTGCCGAAGCCCGCAACGAACGGCCGATCGTGCTGGTGCAGGACTACCATTTTGCGCTGCTGCCACGCATGATTCGCCAGCGCCTGCCGGACGCGATAGTCATTACCTTCTGGCACATCCCTTGGCCCAATTCGGAAGTGTTCAGCATCTGTCCGTGGCGTGAGCGGATCCTGGAAGGACTGCTCGGCAGTTCGATCATCGGCTTTCATACCCAATTCCATGCCAACAACTTCACCGAAAGTGTCGACCGCTTTCTGGAGAGCCGGATCGAACGGGCAGACGCGGCAATCTCCTATGGTGGGCAGACCACATTGGTCCACGCCTATCCCATTTCCATAGAATGGCCGGCCCAATTGCTGGCAAAACTGCCGTCTGTGGAGGAGTGCCGCGCCAGCGTGCGCGACAGATTCGGCCTGTCTGCGGATACCAAACTATGCGTTGGCGTCGAGCGCCTCGACTACACGAAAGGCATTCTCGATCGCTTCCATGCCTTGGACGAATTGTTCACGAGATATCCCGAATGGATAGGCAAGGTGGTTTTCCTGCAGATCGCCGCGCCGAGCCGGGGGACATTGCCCGCCTACCAGCAACTCCACGACGAATGCCGCCGCTGTGCCGAGGAGCTCAACCGGCGCTATGGCAGCGAGACATACAGCCCTATCCTGATGGTCGCCGAACATCATCGGCAGGAGCAGGTCTACGAGGTCTATCGCGCCGCCGACATCTGTATGGTCACCAGTCTGCATGACGGCATGAACCTTGTCGCCAAGGAATTCGTCGCAGCGCGCGACGACGAACAAGGCGTGCTTTTGCTCAGCACCTTCGCCGGTGCCTCGCGCGAACTGCTGGAAGCGCTGATCGTCAACCCCTACGATGCGGCCATGATGAGCGAGGCGCTGTTGCAGGCGCTGACGATGACGCCGGAAGAGCAGCGCGAACGTTTGCGGCCGATGCGCGAGATGGTCCGCGACAACAATGTCTACCGCTGGGCCGGCAGTATGCTGCTGGACGCCGCGCGCCTGCGCAAACGCGGCGATCTCGACAGGGTGACCGGGACCGGCGAGCGCCCGCCATCGAACACCAACAACGTCATCTCGATGTTCGAGCGGGCTCGGAAGGCAGCGTCGTGAAAAGCTTTGAACAACCGCCGGCGTTGAACCTGTCGGAAGGGCAATGGGCGCTCTTCCTCGACATCGACGGAACCCTGCTGGAACACGCTGCCCATCCCGACGCGGTGTTCGTCGGCGAGGAATTGCGCAATCTGCTCGAACGCATCGAGCGGCGGCTGGATGGTGCGGTCGCCTTCATCACCGGCCGATCGATTCCCGCCGTGGACAAGCTGTTCCATCCGCTGAAGCTGCGGATCGCCGGACTGTATGGGCTGGAGCACCGGCTGACGCCGAGCGGTCCGATCGATGCCGCCGACGCGCCGGCCGACATCGCCGCCCTTGCGGACGAGATCGAAGCCGAACTGGGCAGCGGCAAGGTCTATGTCGAGCGCAAGGGGCCGGTCCTTGCCGTTCATACAAGAGCAGCACCGCAACTGCTTGCACCCGCAATCCAGCTCGTCGAACAGGCATTGGCCCGGCTTCCGAAGGGTTATCGGGTGCTTCCGGGAAACGCCGGCGTCGAGCTCATGCCTTTGGAAGCCGTCAAAGGTGCTGCCATCCGGCGTTTCATGGACATTCCGCCCTTTGTCGGCCGGCGGCCGATATTCCTCGGAGACGATACATCGGACGAACACGGTTTCGAGGCGATCAATAAAATTGGCGGCATCTCCATCCGCGTGAAGCCGGACGGACCGACGGCCGCAACCTATGTCCTCGACGACGTGACCGGCGCAATAGCCTGGCTCGAGGCCAATTTCGAGGCCTTGCCGGTCTCTTGATCATCTGAATATCAACACGCCTTATTCGATCTTGCCGTCCACGATGTGAATGCGGCGATCCATGCGCGCCGCCATGTCGAGATCGTGCGTAACCGCCACGACGGTCTTGCCGCGCTCGCGCACCAGATTCTCCAGGATCGTGAAGACCTGCTCGGAGCTCTTGCTGTCGAGGCTCCCCGTCGGCTCATCGGCGAGGATAAGCGGCGGGTCGTTGGCGAGCGAACGTGCCACCGCGACGCGCTGACGCTGGCCGCCGGAGAGCTGGTCAGGCCGCTTGTCGAGATGCTCGCCGAGCCCAAGAGATGAAAGCAGCTCCCCGGCCCGCTCACGCATGTCGGGCCGCGTCAGCCGGCCGAGCTTGCGCATCGGGATTTCGACATTTTCGCGCGCCGTGAACTCCGGCAGCAGAAAGTGAAACTGGAAAACAAAGCCCAGCATCGAAAGCCTGGTCCGCGCGCGCTCCCTTTCATTCATCGGCTCGGTGTCGCGTCCGCCTATCCTCAAGGTCCCGCCTGTCGGCCGGTCGAGCAACCCAAGCAGATACAGCAGCGAGGACTTACCGGAGCCGGAGGGACCGGTCACGGCGACGAATTCGTTGTCGTTGATCGTGAGCGTGATGTCCTTGACCAGCGTAACGGGGACCGTCTCTGGCAAGATGCGGGTCAGTCTCTCGGTCTCGATGAGTGCGCTCATGTCGCGCCTCGGATAATCTCGACGGGGTTCAGGCGCGCCGCACGGCGCGCCGGCAGGTAGCCAGCCACCGCCGCCGAGCCCAGTGCGAAGGCCGAGGCGATGATATAGTGGGTCAGGCTCCAGGCTATCGGCAGCCGGGTCATCTCCTGGCCGGTCGCGGCGATCTCAAAACGGATGAGCGAAAGCGCATAGGTCATGGAGAAGCCAAGCACCCCGCCGAGCACAGAGCCGGCAGCGCCGATCGCCACGCCTTCCAGCAAAAAGAGCCGGCGCATGTCGGACTCCGGGAAGCCGAGCGACTTCATGATGGCGATGTCGCGCGCCTTCTCGTGCGTGATGGTGGAGATGATGTTGTAGATGCCGAAGCCAGCAACCAGCATGATCGCGCCGACCACCGTGTACATGATGACGTTGCGCACAACGAGCGCTTCGAGAATCGATTCGTTGGCTTCTTGCCACGCTACGGCCTTGTAGCCCAGTTCAGCCTCGGCTCGATGCGCCACCGCCGCAGCGCGGTTGGGGTCGTCGAGCTTGATGCGGATCTCGTTGATGGCATTCGGACGCGCGGAGAGGATTTGCGCGTTCTTCAAAAGCACATAAGCTTCGCCTTCGTCGCGCGCGGTAGTGCCGGTGTGGAAAAGTCCGGCGATCTTGAAATTGCGCGTCAGCCCTTCGGAGGAAACCGCCGTTATCGTGTCGCCGAACCCGGCGCCGAGCCGGTTCGCCATCGTGTCGCCGATGAGCACGTTGTTGCCGCCCGCGGCAAGTGCCGAAAAGCTGCCTTCGACGAACTCTCCGACGATCGGTGAAACGCCGGTCTCGCGCTGCGGATCGACCCCGATGATAGCTGCGCCCACTTCGCGGCTGGAATAGCGGATCACGCCCTGCGTCTTTAGGCTTGCTGCGAACCGGCCGGGAATCCAGCTCTCCAGCCAGGAGGTCGCGGCGGTCGGGTTGATGATGCCGCGCCGATCGTCGCGTGGCCGGAGCCCCGAGATGGCGGCGGTCTCGAAGTAGTCCTCGGCCGGCTGCCGGCGGGCGGTGCGCTGCTCGTCGGTGATGTCGACATGCGGCATCGTGTCGACGAGCTGCCTGACGAAATCGTCCTGCCCGCCCTGCATCAGCGCCGCCATCGCAATTGAGAAGCCGACACCCACCGCGACGCCGACTATGGCGACCAGCGTCTGGCGGCCGCGGCCGGCGATATGCGTTACGGCAATGTCGACGATCAGCGCCATCGTTGCCTATCTCTCCTGCGCGGCGGCGATGTTCACGCGCGCACCGTCGCCGAGGTCAGCGGGATAGGGCGAGATGACGCGAGCCTTCTCATCGACACTAGAGATAACTTCGACGCCATTGGTGCCGCGAATGCCCGTTCGGATTTCACGCCGCCAGGCCTTGTCGCCTTCGACTACGAACACCTTGTTCCCATCCACCGCAACCGACGGGATCAACAGCGCATTTTTCGAAACGCGGATGACGATGTTCACGTCGGTCGACATGCCTATACGAAGCGGCGTATTGTCCGGCAGGCGGAAGCGGACGCGATAGGTCTTCGTCACCGGATCGCCCTTGGGCGTGATGCTGTCGACCACCGCTTCCAGATTCTGCCGAGGGAACGCATCGGATTTAAGCAGCGCGCGCTGGCCGATCTCGACCCGTGGAATGTCCTCCTCGTTGACCTCGGCGACCACCAGGAGCGGCTTCGGCTCGCCGACCCAGAACAACACGGCGCCGAGTTCGGCGATCTCACCGACCTCGCCGTCCTGCCTGAGCACGATACCGGCGCTCGGCGCTCGTAAGACGTAGGTGTCGAGCCGCGCTTTCTGTCCGGCAACCAGCGCTTCGATCTGGCCAAGCTCGCTTTGCGCGCGATCGAGCGCCTGCTGGCTTGCCGCACGCCTTTCGGCAAGCACGGTCAGCCTCCGGAGCTCTTCCTGGGCAAGTGCTTGACGCGCTTCGATCTCGCCAAGCACGGCCCGGGCCTCGCTGTCGTCGAGCTTGGCGAGCACATCGCCTTGTGCAACCCTCGACCCCTCGCAATTACACTGCTCGACGATCCTCTCGCGGACAACGGGAGTCACCTTGGCCCAGGTTCGCGGCTCGACTGAGCCACTCGCGTAAACGATCTCCGCCGCGTCGCCGCGTTGTGGCGTCACGATCGAAACCTTGGCCGGCTGCCACACATACCAAGCGCCGAAAGCAGCAGTCGCCGCGACAAGAACGATGCCGACAGTCCAGCGTATCCGTCGCAAGAAGCTCTCCTTCCACCATCGAATGCGAACGTCGGAGCGGTGGCAGACATAGCATTAGACCGACCGTCGGTCTATAAAAGTTGCATAAAGAAACGGTTCGTGCTCCTCTTGCCCCCTGTACTTTGTGAGGTCGATTTTGCCCCGAGTGATAAAGCCCCCGGAGATACGATCCACCGAGCTCCTCGACTGTGCCCAGCGGCTTTTCTTCGAGCATGGCTACGACAACACGACGGTGAACGACATCATCCGCGAGGCCGGCTTGTCGAAGGGTGCGTTCTATCACTATTTCGCGTCGAAGGAGGCCCTGCTGGAGGCGCTCGCCAGACGTCTCGCACGTGACAGCCTTGCCGAGCTGCAACCCCTCCTCGACGATCCGTCACTCGATGGGATTGGCCGGCTCAATGCACTCTTTGCCGGCTCGCGACGGCTGAACGTCGAGCTTGCCCCGCAATTGCGAAAAACGTTCTTCGTCGTGTTCCGGCCCGAGAACCTTGCCCTCTTCCATCGGGTCGACCAGGCGGCCAGGGAACTGGCCGAGCCGATAATCACAAATCTGCTCAGGAAGGGAAGCGAGGAAGGCATTCTCGACGTGCCCGACCCGCAAGCTTTTGCCGAGATGTTCCTGCAACTCCGGCTGACCTTTCGGGACGTGATGCACCGCGCCCTGCTACAGGCCGAACAGGGTAATATCGACGAAGCAGCGCGGCTGCTCGAGGGCCGATTGCGGCTCTACGGCATCGCAATCGACCGGCTTTTGAAGTTGCCCGATGGAACGATAGAAGCCGTGCAGCCCGGTTTTGCCCGGGCTTTTCTCGAAGCCGGACCGTAAACCGCTGACAGCGATGGAGGAGAGTTGATGAGTAGGAAATCGCGCGCTTCGACCGATGCCGTTCTCAAGGAACTGCGCGCCTTCGGCCTCACCTATCCGGGCGCCGAGACAAAGACTCCGTGGCCTGGTCACGACGATCTCGCGGTGAAAGGAAAGACCTTTGCTTATTTGAGCCTTGAAGGCGAACCGTTCAGCATCTCCCTCAAACTCCCCTACAGCGGCGACGAGGCGAGAAAGCTCCACTATGCGTCGCCGACAGAGTATGGCCTTGGCAAGAGCGGATGGGTGACGTTCGAACCAGCACCGGACGAACTGCCACCGATCGGACAACTGAAGTCATGGCTCGATGAGAGTTATCGCGCACAAGCGCCCAAAAAGCTTGCCGCCCTGATCACGCACAAGGTGGACTCGCGAGCTTAGGTCGAGCGATCGGTGTCACCCCACGAATCGTCGGCGCTAGAAGCTCAACGACGCCACGCCGATAAGCGCCTTTTTCATTGAATGTCTTTAAGTCCAAAGCCGGCAAATCGTCTGCTTGCCGGTTCCCCTGCGTCAGGCTTAACCTGCGTGCCATGCGTGGAGGCGCGTGCGGTAACAAGGGGAGGACATAGCAATATACAAGGCGCATCACCGGACCTGTACAATGAGGATCTCGCACCGGCGAAGGTTCGAAACTGGGGACCGTTCTCGATCTTCAACGTCTGGACGTCGGACGTCCACAGCCTGTGGGGCTACTATCTCGCTGCCAGCTGTTCCTGTTCTGCGGCGGCTTCGTCAACTTCATCATCGCCATCGGTATCGGTTCGCTGATCATCTATGCGTTGATGAACATGGTCGGCTATGCCGGTATGAAGACCGGGGTGCCCTACCCGGTCCTGGCGCGTGCCTCCTTCGGCATCTGGGGCGCCAACATACCGGCGCTGGTGCGCGCCATCGTCGCCTGCTTCTGGTACGGCGCGCAGACGGCGGCCGCCTCCGGGGCGATCGTAGCCCTGCTGATCCGCTCGCAATGGTTCGCCGACTTCAACCAGAGCACCCATTTCCTCGGCCACTCCGGGCTCGAGGTGATCTGTTTCGTCATCATCTGGGCGCTGCAGCTCCTGATCATCCAGAAAGGCATGGAAACGGTGCGCCGCTTCCAGGATTGGGCCGGACCGGCGGTGTGGGTGATGATGCTGATCCTGGCGATCTATCTTTGCATCAAGGCAGGCACCTTCGCTTTCACCAGCGACATCCCGATGGATGTGCTGCTGGAAAAGACAAAGGACGCGGGCGTGCCGGGCACGCCAGGCTCCTGGACCTCGCTGTTCGCGGTGGCCGCGATCTGGGTGACCTATTTCTCCGCGCTCTATCTCAACTTCTGCGATTTCGCGCGCTACGCCCCGGACAAGGCATCGCTGCGCAAGGGCAACATCTGGGACCTGCCGGTCAATCTTATCCTGTTCTCGCTGGTCGCCGGCGTCACGACGATCGCCGCCTTCGACGTCTATGGCGAGGTGCTGCTGCATCCCGACCAGATTTCGGCGAAATTCGACAGCTGGTTCCTGGCGGCGCTCGCAGCCCTGACCTTTGCGGTGGCGACGCTCGGCATCAATGTGGTGGCGAACTTCGTGTCGCCGGCCTTCGACTTCTCCAATGTCTTTCCACGCCAGATCGACTTCAAGAAGGGCGGCTACATCGCGGCGCTCATCGCGCTGGTGCTCTATCCATTCGCGCCCTGGGAAGGCAGTGCCGCCTCCTTCGTCAACATCATTGGCGCGACGATGGGGCCTATCTTCGGCGTGATGATGGTCGACTACTATCTGATTCGGAAGGGCGAGGTCGACGTCGAGGCGCTCTACAGGGAGAATGGCGAATTCCGCTTTCAGGGCGGCTGGCATGTCAATGCCTTCATCGCCGCCGGTATCGGCGCGGTCTTCTCCTCGATCCTGCCCAACTTCACCAGCCTGCTGCCGTCATGGTGGGGCGTCTATGGCTGGTTCTTCGGCGTGGCAATTGCCGGCGTCATCTACTACGTGCTGCGCACGATGGCACTCGGTGCCGAAGCAAGGATAGCCAAGGCCTGAACAGACTCGGGGCGGCGCGAGCCGCCCCGTTTATTCTGCGACCATCTTGGCCAGGCGGCGCACTGTATTCCAGTTGCGCGAGGTGCCGATGCCGAGACGTTTGTGGCTCACCGCCGCAAGCAGCCGCGAACTCGGCATCTGGCGGGAAAAGACGATCCAGATGTCGCCGCCGACAATCCGCAGCTTCTCGTCCTTGCCGGCATAGGTCTCAAGCGCCGCGGCGGTCTCGGCGGGAACGGGCGCTCGCATCACGCGCACCGCCACCTGGTCCGCGGTCTCAGCCGATTCAGCTGGGAACGGATTGCCGGCCGCCAGCCTTAGCCAGCCGTCGGCGCGGCGCACGATGATGTCGACGTGGCGGCCGAAAGTCTTTGCGAACGCCGCCTCCAGCCGCTGCTCCAACGCCGCAAGTTCTGTTTCTTGCGCCTCGAAGACCAGATTGCCGGTCGCTACCAGCGTGCGCGGGTTATTCAGACCCAGGCCTTCGGCCATCGCCTTCAGATCGGACATGACGACCCGCTGCCCCTCGCCCAGGACAATGCTGTAGAGCAGCGCGACGTAAGTTTGCATGGGCGGCTAGTCTAGACCAGCCGCGACTGCTCTACCGCCGCCTCGATGAAGCTGGCAAACAGCGGGTGCGGATCGAGCGGCCGGCTTTTCAACTCGGGATGGTACTGCACGCCGATGAACCAGGGGTGGTCGGGATATTCGACCGTTTCCGGTAGCACGCCGTCCGGCGACATGCCGGCAAACACCAGGCCGCAATCCTCGAGCCGCTCCTTGTAGTCGACATTGACCTCGTAGCGGTGGCGATGGCGTTCGGAAATCTGGGTATCGCCATAGATCTCGGCGATCTTCGATCCCTTGGCGAGGTCGGCCTGGTAGGCACCGAGCCGCATGGTACCACCAAGGTCGCCGGTTTCCCTGCGCTTTTCCAGCATGTTGCCCTTCAGCCATTCGGTCATCAAGCCGACGACCGGCTCCTCGGTTGGACCGAACTCGGTCGATGATGCGCGCTCGACGCCGGCCAGCGAACGCGCCGCCTCGATGCAGGCCATCTGCATGCCGAAGCAGATGCCGAAATACGGCACCTTGCGCTCGCGCGCGAACTTCGCCGCCAGGATCTTGCCCTCCGAGCCGCGCTCGCCAAAACCGCCGGGGACGAGAATGCCATGGACCTTCTCAAGCCACGGCGCCGGGTCTTCCTTCTCGAATATCTCGCTTTCGATCCAGTCGAGCTTGACCTTGACCCGGTTGGCGAGGCCGCCATGCGACAGCGCCTCGATCAGCGATTTGTAGGCGTCCTTGAGGCCGGTATATTTGCCGACGACGGCAATGGTCACTTCGCCTTCCGGATTGTGGATGCGGTTGGACACCGCTTGCCACCGTTCCATGCGCGGCTTCGGCGCCGGATCGATGCCGAAGGCGGCCAGCACTTCCGAATCCAGCCCTTCATTGTGATAGGCCATCGGCACGTCGTAGATATGCGGGACGTCGAGCGCCTGGATGACGGCGCTTTCGCGGACATTGCAGAACAGCGACAGCTTTCTGCGCTCTTCCTTGGGGATCGGCCGGTCAGCGCGGACCAGCAGTATGTCGGGTGCAATGCCGATGCCGCGCAACTCCTTGACCGAATGCTGCGTCGGCTTGGTCTTCAGTTCGCCTGCCGTCGGAATGTAAGGCATCAAGGTCAGGTGGACGTAGACGGCGTTGTTGCGCGGCAGGTCGTTGCCGAGCTGGCGGATCGCCTCCAGGAACGGCATCGCTTCGATGTCGCCGACGGTGCCGCCGATCTCGCACAGCACGAAATCGTAGTCGTCATTGCCGTTGAGGACGAAATTCTTGATCTCGTCGGTGACGTGCGGAATGACCTGCACGGTAGCGCCGAGATAGTCGCCGCGCCGCTCGCGCTCGATGATGTTCTTATAGATCCGGCCGGTGGTGATGTTGTCTTGCTGGTTGGCCGAGCGGCCGGTGAAGCGCTCATAATGGCCAAGATCGAGATCGGTCTCGGCCCCGTCATCGGTCACGAAGACTTCGCCGTGCTGATAGGGCGACATCGTGCCGGGATCGACATTGAGATAGGGATCGAGCTTTTTGATGCGTGCGCGATAGCCCCGCGCCTGCAAGAGAGCCCCAAGGGCCGCTGCAGCAATGCCTTTTCCAAGTGAGGAAACCACGCCGCCTGTGATGAATACATATCGCGCCATGGGAGTCATCGCTTAACGCGGCCGAATTGATTCCGCCAGAGAAAAAACCGCCGCGAAGGCTTTTTCCCAAGAAGGCGCTCTGGTCGTTGGCGTATCAAAACAAAAGGGCCGGCGAGGCCGGCCCTTTTGGCACGATCTGTCAAAGCGTCAGATGATGACGACTTTGGTGCCTACTTTCACCCGGCGGTAAAGGTCCATGACGTGCTCGTTGATCATGCGGAAGCAGCCATTGGAGGCGCTGGTTCCGATCGACTGCGGCGCGATGGTGCCGTGAATGCGCAGGTGGGTATCTTTCTTGCCGTCGTAGAGATAGATGGCGCGCGCACCGAGCGGATTGTCGCCGCCGCCGGGCATGCCGTCCTTGTACTGGCCATAGTGCTTGGGTTCGCGCTTTTGCATATCCAGCGTCGGAATCCAGCGCGGCCATTCCTGCTTGTCGCCGACGGCAACCGTACCCTTGAACTGCAGGCCTTCCCGGCCGACCGCGATGGCATAACGGCGGGCGGTTGACGATGATTCGACGAGGTAGAGACGACGGGCGCTGGTATCGATGACGATGGTGCCGGGGTTGTAGCCGGTGAATTCGACCTCCTGCGGCACGAATTCCGCCTTGACCTTGAACTGCCGCTTGGCCTGCTTCCTTTCGAGCGCGGCGTCGAGCGCGCGTGTTTCCGGAAGCAGCGACATCGACGAAGAGGATGTGCCGCCGAACAGTCCCGCGAACAGCCCGACGCTTTGCGGCTTCTGCCCGACCGGTTCGCTGCGCAACTCGCCATTGTTGCCGGTCAGCGCAACGTTCATGGCCTCGGCCGGGATCGGCTCGGCCGACTGGATCGGCGCAATAGGCGTAATCGGTTCGATGATGTTGACGGTCTTCTTCTTGGCCGGCGTGGCGTCAGCCACCTTGGCCGTTGCGAGCGGCTGGCTCTTCTTGGCAAGGAACGCCTGCCGTTCCGCATCGGCTTTGGCTTTCGCCGCCTCACGCATCGCCAGCTTCCTGGCTTCGAGTGCCTTGGCGCGAGCGGCTTCCTTGTCGGCTGCGATCTTGGCTTCGATCTTGCGGATCTGCGCAAGGTCGTCCGGCGTCGGATCTTTCTTCTTCTTGAGAAGCTTCAATTGCGCTGCATCGCTTTTGGCAGCGACCTTGACGACGTCGGTTGTTGTTGCGGCTTTGTGGGCCGAGTTTGCCGTCGGCATGGCCGCGTAAGCGGGCGCACCTAGGCTGAGCACGGCACAAAGGCCGGCAAAAATGAAGCTGCGAAGCTGCATGGGGAAGATCCGATCGTTCAATGCTTGTTGCCCACGGCGTCGCCCGGCGCCCCCCAAGGACGCCGAGAATGCCGCGTGCAACGTATAATCGATTAGCCGGAAGCGCCTCAAGCGTGAGGCGCAGTCGAATCTTCGTGATCGTGCGGCATTTGCCGCGACTGTGTTCAAACGACAACAGATCGCGGCATAAGTTGCCCTATTACTGGTTGGGGACCTGCGGCGTGGCCGGCGCGGTGGCGCCGTTTGTCGCTGGCGGCGTCGCCGGAGCGGTTGCCGGCGGCGGCGTTGCCGCGCCATTGCCGGACGGCGGGGTCGGCGCCGTGGTGCCCGAAGGCGGCGTCGGCGTCGTGGTTCCAGGCAATTGGTTGAGTACGCCCTTGCCAACTCCGTCCGAGGTCGCCGGCACGCGATCGAGAATGTCGATCGGCTTCTCGCCATAGCGCGCAACGATCGACAGTGTCAGCGAAGTGACGAAGAAAGCGGCAGCCAGGATCGCCGTCGCCCGCGTCAGCGCATTGGCGGCGCCACGCGCGGTCATGAAGCCCGATCCGCCGCCGATGCCGAGGCCGCCGCCTTCGGAGCGCTGCAGCAGCACCACGCCGACAAGCGCGAGCACGACCATGAGGTGGACGACGATCAGTACGGTTTCCATAATTTACCCTGGCAAGGCCTTGTGCGGCCGCTGATTTGGAGGCGGCTCAATACAATGCTTTGACGGCATTTCCAAGCCCGTGGCCGGAATATGGGAAGCAATGCGTCCTTTGCAACGATTTCGGCGCCGGCCGTCCGCTCAAATGCAGCAAGCAGCCCTTGTATCAAGCAATGTTTCGATAGGCTTCCGCGATGCCGAGGAAGTCCGCCGCCTTTAGGCTGGCGCCGCCGACCAGCGCGCCATCGACATTCCTGACGCCGAGCAACTCGACGGCGTTGGACGGCTTGACCGAGCCGCCGTAGAGAATGCGCATCTTGGCCGCCGTATTGCCGAGCTTCCGTGCCAGTTCTTCGCGGATATGCGCATGTGCCTCGGCGACGTCGGCGGCGGTCGGGGTCAAGCCGGTCCCAATCGCCCATATTGGCTCATAGGCAATGACGGTGTTGGAGGCCGTGGCGTTTGGCGGGACCGAGCCAGCGACCTGGCGCGACAGCACGTCGAGCGTGGCTCCTGCTTCTCGTTCGGCTCTTGTCTCACCAATGCAGATGATGGCCACCAGCCCGGCGCGCCATGCGGCGGAGGCCTTGGCCTGGACCAAGGCATCGTCCTCCTTGCGATCGGCGCGGCATTCGGAATGGCCGACGATGACATGGCTGGCACCTGCATCCTTCAGCATCTCGGCCGAAATGCAGCCGGTATAGGCGCCGCTTTCCTCGGTGTGGCAATCCTCTCCGCCGGCCCGCACCGGCGTGCGCGACAGAATCTCGGCGGCGTGCGCAAGCAAGGTCGCCGGCACGCAGACCACCGCTTCGGTCTCGGCGTCGAGCCCACTCATGAAGCCGTTGCCGATCATCCTGAGCTCGTTGAGCGAGGCGCTAGTGCCGTTCATTTTCCAGTTGCCGGCGACGAGCGGGCGGATTCCAGGCGTCATGGGATTTGTTTCTCCGGGCAATTTCCAGCTGGCCCTCACTATCAAAATCAGGCCACAAAGCAATCGACAGTGGGCAGGAAGGGCGCTATTGCGCTTGTTTCAGACTCGGCGCATGCGAAATGCGCAAAAATCGGAAGTACACATGCTTGGTATGTTGAGAAGCGCGGCGGGGACCTGGGTCGCTAAACTGCTGCTGTCATTGTTGGTGTTGAGCTTCGCCGTCTGGGGCATCTCGGGCCGCCTGATGGGCGGTCTTGCCGGCCATGATGCCGTGATCACGGCCGGAGGCACCAAGGTCTCGATCAACGAATACCGCCTCGCCTACGATCGCCAGCTCAGCGTCATGTCGCAGCAATTCGGCCAGCGCATCAGCCGTGAGCAAGCGACGGCGCTCGGCATCGACAACCAGGTGCTGGCGCAACTCGTGTCGGGCGCTGTCCTCGACGAGCAGGCCCGCAAGCTCGGACTCGGCCTGTCCAAGGACCGGCTCGCCGAACTGACGCGTGAAGACCCGGCGTTCAAAGGGCCTGCCGGAAGCTTCGACAGGAGAACCTTCGAGTACCTGCTTCGGCAGATCGGCATGCGGCCGGAAGACTATTTGAAGAACCGCGCCCAGGTCGCGGTCCGCCAGCAGATCGTCGAGGCGGTTTCGGACGGCCTCAAGGCCCCGGATACATTCTTCAAGGCGGTCGCGCTCTATCGCGGCGAAGATCGCACCATCGACTACCTGACCTTGCCGAAATCGCTGGTCGAACCGATAGAAGCGCCGTCCGACAGCGCGCTTTCGGCCTATTTCGAGGAAAACAAGAAAACCTACGCCGCGCCCGAATACCGTAAGTTCTCCTATGTCAGGCTCGAACCGGAAGACATCATGGATTTGAGCGCGGTGACCGACCAACAGGTCAGCGACGACTACAATAAGAACAAGGCGCGCTACACCACGCCGGAGATGCGCACCATCGAGCAGCTTGTGTTCAAGACACCTGATGCCGCAAAGGCGGCGCTCGATTCGCTCAGGACCGGCGCGACCTTCGACAAGATCGTCGCTGCCGAAGGCAAGACGCCGGCCGACACGCTGCTCGGCACGCTGGCCAAGGACAAGATCGCCGACAAGGCGGTCGCCGATGCTGCCTTCAAACTAAACGTCAATGAGGTCAGCCCGGTCGTACAGGGCGCCTTTGGTCCCGTTCTGCTGCGCGTCACCGAGATCAAGCCCGAAGTGGTGAAGCCGCTGGCCGAAGTGTCCGAGCAGATCCGCAAGGACCTGGCACTGGGCGAGGCAAGCCGCATCTTGCTGGACGTGCACGACAATTACGAGGATACGCGCGCCTCGGGCAGTTCGCTCGCCGAGGCAGCCGCCAAATTGAAGCTGAAGGTCGTCACCATCGATGCCATCGACCGCACCGGCCAACGGCCGGATGGAAGCATCGTCAAAGACCTACCGGAATCGCCGGCACTCATCAAGGCGGTGTTCGAATCCGAACCCGGAACCGACAATGAAGGCCTCACCACCGCCGATAACGGCTTCGTCTTCTACGACGTGAGCGCGATCACGCCTGCCCGCGACCGCACATTGGACGAAGTCCGCCAGAAGGTCGTGGCCGACTGGACCGCGGCGGAGACCACCAAACGGCTCACCGCAAAAGCACAAGAGCTCGAGAAGCGTCTCAAGGCCGGCGCCACGCTCGAGGTGATCGCCGGTGAGCTCAAGCTCGAAAAGCAGACCAAGCGCGGCGTCAAGCGCGATGCTGACGACGTCGATTTCGGCAAGGAAGGGGCCGCCGCGATGTTCGGCGTCGGCGAAGGCGGCACCGGGCTGATCCCCTCGCCCACGGGCGACGGACAGATCCTGTTCAAGGTTGCCGAGGTATTCGAGCCCGCCGGGGCCGACGCCAGCTCAGTACCCGAGGACGCACAGAAGTCCTTCACATCCGGCATGTCCGACGACCTGCTCGACCAGTTGGTGGCGCAGTTGCAGACGCAATATGACGTCCGCATCGATCAGACGGCCGTAACCCAAGCCCTGGCCAGATGAGCGCGCTGAAGATCCACATCGCCAAGGTCGCCGCCGGCAGCGCTCTTTCTTTCGAGGAGGCGCGCGAGGCCTTCGACATTATCATGTCGGGCGATGCTACCCCCGGCCAGATCGGCGGCTTCTTGATGGCATTGCGCGTGCGCGGTGAGACCGTCAGCGAGATCGCCGGCGCCGTCGCCACCATGCGCGCCAAGATGCTGCGTGTCGAAGCCCCCGAGGGCGCCATCGACATTGTCGGCACCGGCGGCGACAATTCGCACAGCGTCAACATTTCGACCGCATCCGCTTTCGTCATCGCCGGCAGCGGCGTGCCCGTCGCCAAGCACGGCAATCGCGGACTGTCCTCGCTGACCGGCGCCGCCGATGTGCTGATCGCATTGGGCGTCAAGATCGACATCCCTCCGGAAACGATCGGCCGCTGCATCCACGAGGCCGGCGTCGGCTTCATGTTCGCGCCGGCGCATCATCCGGCGATGAAGCATGTCGGCCCGACCCGGGTCGAGCTCGGCACCCGCACCATCTTCAACCTGCTGGGCCCGCTTTCCAATCCGGCGAGTGTCAGACGGCAGATGGTCGGCGTGTTCCTGCCCGAATGGATCATGCCCGTGGCAGAAACGTTGAAGGAACTTGGTGCCGACCATGCCTGGATCGTCCATGGCGACGGCTATGACGAGATCACCACCACCGGCGAGACACTTGTCGCCGAACTGGCCGGCGGCGAGATCCGCAGCTTTACGCTGACCCCGGAAGCAGTCGGGCTGACGCGTCACACCAAGGACGAGTTGCGCGGCGGCGACGCCGCCCACAACGCCCAGGCACTGCGCGACATGCTGGGCGGCGCCGCCGGCGCCTTTCGCGATACGGTGCTGATGAATGCCGGCGCCGGGCTGGTGGTGGCCGGCAAAGCGACGACCCTCGCCGACGGCATGGTAACGGCGGAGCAGGCCATCGACAGCGGCCGCTCGCTGAAAGTGCTCGACAGGCTGATCGAGATTTCGAACGGTTAAAACCATGTCCGACATCCTGCGCAAGATCGAGGCTTACAAGCGCGACGAGATCACGGCGGCCAAGGCGCGCGTGCCGCTCGCCGAGATCAAGGCACGGGCGACGGATGCCGACGCGCCGCGCGGCTTTCTTTCTGCCCTTGAAGCAAAGCGCAAATCCGGCAGGTTCGCGCTGATTGCCGAAATCAAGAAGGCTAGCCCATCCAAAGGCCTGATCCGCGCCGATTTCGATCCGCCGACGCTGGCCAGGGCCTATGCGAAGGGCGGTGCCGCCTGCCTTTCGGTGCTGACCGACGCACCCTCCTTCCAAGGCGCGCCCGAATTCCTCACCGCTGCGCGCGCTGCCGTCGAGCTGCCTGCATTGCGCAAGGATTTCCTGTTCGACCCCTATCAGGTCTACGAGGCCAGGGCATGGGGCGCCGATGCCATCCTGATCATCATGGCCAGCGTCGACGACGCGTTGGCAAGAGAACTCGAAGCGACAGCGTTCGGTCTCGGCATGGACGCGCTGGTCGAAGTGCATGACGAGGCTGAAATGGAACGCGCGCTGCAGCTGTCGTCGCGGCTGATCGGAATCAACAACCGCAATCTCCGGACCTTCGAAACCAGCCTGCAGACCTCGGAGCGGCTGGTACCGATGGTGCCGGCCGACCGCCATCTGGTCAGCGAGAGCGGTATCTTTTCGCACGACGATTGCCGCCGGCTGGAGCAGAGCGGCATTGCGACTTTCCTGGTCGGCGAGAGCCTGATGCGCCAGCAGGACGTGGCCGCGGCAACGCGCTTGCTGTTGACGGGCAAGGCGCCGGCAGAGGCCTTTTGAGGATGGCGGCCGCCCTCACCCATCTTGGCGCGCAGGGCGAAGCCAACATGGTCGATGTCGGCGACAAGGCTGAGACGGTGCGCACTGCAGTCGCAGAAGGTTTTGTCGCGATGCGGCCCGAGACGCTGGACATGATCCTCGCCGGCGACGCCAAGAAGGGCGACGTGCTGGGCACCGCGCGCATTGCCGGCATCATGGCGGCCAAGAAGACGCATGAACTGATCCCGCTTTGCCATCCGCTGCTGCTGACCAGGATATCTGTCGATATCGAGGCGGACGCCGCGCTGCCCGGCCTGAAGGTGACAGCATTGACCCGCGTCACCGGCAAGACCGGCGTTGAGATGGAGGCTCTGAGTGCCGTCTCGGTCGCTTGCCTGACCATCTACGACATGGCCAAGGCGGTCGACCGCGCCATGGTCATCTCCGGCATCAGGCTTGTTGAAAAGACCGGCGGCAAATCCGGCGACTACAAGATCACCGGAGACGGGGCCACCGAGGCAGGCCGATAATGGCGCTGGTCCCAGTTGCCGAGGCGCTCGAGCGCCTGCTGGACGGCGCAGCAGCGCTGCCGGGCGAACGCGTCGCACTGCTGGATGCCGCCGACCGCGTGCTGGTGGAGCCGGTTGTGGCGCTCCGCACCCAGCCGCCGTTCAACGCCTCCGCCATGGACGGCTATGCCGTGCGGGCGGCCGATATCGCGTCCGTACCGGCAAGGCTTTCGGTGGTCGGCATGGCGCCGGCCGGACGCGGCTTTGCCGGAACGGTGCAGCAGCGGCAGGCCGTGCGCATCTTTACCGGCGCGCCGCTTCCCGAAGGCGCCGACACTATCGTCATCCAGGAGAACGTCCGCGATCTCGGTGGCGGCAGCGTCGAAGTGACGGAACCGACGGTGCAGGGGCGCAACATCCGCCGCCTCGGGCTCGATTTCGCCAAGAGCGATGTCCTGCTGCCCAAAGGCCGCCTGCTCGACCCGGCGGCCTTGTCGCTGGCGGCATCGGCCAATCACCCCGAGGTGCGCGTGGTCAAACGGCCGCTGGTCGCCATCATCGCCACCGGCGACGAATTGCTGCCGCCGGGCAGCGATGTTGGCCCCGACCAGATCATCTCCTCCAACGCCTATGGTGTCGCCGCTGCCGCACAGTCGGTCGGTGCGCGCGCGCTCGACCTTGGCATCGCGCCGGACCGCAGGGAGGCGATCGCTGCGCTGGTTGAAAAGGCCGTGAAGGCTGGCGCGAACGTCATCGTCACGCTGGGCGGTGCCTCGGTCGGTGACCACGACTTCGTCCATGACGTGCTGACCGGGCAAGGCATGACGCTCGATTTCTGGAAGATCGCCATGCGGCCGGGCAAGCCACTGATGTTCGGGCGGCTGGGAGACATTCGCTGCATCGGCCTGCCCGGCAATCCGGTGGCAAGCCTGGTCTGCACTCAGCTCTTCCTGAAGCCGCTGCTGGCGCGGCTCGGTGGCCGCGCCTTTCAGCAGGATATACGTCGGGCACGGCTCGGTGCTGCCATGCCGGCCAACGATCTCAGGCAAGATTATGTGCGGGCTGTTGTCATAGATGACACCGGTACGCTCGTGGCGACGCCGTTCGGCATCCAGGACTCCTCGATGCTGAAAATGCTGGCCGATGCCAACGGGCTGATCGTTCGCGCGCCGTTCGCTCCTGCCGCGGCGGCGGGCTCCCCCTGCGACGTACTGATGCTACGCTGAACCTGCCTCACTCCGAAATCAAGGTCCGGGTCAGCGGATGGTCTGGATCGGCCAAACCGTCGATGATGTTGAAATGATGCCGGTCAGGCTCGACCACCGAGCTGGTCGCGGTACCCAGGCCGATCCAGATGTTGGCCAGCAACGCGCTCTGACGCAGGAATTCGGCGCGCTCGCCGCCGCCGGCCCAGCAGGTCAGGCGGGCCTTGTCCATCGGGCGCAGCAGCACCGGACTTTCGGCCTGCGCCTCGGCCTCATCGATCGCCAGCGTCTCGTTCATGCCGGTGCGCATGATCGGGCGCAAATCGTGCACCCCCGAGATCGACACCACGTGACGAACGCGCCGGACCACTTCGGGCGCCAGCGGCGTCGTCGCCGTAACCATCCGGCTAACAAGATGGCCGCCGGCCGAGTGTCCGGTCAGCATCAGCGGCCCTGGAACCATCGCCGCCGCCTTGCCGATCGCCGCGCCGACTTCCTTGACGATGCCGCCAATGCGTATCTGCGGACAGAGCGTGTAGGACGGCATCGCCACCGCATAGCCGCGATCAACAGGGCCAGTGGCAAGATGCGACCAGAAACTCTTGTCGAATGCCATCCAGTAGCCGCCATGAACGAACACCACGAGTCCCTTGGGCTTGATGGCCGGCAGGAAAAGATCGAGCCGGTTGCGTGGGTTGTCGCCATAGGCCATGTCGAGCCGCGCCCTGCCCTCGGTCGAAAGCACGTCGCGGAAAACCCGCGCGGGCTCGATCCAGGCCGCCGGCCAGCGATCGCTGCCGGCTATGTTGGCGCCGTTGGCATAGGCGTTGTCCCAATCGGCAATGTGACGTTCGAACACCCTGCGCCCTCCCTGGCAATATAGCCTTGCAACGTAGCCGTGAGCATCGCGCGGCGCGTCGTCGCCAGCCTCACGATTCCAGCTCTCGCATCAATCTCAAGTGACAGCCGCCTTGATGGCGAAGCGCGCTTCCTTCCACGCACCGGTGCGCAGGATGTCCTCAAGCACTTCGACGGCCTGCCAGACATCGGCATAGCCGACATAGAGCGGGGTGAAGCCGAAGCGCATGGTCGATGGCGCGCGAAAATCGCCGATCACGCCACGTTCGATCAGCGCGCGCATGACCTGGTAGCCATGCTCATGCATGAATGAAATCTGGCTGCCGCGTTTTTCCCCATCGCGCGTGCTTTCGAGCGTGAGCCCGTAAGTGCCGCACTTTGCCTCGACAAGCTCGATGAACAGATCCGCCAGTGCGATGCTCTTCTTGCGCACCGCCGTCATGTCGACATCGTTCCAGATGTCGAGCGCGCCCTTCAGCGTGCGCATCGACAGGACCGGCTGCGTGCCGCACAGAAACCGGCGGATGCCGGTGCCGGCCGCATAGCCTGGCTCGAAGGCGAAGGGCCGTGCATGGCCCCACCAGCCGGTGAGCGGCTGCTGGATGTCGGAAAGATGCCGCTCAGCCGCATAGATGAAGGCAGGCGCGCCCGGGCCGCCATTCAGATATTTGTAGGTGCAGCCAACGGCAAAATCGGCGTTTGCCTTGTCGAGTTCGACTGGCATCGCGCCGGCGGTGTGGCAGAGATCCCAGACGATCATCGCCCCGGCTTCCTGAGCCCTGCGCGTCAGCGCCGGCATGTCGCGCAGTTCGCCCGACTTATAGTTGACGTGGTTGACCAGCACCACGGCGGTGCGTTCGTCGATCAGCTCTTCGATGGTCGGCGCGTCGACCCCCGAGAGGCGCAGCAGCGTATCTTTTCGCGTCGAAACCACACCCTCGGCCATGTAGAGGTCCGTCGGAAAACTATCGCCCTCGGCGACGATGACCTGCCGCTCCGGTCGCATGGCCATGGCGGCGTGCAGCAGCTTGTAGATGTTGACCGATGTCGTGTCGCAGACCACCGTCTGGCCGGCCGCGGCACCGATCAGGCGCCCGAGCTGGTCGCCAAGTTCAAGCGGCATGTTGAACCAGCCGGCCGTGTTCCATGCGCGGATGAGATCATGCGACCATTCTTCGGTCGCGGCCTTGTGCAGTTCATCGAAAGCGGCACGTGAAGCAGCTCCTAGCGAATTGCCGTCGAGATAGATCACTCCTTGCGGCAACACAAAGCGGTCGCGCATCGCGCGCAACGGATCCGCGGCATCCATCGCCTTTATGGCCACGAGATCGGGAATTCCTGTCATGATTTGTCTGCTCCCCCAAGATCCAACGCAACGCCGGACACGCATCGACTGTTCTTCCATTACCTGGTTGCGCGCAGCAAGGCTCCACCGGCGAGAAGCAGCCTGACCAGGCGGTGGAAACCGGGACTTAACCCGAGGTTGGCGTTTTGAATTCGTTTCGTTCACGGTGCATTGACCAAACCGCACAGTCGATACGGGTTCAATTCCGTGCCTTTTGCCGACCGACGGCCGATGCCAGTGCCGCCTTCTAGGAGGCCAGAAGGGCGCAAACGAAAGCAGAATCAAGGCGATGAGGCTCGCGGCGGTGAAAATGCGGTACGCCGGTAGGGGACGTCGTTTGTTTCCCGAGCCTTAACGCATTCATTAAACTTTAAACAGTTGCGGAACACAACTGGAACAGATAGTGTTTGTTCTGGGTTTGTTTTTCTGATTCTGTTGGGGGTCGCTATGCTGACACGCAAACAACACGAACTGCTTATGTTCATCCACGAAAGGTTGAAGGAAAGCGGTATCCCGCCTTCATTCGACGAGATGAAGGAAGCGCTCGATCTGGCTTCCAAATCCGGAATCCACCGGCTGATTACGGCGCTGGAGGAGCGCGGCTTCATTCGCCGTTTGCCCAACCGGGCCCGTGCGCTGGAGGTGCTACGCCTGCCTGACTCGATCGCCCCCGGCCTCAATGCGGCACGCAAGTTCTCGCCGAGTGTCATCCAGGGCAGCCTTGGGCAAGGCGCCCCTCGGCAGGGCAAGCCGACATCGTCGCGTGTCCCTGCAGCCGGCAATGACGACGATGTCGTCGCCGCCGTTTCGATCCCGGTAATGGGCCGCATCGCGGCCGGTGTGCCGATCGATGCCATCCAGCACCAGACGCATTCGATTTCGGTGCCGCCGGATATGATCATGGGCGGCGAGCATTATGCGCTCGAGGTCAAAGGCGATTCGATGATCGAGGCTGGCATTTTCGACGGCGACACGGTGATCATCCGCAATGCCGATACGGCGAGCCCCGGTGAGATCGTGGTGGCACTGGTCGACGAGGAGGAAGCGACGCTGAAGCGGTTCCGCCGCAAGGGCGCCTCGATCGCCCTGGAAGCCGCCAATCCGGCCTACGAGACGCGCATCTTCGGACCAGACAGGGTCAAGGTGCAGGGCAAGCTCGTCGGACTGATCCGCCGCTACTGAGCTCCGCCCTTGGCGCCGGCTTTGGGGTTGTCGGCCCTGCGGTATGGCGGCAGGCCCCGTGCCGCGCGTGAAAATTTCCGCTGCACGTGCCAGGGCCGGTATGATTTTTCGACGGCGAAGCGGATCTCGGCGCGTGTTGCCGCTTGTGGATCGAAATAGACGGCGGCACTTCCCGCGCGCGCCAGTTGCCGTTTGGTGACGACGAGGACCAGCCGGTCGTAGTAGCAGGGGTTATGGGCGGTGGCGTCGTCGATGACGATCAAGCTGGCAAAGGCGCAGGCTGGCCGCGCAGTATCGCGGTCCTTGGCTTGCGCGATGATCGCGCCGGATGGATGCCTGGCAAGGCAGAGGCCGTCCGTGCAAATGAACGGCATGCCCGGCGGTAGGTCGGCCGGATCGGCAATGTCGAATTGCGGGTCGTTCTTTCCAGGCGTTTCCGGCGCGACGATGGCCTCTGATGTGAGCGCGCGTTTCCAGTTGTCGATGGTGAACTCATTCGGGCGTGCCCGGTTGACCGCGAGTTCACCGCTGCCGATCGGCAGCGCGACCAGCCGCGCGTCCTCCGAGACCAATACGTCGGGTATGCGTGTCTGCGTTGTCGTCAGCAAGCCGGCGAGCGCAAAAGGAAGTGCCGCCAGCCGCAACCAGGTCGTCGCCATGCTGGCAATGACGAGGGCGATCGTCACCAGAAGGACGGATCTCAGCGAAATCAGCCCGACCGCATCGATCGGCGAGCGCTCCGAGATCCACCCGGACAGGGCGATCATCGCCGTCAGCCCCTTGCCCATGACATAGAGGAAAGGGCCATCCGCACCGAACGGCATCGCCAGCGCGCTGAGAACGGCGAAGGGCATGACGACCAGTGAGACGATGGGCATGATGGCCAGATTGGCGAACAGGCTGAGCGGCGCCACGCGCTGGAAATGCCATATGGCGAAAAGCGCCGTGGCGCTCCCTGCAATGATCGAGGTCATCGCCAGACCGCACATGCCCAACAGGACCTTTCGAGTGGCAAAGCGTAGCGGCGACCGCCGCGGTGGCGGCGTGGTGGCCCTGCCGGCGCGGTAATCGGACCAGCCTGCATAGGCGCCGACAAGGGCCGCCGTCGCGGCGAAGGACATCTGGAAACTCGGACCGACCACCTCGTGCGGCGACACCAGGATGACCGCGATGGCCGAGATCGCCAGGTTGCGCATGGTGAGCGCGGCCCGGTCGAACAGCACGGCGATAAGCATCACCGCCAGCATGATGAAGCTGCGTTCGGCCGCAACGACAATGCCGGAAAAGACGAGGTAGGCCGCAATCGAAAAAAGCGCGGCGGCCGCGGCATATTTCTTGACCGGCCGTCGCGATGAGAAATCGGGAAACAGCGCAAAGGCACCCCGCAGCAGCGCCATGATGGTGCCGGCGACCAACGCCATATGCAGCCCCGAGATGGAGATGATGTGGTAGATGCCGGTGCGCCGCATCGCTTCGTTGATCTCCTCGGGAATGCCGGCGCGCACGCCGACGATCAGCGCAGCAGCAATCTCGCCCTCGGCACCGCCGATGCGGCTGCGGATATGGTCGGCGATCGATTCGCGCGCGTCTTCGATCGCGGAAGAAAGCTGCGCGGCAAGCGGCATGCTGCCCGACGACACGACTTTCGGATTGCCGAGAAAAAAGCCGCTGCCGCCGATACCGGCGAAATAGCTGTCGAAGGAGAAATCATAGCTGTCGGGCCGCACCGGGCCGGTCGGCGGCAGCAGCCGCACATAGCCGGTGATCTCGGAACCGGCGGTCAGCTCAGCCGGTATCTTCATCGCCGAAACGCGGACCCGTTCCGGCATGTAGCGCAGTGTCGGCCTGGCCGTTGAGATCACATCGATTGTCAGCCTGATGCGGCCGCTCGCCATGGGCTCGTACGATACGACGCGACCCGTCAGCCGCGTCGAGATTTCGGAGCCGAGCATATGCGTTCCGACACGCCATGTCTCGAACTTGGCGGCAAGTACGCCAAGCGCGCAGAGCAGCGCCACCATGAAGCACAGGCGCGTCCTGGGCCATGACCGCGAGACGACGGCACAAAGGGCCGCGAGGAGCGCGATTGCGATCGGCTGTGGAAAGGCCGGCTCCACCGACAGCCCGAAATATACGACCACCCCGCATGCGAGGAACACCGGCACCAGCAGGAAGGCGATGCCGCGGTCGAGTTCCAGGCCGGCTGCCGAGGTTACGCTGTTGCGGATACGGGACGGTGACGGGAGGCGGAAACGCCTAGGCAGGCGTACGATGGGCTCGCCCGCGGGCACGAGAACCGTTGCTGGGTCGCTGGCCGGCAGCGACGGAGCATCGAAGCGCGGAGCGGGTAGCAATGCCGGTGCCGGCAGGACAGGCGGGGGTGCGGCAAACAGCAAGCGTTCGCTGACGCCGCTGCCAACGTCCTCGCCCTCGCCCGCACCACGGCCTCGCACAGCCATCGGGTCTGCCCCTTGCGCCCTCGACCTCCTATGCTACATGAACGCGCAACGCGCGAAAGTCCGCAAACCCACTTCCTTCGCCCGCCTGAGAGTTCCATGCCCGATAAGGTCGTCACCCGTTTTGCCCCCTCGCCCACCGGCTATCTGCACATTGGCGGCGCGCGCACGGCGCTGTTCAACTGGCTGTATGCCAAGCACACAGGCGGCACGATGCTGCTGCGCATCGAGGACACCGACCGCGAGCGCTCCACCGATGCGGCAAGCGCGGCCATTCTCGACGGGCTTTCCTGGCTTGGCCTGACATGGGACGGCGAGCCGGTGTCGCAGTTCGAGCGTGCGCCGCGCCATCGCGAGGTGGCCGAGGAACTCGTTCGTATGGGCAAGGCCTATTATTGTTATGCGACGCCTGCCGAGCTAGAGGCAATGCGCGAGAGCGCACGGGCCAAGGGGCTGCCTCCCCGCTATGATGGACGCTGGCGCGACCGCGACCCGTCGGAGGCGCCGCCCGGCGCCAAGGGGGCGATCCGCATCAAGGCGCCGACAGACGGCGAGACGGTGGTGCATGACCGCGTCCAGGGCGACGTGCGCTTTCCCAACAAGGATCTCGACGATTTCATTATTCTGCGCTCGGACGGCAATCCCACCTACATGCATGCCGTCGTCGTCGACGATCACGACATGGGCATCACCCACATCATCCGCGGCGACGATCATTTGACCAACGCCGCACGCCAGACCGTAATCTATCAGGCCATGGGCTGGGAGGTGCCGTCGATGTCGCATATCCCGCTGATCCACGGTGCCGACGGCGCCAAGCTGTCGAAGCGGCACGGTGCGCTTGGCGTCGAAGCCTATCGCGCCATGGGCTACCTGCCGGAGGCGCTGCTCAACTATCTGGCGAGGCTTGGCTGGAGCCACGGCGACGATGAGATCATGTCGATCGCCGACATGATTGCATGGTTCGACATTGGCGACGTCAACAAGGGCGCCGCCCGTTTCGACTTCGCCAAGCTCGAGGCGCTTAACGGCGTGCATATGCGCCGGATGAACGACGCGGCGCTGCTCGACATCTTCATCGCCACTCTGCCCTATCTTGAAGGCGGCCCGGCAATCGCGGCGCGCCTCGACGACAGACGCAGGGCGCAACTGCTTGCCGCTTTGCCGGGCCTGAAGGAGCGCGCCAAGACGCTGGTCGAACTTGTTGAAGGGGCTGCATTCCTTTTCGTCGAGCGGCCGCTGCCGGTCGACGAGAAGGCGGCGGCGCTGCTCAGCGGTGAGGCGCGCGCGATCCTGCGGGGCGCTCATGCGGCACTAGCCACGGTTTCGGAGTGGTCTGCCGCCTCAGCCGAAGCCGCGATCCGCGACTATGCGCAGGCCGCCAGCCATAAACTCGGCGCCGTGGCCCAACCTTTGCGCGCCGCGCTCACCGGCAAAAGTACCTCGCCAGGTGTCTTCGATGTGCTGGCCGTGCTTGGCCGCGAGGAAAGCCTGGCGCGGATCGCTGATCAAATCGATTAGCAAACTGGCCCAAGAAGATTGGCATTGAAAGGTGTGTTTCGCAGTGCAACATTGGGTCTTGGCCTAATCTGCCGCGCAGATTTAATTGCGGGCGCAAATGTGCGTATTCCGATGTTTTTGACGTGTTGGGTTCAGATATTTTGCCTTTGCCGGCCTGAGGAAACAAAAAGGAGTTTGCTATGACCGAACCTGCGACAAAAATGGAATTTGGCGGCAAAACCCAGGCATCGACGGCCAAACTGGAACTCGGCGGCAAAATCCATGAATTCAAGATACGAAGTGGTTCGGTAGGACCTGACGTCATCGACATCGGTTCGCTCTACAACACCGCCGGCGTCTTTACCTACGATCCCGGTTTTACGTCGACGGCGAGCTGCGAATCGGAAATCACCTTCATCGATGGCGATGCCGGCATTCTTTTGCACCGCGGCTACCCGATCGACCAATTGGCCGAGCACGGCGACTTCCTCGAAGTCTGCTATCTCTTGCTCTATGGTGAACTCCCGACCAAGGCGCAGAAGGACGATTTCGACTACCGGGTGACGCGCCACACCATGGTGCATGAGCAGATGTCGCGCTTTTTCACCGGCTTCCGCCGTGATGCGCATCCGATGGCGGTGATGTGCGGCGTGGTCGGCGCGCTGTCGGCCTTCTATCACGATTCCACCGATATCTCGGACCCCTATCAACGCATGGTCGCGTCAATGCGGCTGATCGCCAAGATGCCGACGATCGCGGCGATGGCCTATAAATACCACATCGGCCAGCCATTCATTTACCCGAAGAACGAGCTGAATTTCGCAGCCAATTTCCTGCATATGTGCTTCGCCGTGCCTTGCGAGGAATACAAGATCAATCCGGTGCTGGCCCGCGCGATGGAGCGCATCTTCATCCTGCACGCCGATCACGAACAGAACGCCTCGACTTCGACCGTCCGCCTGGCCGGCTCGTCGGGCGCCAATCCTTTTGCCTGTATCGCTGCCGGCATCGCCTGCCTGTGGGGTCCCGCACATGGCGGCGCCAACGAGGCAGCCCTGAACATGCTGGGCGAGATCGGTCATGTCGATCACATCCCGGAATTCATTGCGCGCGCCAAGGATAAGAACGATCCGTTCCGATTGATGGGATTTGGCCACCGCGTTTACAAGAATTACGATCCGCGCGCCAAGATCATGCAGAAGACCGCGCACGAGGTCCTGGGCGAGCTCGGCATCAAGGACGATCCACTGCTCGACATCGCCATGGAGCTGGAAAGGATCGCACTGACCGATTCCTATTTCATCGAGAAGAAGCTCTATCCGAACGTCGATTTCTATTCCGGCATCACGCTGAAGGCGCTGGGCTTTCCCACCACCATGTTCACCGTGCTGTTCGCGGTCGCCCGCACCGTCGGCTGGATCGCGCAGTGGAAGGAGATGATCGAGGACCCGCACCAGAAGATCGGTCGCCCGCGCCAGCTCTATACCGGCGCGCCGGAACGGGACTACGTGCCAATCGCGAAGCGGTGAAGGTGGTGAATGGTGAATGGTGAATGGTGAATGGTGAATGGGAGTAGCGAAGCGTCGCTCCCTGTCCATAGAAACCACTATTCACAATTCACTATTCACAATTCACTCACTTCCTCACCATCCCCATCACCACACCCGCGGCTATCTCGCCTGACGGCTCGTCGGTTGCCATACGCCTGGCGATTTCGGCAAAACCGTCCTTCTGCCAGGTGCGGTAGGCGGTATCGGAGAACAGCGCTTCCAACTGCCGCGCCAGATAATGCGGCCGCACATATTGATTGTAGTGTTCCGGCACAACCGGCCGGTCGGCAATGAGATTGGGCAAGGCTGCGCTCCATACTTTGATCAGCGGCTGCGCCATGCGCATGACCGGATCGAGCCGGTAGCAGGAGATCATCGGCACACTCGCCAGTGCCAGTTCCAGCGATACTGTCCCCGATGCGATCAGCGCCGCATCGGCCTTGCCGAAGGCCTGCCATTTGCGTTCGGCATCGAGTATGATCTCCGGCTTCTCGTCCCAGCTCGCGACCGAGGTCCTGACCAGGTCGGCGACGTGCGGCACCGTCGGCAACAGCAGGCGCAAGCGGTGCCCGCGCGCCCGCAGGATCGACACCGTCTCGCCGAACGGCCCGACCATGCGTCGCACCTCACCACGACGCGAACCAGGCAGTACAAGCAACGTTTTGACGTGATCTGCGGACAGGTCACGCGGCTGCGCCTGCGCCCTGGCGGCACTGATTATGCCCGGATCGTGTGCAAGGCGATGCCCGACATAGGTGCCGGGCGGCCCGCCCAGGCGAGCGAGTTCCTTCACCTCGAACGGCAGGATGCAAAGAATGTGATCGACATATGGCTTCATCGCCGCCGCCCTGCCCGGCCGCCACGCCCACACGCTCGGGCAGACATAGTGGACGATCGGGATAGTCGGATCGGCGGCACGCACCTTCTTGGCGACGCGCAGCGAGAAATCCGGACTGTCGATGGTGATAAGGCAATCGGGCTTTTCACCGGCAATCGCGTTTGCCGTCTGGCCGATCCGCCGCATCAGGCGCGGCAGGTCGCGCAGGATGGCGCTAAGCCCCATCAGTGCGATCTCGCTGCCGTCGAACAATGGCGCCAGGCCGAGCGCCTGCAAATGGCGGCCGCCGATGCCGACAAGCCGAACTTCGCGCCCGGTCATGCGCTTGAGCGCCTGCACAAGGTCGGCGCCAAGTAGGTCGCCGGACTCCTCGCCGGCGACGACGGCTATCTTCAACGGCCGCTCATTCGCCATGCGCCGGCTCCGCAGGCAGGCCAATCACGAACAGGCCGAGCGCATTGGCACGTCCGATGGTGGCGGGACCTTCGAGCACCAGCGAGCGACCGGCTTCGACGGCAATGCCGGCCAGTCCGGCGGCATGCGCCGCCTCGACGGTCAGCGGGCCGATGGAGGGCAGATCGGCACGCAGTTCCTGACCGGGCTTGGCGCATTTGACCAGAACACCGCGGCTCCCGCCGGCCAGCCTGCCGTGCCCGCGCAACTCCCTTGTCCGCTCGAGCAGCCCGTCGGTGCCTTCGACGCCTTCCAACGCAATGGCGCGGCCGCCGACCGCAACAGCCGCTTGGCCGATATCCAGCGCGCCGATGGCTTTTGCCGCCGCGTGCGCCGCCTCGATGTCGCGCCAGTCGGATCTGCGTGGCGCCGCCTTGGTCAGCAGGCCTTCGGCGGCGACCAGCTCCGGCACGATCTCGTCAGCGCCGACGACCTTGATGCCGCTGCGCTCGATCCTGCGCACGAACAGTTTCAGAACCGTATCGTCCCCCCGGGTTACACCGACGAAGAGGCTGGGTAGCCACGCGAGCAGGCCCAAATTGAGGCGCATGGCGCTCAGCCTGGGGCGGCGCGTGATATGACCCGCGGTTACGAGATGCGTAACGTGATGCCGCTTAAGGATCGGCAGCAGCGACCCGACGTCTTCCAGCCTCAAGGTTGCCTGCTCATAGGGCTCGAAATCGGCTATGCGATCGACCTCGCCGGCCGCCATCACGACGAAGGGCAATTTGCCTTGCCGGGCGAGCGCTCGGGCAATTTCGACCGGGAGACTGCCGCCGCCGGCGATGATGCCGACCTTGGCATCTGGCGCGAGATCAAGGCCCTTTCCGGCAGCCTCAATCTTCGTCATCTGCCCTCAGTCTTCATCATCGGTATCGTCGCCGTCGCTACCCTTGAGCGACGGCACGGCGTAGTGCCGCTTGCCGCGACCGGCGATGAAGTCGACGATCTTCATGGCAGTCGGCGACGAGGCGAATTCCGCCTTGGCGAATTCGATGTTCTCGCCGACGGTCCGGGAGCGATCGAAGATCGTCTTGTAGGCTTTGCGCAGCAAGTGGATCTCCGAACGCGGCAGGCCGGCGCGCTTCAGGCCAATGATGTTGAGGCCGCGAAGGCTGGCACGGTTGCCAACGGCGATGGCGTAAGGAATGACGTCGCCGACGATCGCCGAGCAACCGCCGAGAAAGGCGTTATCGCCGATGCGGACAAACTGATGAACCGCGGTAAGGCCGCCGATGTAGACATTGTCACCGACTTCGCAATGCCCGCCTAACGTCGCTTGATTGGCGAAGGTGGCGTTCTTGCCGACCACGCAGTCATGGGCAATATGGGCATAGGCAAGGAAATTGCCGTTGTCGCCGATCGTCGTCTCGCCGCGGCTGGAATCGGTGCCGACATGCATGGTGACACCTTCGCGGATCGTGCAGTTCTCGCCGATCACTAGCGTGGTACGGCCGCCCTTGTGCTTGGTGTTCTGCGGCGGCCCGCCCAGTATCGCCATCGGATAGACCTTGGTCGATGCACCGATGGTGGTCGCGCCAATCACCGAGACATGGCTGACCAGTTCGACGCGGTCGCCGATCACGGCGTCGGGGCCGACGTGACAGAAGGGCCCGATGCGGGCGCCTTCGCCGATTTGGGCGCCTGCCTCGATGACCGACGATGGATGGATGACTGTCTGGATTTTCATTAGCATTCGTTTGTCAGCCGCTTGCGACCATCATCGCCGAGATCTCGGCTTCCGCCGCCTTGGCGCCATCGACGAGGGCCTCGCAAGCGAATTTGAGAAGATTGCCGCGTTTCTTGATTTTCTTCACATGAATTTTCAGCTGGTCGCCTGGAACGACCGGCTTGCGGAACTTGGCATTGTCGATGGTCAGGAAATAAACCAGCGACGGCTTTTCCGTACCAAGGCTGCGGATGCAGATGGCGCCGGCCGTCTGCGCCATCGCCTCGATGATCAGCACGCCGGGCATGACCGGCTGGTCGGGGAAATGACCTTGGAAATGCGGCTCGTTTATGGTGACGTTCTTGATGCCGATGGCGGATTCGTCGCCATCTATGTCGACAATACGGTCGATCATCAAGAACGGATAGCGGTGCGGCAGGAGCTTCATCAGCCGCATTATGTCAACCGCTTCGAGCGTCGCCGCTGCGATGTCAGCCATTTCCCCCCTCACCCTGTTTGCGCGTCCGTGCAAGTCTGCGCAAGGCCGCTATCTCGCGCATGGCTTCCGCCATCGGCTGCGCCGGATATCCTCCCCAAATCTCACCGGCAGGCACATTGCTCATAAACCCGCTTCTTGCCGCAAGCTTGGCCCCGGACCCGATGGTCAAATGATCCGCAAGGCCGACACCGCCACCCATGGTGACGTTGTCGCCTACCGTCACGGAACCGGAAATACCCGAAAGCCCGGCTATTATGCAATTGCGGCCGATGCGAACGTTGTGCGCGATCTGCACCAGATTGTCGATCTTGGTGCCCTGGCCGATGATCGTGTCGGACATGGCGCCGCGATCGACGGTCGTATTCGACCCGATCTCGACGTCGTCCTGGATGATGACGCGGCCAATCTGCGGAACCCGCTCCGGACCCTTGGAGCCGGCCACGAAACCGAAGCCATCCTGGCCGATCCTGGCACCGCCATGGATGATGACGCGATTGCCAATCAACGCATATTGCACGCTGGCACCTGGACCGACATAGCCGTCGCGGCCAATCTGCGAGGACGGACCGACGACCGCATGCGGGGCAATGACGGTCCCGCTGCCGATGGCAGCGCGAGGTCCGATGATCGCACCCGCTTCGATGATCGCACCGGCCTCGACATGGGCGGTCGCATCGATATGGGCGTGCGGCGAGATACCGGTTTCGCCGGTCATCGGTCCAGGCGTTGCAGCCGCCGGAAAAAGCAGACGCCCGACCATTGCGAAGGCCTGCTGCGGGCGCGGATGCACCAGCACCGCGATGCCCGCCGGCGCCTTGCCGGCAAATTCGGCAGGGCAGAGAACCGCCGCCGCCCGCAGTGACTGCATCAGGGCGAAATTGCGCCTGCCATCGACGAAGACAAGGGCGTTCTCGCCGCCTTCGTTGGCGGGTGCCAGAGCCTCGATCGATACATCGGAGAGACCGGAATCAACAAGCGTCGAACCGGTCAGATTCGCGACTTCGCCGGCCGTATACCGGCGTGAGGGCGCGAAGAACACCGGATCGGTCATTCCAGAAGCAATATCCAGCTAGCGCATGACCCCGAAAATCGGAAATCGACCCTCGGAAAGGATCATGCGCAAATCAAAGTGCTACAACGTCCTTTGCGCGTCCGATAGGACGCGCTGCGCTGTAGTGTCGGATCACTGCCATCCGGATCCAAACGAGCCGGAAGCATCATTGCCCGCTACATCAGAAGCGGGTCGATATGCCGAAGTTGAATTCCTGCACGTCGTCGGTCTTTTCTTTCTTGACCGGGATCGCATAGTCGATGCGGATCGGGCCGAAAGGCGATGCCCACATCAAACCGACACCGACGGAAGCGCGCCATTCCATGCCGGTTGTCGAAGAATTGACAAGGCCACTTGCGATTTTGCTGCCGTAGAGCGTTGCCGCATCGGCGAACACAGCGCCACGCAAACCGAAGCTTTCGGGGATGACCGGCAGCGGGAACTGAGCTTCCGCCGAGGCATTGAAGTAGGTAGTGCCGCCGAGATGGTCATTGCTGTTGTCCGAAGCAACCGGGCCGATGCCGCCATATTCGAAACCGCGGATCATACGGTCGCTGCTCTGGAAATGGTCGAAGACGCGCAGATCGCCGTTGCCATATCCCTGGACATGGCCAGCGCCGCCCGAAACGAGGCCCACCAGGTCCAATTGTTCGGACAACGTCTGATAAATGCTGCCGCGCGCCGTGACCTTGATGAACTTGGCATCGCCGCCGACGCCGGCCACTTCGGTGCCGACATTGGCATAAATACCGTCATGCGGGTTCTTCATGTCGTCGATGGTATTGTAGATCAGGCCGAGGCTGACCGAGGACTTGAGCCATGGGCTCTCTTCAACGCCGTTTACGATCGCCTGGGAGACGTCGCAGGTGCCACCATTGATAACGGGAACGCAGCCCTCGTCGAACTCGTACTTCTCTTGCGCAATATTATAAGCCAGCTGCGTTGAGATGTTGTCGGTGATCGGCAGACCGAAGCGGACGGTCGCGCCTGTCGTGTCGCTGTCGTAATGGTCGTAGTTTCGGCTCTGCTTGTAGATGTCGAAGCCGGCCGCGATCCGGCGGCCGAGGAAATAGGGTTCGGTGAAAGAGAAGCTGTAGTCGCGCGAGTTCTTGCCACCGCCCGCCGCCACCTTGATGAATTGGCCGCGACCGAGGAAGTTGCGCTCACTGACGGAACCTTCGACGGACGGACCTGACGTTTCACCGCCGCTCGAATAACCGGCGCCGACCGTGAACTCACCGGTCGATTTCTCGACCACATCGACCACCAGCACAACCTGGTCCGGCTCAGAACCCGGAACGGTGGAAATTTCGACTTTTTCAAAATAATCGAGCGCTTCCAGCCGCCTCTTCGCGCGCTGGATGAGCACCTGATTGAAAGCATCGCCTTCGCTGACATCGAACTCGCGGCGAATGACGTAGTCGCGCGTCCGATCGTTGCCGCGAATCTCGATGCGCTCGATATAGGCCTTGGTCCCCTGATCGACCGTATAGACGACCGAGATCGTGTGGTTCTCGAAGTTGCGGTCGCCGCGCGGCGTCACCTGGGCGAAGGCATAGCCGGATCCAGCGACCTTTTCGGTCAAGGCGATGATCGTGTCCTCGACGTTCTTGGCGTTGTAGACATCGCCCTTGTGGGTCTCGACCACCGATTCAAGCGACTTGGCGTCGACCTCGGGGATCGTGCTTTCGACGCTGACATCCCCGAACGTATAACGCTCGCCCTCCTGCACCGTGATGGTGACGGTGTATTTGTTGGTTGTGTCGTCGAGTTCGCCGACAGCCGAGACGACCTGGAAGTCGGCATAGCCGTGATTATAATAGAAGCGGCGCAGCAGCTCCTGGTCGGCGCGCAGCTTGTCCTCGTCATAAACATCGTCGCGCAGCACGAACGACAGGAAGGACGAACGCTTGGTGGAGATGATGTCCGACAGACGGCGGCTCGAATAGGCGCTGTTGCCGACGAAATTGATCGCTGCGATCTGGGTGCGGCCGCCTTCGTTGATGTTGAAGACCACGTTTACCCGGTTGTCGCCGAGATCCATGATCTGGGTGGTCACGGCGGCATCGTCGCGGCCGATACGCCGGTATGCGGCCTTGACCGCCTCGACATCGGCATCGAGCTGCTGTTGCGAGAAGGTGCCGCGCGGCTTCAATTGCACCGCGGCCTCAAGCGCGTTGTCCTTGAGCTTCTTGTTGCCCTGGAACAGCACCTGGTTGACGACCTGGTATTCGGACACCTTGATGACCAGCGTCGATCCGACCTGGTTGATCTGCACATCCGAAAACAGCCCGGTGCCAAACAGCGCCTTGACCGCATCGTCGATATCCGAACTGGAAAACGCCTTGCCGGGCTTGATCGCCACGTAATTGCGGATGGTGTCCGCGTCGACACGCTGATTGCCGGTGACTTCGACTCTGGAGACGACAGCCGCCTCGGCGGCCGATGTGGCAACGAACTGCACTGCGAGCGCGCCTGGTACAACCAGAGCGGCGGACATAGCCACCGCGGACGCGGCGCTCAGAAACTTGGATGCTGCCTTCATCGGGCTTTTGTACCTTTTCTCGAAGTCCCCACGGCGAGAAAACCGGACGTGCGGTAATTTCCCCTACCGTATTAACCGGATTTTCCCTACACGCAAGGCTTCTGGTTAATTTGTATTTACTTAACCCTGAGGCGTGGCTTTCGCGTCACGCATATCCCCACGCATGGTAAACGGCGTCTCAACATTGCTCGTGCCGAAGCCAAATTCCTTCATGATTTCAGCACCCAAACAGATCGTTCCAGAAAACAAAGCCCATGAACCCGAGCACCAATATGAGGCCGCTTCGGTAAGCCATTTCCATCATGCGTTCGGACACCGGCCGCCGGATGACAGCCTCCACGCCGTAGAACAGAAGATGCCCTCCGTCGAGGGGGGGAATCGGCAAAAGGTTGAGAATCCCTATCCCGACTGACAGGAATGCAACAAGCTGCACGAGCCATTCAAAGCCGAGCTTTGCCGCCTGACCCGACATCTTGGCGATCTTGATGGGGCCGCCCAGCTGGCACTTGTCCTCGCGACCGACAACGAAACGTTGCAGGAACTGGCCGGTACGCTGGATGACGTGTCCGGTTTCCTGGACCGCTGCCCCGACCGCCCCGGCCGGACTATAGGTGATCAGCCGTGGCTGGCCGAGTTCCTTGTTGTTGACGACGCCGATCACGGCCACCTGGACCTTGTTGCCCAGTGCGTCTTGTTGTTCCATCAAGCGCGGCGTCGCCGTGACGGTGATTTCCTTGCCGGCGCGTAACATGACGAAGGTGATGCTGTCGCCGGCGCGGCCAGAGACCAGACGCTGGACGTCGGCAAAGGTCTCGACCTTGCTGCCGTCGACGCTGACGAATCGGTCGCCGGGCATGATGCCGGCCGCGGCGGCCGGACTGCCGACGGTGACCTCAGCCACCATCGGCTCCAGCACGGGCCGGCCATGGACGGAAAACAGCACGGCAAAGACGGCGATCGTCAGCAGGAAGTTGAACAGCGGCCCCGCCACGACGGTCGCCGCCCGCTTCCAGATCGGCTGCGTGTGGAAGGCAACCTTGCGTTCTTCGTCGCTCAGCGCCTCGATCTCCTCCGAGCTGGGCTGGCTCGACGTCGCGTTCATGTCGCCGACGAACTTGACGTAGCCGCCGAGCGGTATGGCGCAAAGCTTCCAGCGCGTGCCGCGGCTATCGTTGAAGCCGATGATCTCTGGGCCGAAACCGATCGAAAAGGCTTTTGCGCCGATACCGCACCAACGCCCGACGAGGTAATGGCCCATTTCGTGGACAAAAACGACCACGGTCAGCACGAACAGGAAAGGCACCAGCGTGCCGAGGACAAAGCCCTCTGTGCTGAAAACCGCGTGAAAAATCTCGTTCAATTCATGCCCTCAAATTCATCCACGGCACAGATCACGCCGCGACTGTGACATCAATCCAGGCGAATCCATGACGCAGCCCCGCGCCGGCCCACCGACGATGCCGTTCAAACCGGAAACAGCCCCTGTGCCGGATGGTCGGCGGTCGCGGAAATCCAGCCGATGACGTATAGGGCGAAAGCCGCCGCGACAAGCCCATCTACCCGATCCATGATGCCGCCATGGCCGGGTATCAGCGTGCCGGAATCTTTACGGCCGTGGCGTCGCTTGACCCATGATTCGAACAGGTCGCCGGCCTGCGCGACAATCGAAAGCACCAGTGCGACCACGCCAAGCACGACGAGGTTGCCCGTTCCGGCTACGGCGGCCAGAAGCAGCCCGGCCACGACGCCGCCGACCACCCCACCGAGCGCCCCGCTCCGCGTCTTGCCCGGCGAGATCGACGGCGCCAGCCTTGGACCACCGATGGAGCGGCCGACGAAATAGGCAAAGATATCGGTCGCCCAAACCACGGCGAATAGGAACAGAATGGCCAGCAGCCCTGAATGGTCGCCGTCACGCAAGAAGGCCAGCGACAAGCCGGACACGGCCGCATAGGCAAGGCCGGATGCTTCCCACGGTCCTGCCCTGCGCATGGAAGAAGCGACGGCAGTGACAGCAACCAGAGCCGCGACGAGCGGCAGCAGCAAAGACGCAGGCAGGCCGGCGACGAGGGCACCAATAAAGACCACGATCAGCGCCTCGGGCAGAAAGCCGAGACCTGCCGTAGCACCAGCACCTGCCGGGGCAACGGGGCGGCTCATCCGCGTCCACTCGTAGAAGATCACCGCCGCCATGGCGGCGCAAAGCAACCGGAAGGACAGTCCGCCGAGCCAGGTCAGGGCAAGCGTGACGATGGCAAGCACGACGGCCGAAATGACCCGGAGTTGGAGGTTGCTCATTCCTCAGCCTGAGGCGACATCTTGGGCGGCAAGTCCGCCGAAGCGGCGCTCGCGGCCGGCGAAATCGCGCAGTGCATCGGACAGGTGCTCGCGACTGAAGTCGGGCCAGTAGCAAGGCAGGAAAACGAGTTCGCTATAGGCGGCCTGCCATAACAGGAAGTTGGACAGCCGAAGCTCGCCGCTGGTGCGGATGACCAATTCCGGGTCCGGAATGCCCTCTGTATCGAGCGAGCTGGCAAAGGAATCGGCCGTGATCGCCTCGCTCTCGATCTCACCGCGCGCCACCGCCGCTGCGAGCTTGCGCGCGGTGCGCACGATCTCGTCGCGCCCGCCGTAATTGAAGGCAATGACCAGTGTCAGCGCCTCGTTGCCGAGAGTGAGCGTTTCGGCTTCCTCGAGCAGCCCCCTTATGTCGGGCTGCAGCCCTGCCCTGTCACCGATGACCCTGATCCGCACCCCACTCTGGTGCAGCTCGGCGAGGTCACGTCGGATGAAAAGCTTAAGCAGGCCCATGAGGTCGCTGACTTCGGATTTCGGCCGTGACCAGTTTTCCGACGAAAAAGCGTAGACGGTCAGGAAGGAGATGCCGAGGCCGGGGGCGGCGCGCACTGTCTTGCGCAGCGCCTCGACGCCGGCGCGGTGACCGGCCAGCCGCGGCAAGCCGCGCGCCTTGGCCCAGCGTCCGTTTCCGTCCATGATGATCGCGACATGCGCGGGCGTTGCCATATTCTCGCTTCCGGGCCAGGCGTGGCCAGACCCTAGACCTGCATGATTTCCGCTTCCTTGTCGGAAAGCAGGTGGTCGATGGTGCTGATTGTCTCGTCGGTCAGTTTCTGAACCTGGTCGGCCCGTTTGCGGTGGTCGTCCTCACTGATGTCGCCGTCCTTTTCCGCCTTTTTCAGAAAGTCCATGCCGTCCCGGCGAACGTGGCGTGCGGCGACGCGGGCATTCTCGGCATAACCGTGCGAGATCTTGACCAGCTCCTTGCGGCGCTGTTCGTTGAGCTCGGGCAGCGGAATCCTGAGATTGGTACCGTCGACGATAGGATTGAAGCCGAGATTGGCTTCACGGATGGCGCGGTCGACTGCGCTGACCATCGACTTGTCCCAGACCGAAACCGAAATCATGCGCGGTTCCGGCACCGACACTGTTGCCACCTGGTTGATCGGCATGGTGGTGCCATAGGCCTGCACCTGGACGGCATCGAGCAGGTTGCTCGACGCGCGGCCGGTGCGCAGCGAAGCCAGATCATGCTTGAACGCGGCGATCGCCCCGTCCATGCGCCGTTTGAGATCGTCGTACTCGCCACTCATCATCGTCTCCTCGACCCGTTAACCCGGGTTCACTGCTTAGGCCCTGTTCGAGCCTCATCCGCAACCGGTCCCTTTCGGGTTCATGGTCCGGTCAATCGTCTGCGACAACCGTGCAACGGCCACCGCCCCTCAGGATATCGCCGAAGCCACCCTTCTCGTGGATCGAATAGACGATTATCGGAATGTTGTTTTCGCGCGCAAGTGCAATCGCCGCCGTATCCATGATCGAAAGCCCGCGTTTGATGACTTCGTCATGGCTGATCCGCTCGAAACGTGTCGCATGCGGGTCCTTCTTGGGATCAGCCGAATAGACACCATCGACCTGGGTGCCCTTGAACAGAGCATCGGCGCCGATCTCGGCGGCGCGAAGGGCTGCAGCCGAATCGGTGGTGAAGAACGGATTGCCGGTGCCGCCGGCGAAGATGACGACCTTGCCCTGGTTCATGTAGGCGGTCGCCTGACGCTGCGAAAAACTTTCGCAAAGCTCGGGCATGGCGATCGCCGACAGCACCACGGCGTCGACGCCGATCTTGTTGAGCGAGGTGCGCAGCGCCAGCGAATTGATAACCGTGGCAAGCATGCCCATATGGTCGCCGGTGACGCGGTCTCCGCCTTTTGACGCAACCGCGACGCCACGGAAGATGTTGCCGCCGCCTATGACGACACCGACTTCGATGCCCAATGCGCGGGCCTCGGCGATGTCGGCGGCGATGCGGTCGACCACCGATACGTCGATGCCGAAATGCTGCTCGCCCATCAACGCTTCGCCCGACGCTTTCAGCAAGACACGTCGGTAGAGGGGCTTCACCGTCATCTGGTCCTCGTCATCGTGCGTGTGACGCGTTTCGGTGCGCCCCGAAACACTGGGCGTTCCGATACACGAAGGGCACCGCGATGTCACGCGGCGCCCGAGCCGGAAAGTTGAGATCGTGGACCGGGATAGCCGTCAGCTCACGCCGGCAAAAGTGCCTCGCATGAGCAGATCCGGCAGATAGCTTGCCGGCTTACCGCCAACCGCCTGCCCACCGGTCAGGCCGCCTTGTATTTCAGGGCCGAAGAACGAATACGGAAAGGGCGTGACCGGCCGGCTCACCGCATCGAGCCGTGCCCGAAGATCTTCGGGAATGTCGAAATCAAGCGCGCCGAGATTGTCCTTGAGCTGGTCAAGCCTGGTGGCGCCGACGATGACGGACGCAATGCCTGGCCTGTTCGCCGTCCAGTTCAGGGCGACCTGGGCCATGCTGCGGCCAAGCTGGCCGGCAACCCTCTCCAGTTCGGCGACGATTTGCCAGTTGCGGTCGGTGAATTTCTGGAAACCGGGATTGGTCGAACCACGCATTGTCTCCAGCCGGCCACCATCCTCGACGATTGTATCGAAACGGTATTTTCCGCTGAGCAGGCCGCTGGCCAATGGACTCCAGACCATGATTCCGGCGCCATAGCGCGTGCCGAACGGCACGAACTCGTGCTCGATGTTGCGCTCGGCCAGCGAATATTCGAGCTGAAGCGCCGAAACCGGTTCATAGCCGCGATGCTCGGCGACGGCCTGCGCCCGGCTTGCGTACCAGGCCGGCACGTCGGACAGACCGACATGCCGGATCTTTCCGGCGCGCACCAGATCGTCCAGCGTCCGCATCACCTCCTCCGGCGGCGTCAGCCTGTCCCAGGTATGGAGGATGTAGAGGTCGATGTAGTCGGTGCCGAGCCGCTTCAGCGAACCGTCTATCGCCCGCAGGATGTTCTTGCGGCCGTTGCCCCCGGCGTTCGGGTTGCCCGGTTCGGCGTTGTAGGTGAATTTGGTACTGATCACCGCCTTGTCGCGCAGCCCACGCTCGGCGATGAATTCGCCGAGCCAGGTTTCGGCCGTGCCACCGGTATAGAGATCGGCGGTATCGAAGAAATTGCCACCGGCTTCGACATAGGCATCAACCAAGGCGCGCGCGGTTTCCTTCTCCGCGCCCCAGCCCCATTCCGTGCCGAACGTCATGGTGCCGAGCGCCAGGCGGGTGACACGCAGCCCGCTGTTGCCGAGCGTGTAGTAGGACATGGTCATGGATTTTCTCCTGAAGTTTGAAAAGCGGGATTGAGGTCTTGCCTGGGATACGCAGTCAGGCCTTGGCCAGCGCATCGACCACCACCTGGAAGCGGCGCGGATCGAAATAATCGTGGTAGGCGCTGATCAGACCGCTCTTGAAGTGGAAAATTGCGATATTGCTGTTGGTGTATTCAGTGCCGCCGATCAGCACCGCGCGGTTCTTGTACTCACCGACGATCGCGTCCGAATCCGCTGCCGGATAGATGGCTGTCAGCTGCGAATCGAAGGATTCGAAATTACGAAGAGGCCTCGGAAGGCCGCCAGGATCGCGGCCTTACCATCGATGCTGTTTCCAAATCCTGCCGGCGGGTAGAAGACAAGTATACGGCCATCTTCAGCCCAAAGGTCGCCCCATGCCTCAATGTCCTTGCGGTGCATCAGATCAAAGAATTTACGCACGGTCTCGAGATTACGGATTCGTTCGGAATCGAGGTCGGTCATTAGACGTCTCCTTGGCTGCTCGGCGATTGCCGTGTGATGCAGCCAAAGATGCACCCTCCTTTCCCCATCGATAAGATTGCATTATCCGAATGGACTATGCGATATCATGCATGAATGGACCGCGATCTGCTTAGCCACCTACCTATAATCGTTGCCGTCGCGCGGCGTGGCGGCTTCGCGCCGGCAGCCGCCGAGCTCGGCATGAGCCCGTCAACAGTCAGCCATGCGGTTCGGCTGGTAGAGGAGCGAATTGGCCAGCCGTTGTTTGCCCGCACCACGCGCAGCGTCTCGCTGACCGAGGCTGGCACCGCGCTTGTCGCTGCGGCGGAGCCGGCGCTGGAAGACATTGCCGACCGGATCGAACGTATCCGCTCTGTCAAAGGCCGGGCAAGCGGACTGCTCAGGATCAACGCGCCGCGTTTGGCGCTGCCTCTGGCGCTCATGCCCATCCTGACGGCGATGGCGGGATGTTACCCTGACGTGACGGTGGAGATCGTCACCGACGAACGTCTGAGCGATATCGTCGGCGAGGGTTTCGACGCCGGCATCCGGCTGGGCGAGATGATCGCCGAGGATATGGTGACGGTGCGACTGACAGGGCCTTTCCGCAGCATCATCGTTGCCTCGCCGGCCTATGTCGGCCGGCGCGGGCGGCCATGGGCGTTGGCCGATCTCGCCGCGCACAACTGCATCGGCTATCGGCTGTTGCGATCACGTGCGCTCTATCGCTGGGATCTGTCCGATCAGGGCAAGGATATCAGCGTCGAGACACGCGGCAGCGTGGTCGTCAGCGATCCGCTGTCGGCAAGGGAAATGGCGCTTGCCGGCATCGGCCTCGCCTATCTGTTCGAGCCGCTTGTCAAGCCCGACATCGAGGCAGGCCGGCTGGTCGAAGTCCTTGGCGAGGCATCGATCGAGGAACCGGGACTGTTCCTCTATTTCCCGCGCCGCGCCGCAATGGCCCCGAAGCTCCGCGCCTTCATCGACACCGCGCAAGAAATCGGCCGGGCATCCTCGCGGATACCCGGCCGAAAAAGCCTTTCAAACGAATAGTTACTTCTTGACCGCTGCCGCGACTTCCGCCGCGAAATCGGTCTCTTCCTTCTCGATGCCCTCGCCGAGCGCGAAGCGCAGATAGGCAGCGATTTTGGCTGGCGCGCCGATTTCGCTTTCGGCATCCTTCAGCGCCTTCTCAACGGTAATGTCGGGATTGAGCACGAAAGCCTGCTTGAGCAGCACGACCTCTTCATAGAACTTGCGCAAACGGCCTTCGACCATCTTCTCGATGATCGCTTCCGGCTTGCCGGACTGGCGCGCCTGGTCGGCGAAGATCGCCTTCTCGCGTTCCACTGCGGCCGGATCGAGCTCTTCGGTGGTCAGGGCCATCGGATTGGTGGCAGCGACATGCATGGCAACCTGACGGGCGAAGGCGTTGGCGGCATGCGCGTTGCCTGTCGTCTCGATGGCCACCAGCACGCCGAGCTTGCCAAGGCCGTCGGCGACCGCATTGTGAACGTAGGTTGCGACAGCGCCGTGCTCGACGGTGAGCTTGGCCGAGCGGCGGAAGCCCAGATTCTCGCCGATGGTGCCGACAGCGTCCTTGATGGTCTCGGCGACCGACTTGCCCGAGCCCGGATAGGGAGCGGCGGCAACGGCCTCGGTCTTGCCGCCATAGGCAAGCGCGACCTTCGCGACATTGGCGACGATCTCCTGAAACGCAGCATTGCGGGCAACGAAGTCCGTCTCGGAATTGACCTCGACGATCGCTGCCTCGCGGACCCCGGAATCTACGCCGATCAGGCCTTCGGCAGCGGTACGGCCAGCCTTCTTGTCGGCCTTGGAAATGCCCTTCTTGCGCAGCCAGTCGATGGCTTCTTCCATATTGCCGTTGGTCTCGTTCAACGCCGCCTTGCAGTCCATCATGCCCGCGCCGGTCAAGTCGCGGAGTTCTTTGACCTGTGCAGCCGAAATGCTCATTGTCGCCTCTTTGTCTAAATGCACTGACGCACCATCGATTTTCGATGATGCGCCTGGTGCCGGTAGCGCTTACCGCGCCAACATATTGGAAAGATGAAGGCCGCAGCCGGCCTTCGCTACTATGCTTCCGGGGTCTGGGCTGCCGGGCTCTCGGCGCCCGGGGTCTGATCGAGCGCCGGCTCGACCGGAGCCTCGACCGATGCGCCGATATCGACACCGAGCGCGCCCTGCTGACGGGCGATGCCGTCGATAGCTGCCTTGGCGATCAAATCGCAATACAGCTGGATGGCGCGGGCCGCGTCGTCATTGCCGGGGATCGGGAAGTCGATCTTGTCCGGGTCGCAGTTGGAATCGATGATGGCAACGACCGGGATGCCGAGACGCTTGGCCTCGAGAATGGCGATCGCTTCCTTGTTGGTGTCGATCACGAACATCAAATCGGGCGTCGAACCCATATCCTTGATGCCGCCCAGCGCCTTGTCGAGCTTCTCACGCTCGCGGTCGAGGTTGAGGCGCTCCTTCTTGGTCAGGCCCTGAGCCTCGCCGGCCAGCATTTCGTCCAGCTTGCGCAGGCGCTGGATGGAATTCGAGATCGTCTTCCAGTTGGTCAGCATGCCGCCGAGCCAGCGCGAGTTGACATAGTACTGGGCCGAGCGCTGCGCGGCATCGGCGACGATGTCGGAGGCCTGGCGCTTGGTGCCGACGAACAGCACGCGGCCGCCCTTGGCAACAGTGTCGGAAACCTGCTTCAGCGCCTGGTGCAGCAAAGGCACCGTCTGCGAGAGGTCGATGATGTGTATGTTGTTGCGGGCGCCGTAGATATAGGGCGCCATTTTCGGGTTCCAGCGGTGGGTCTGGTGGCCGAAGTGAATGCCAGCTTCCAATAGCTGGCGCATGCTGAAATCAGGCAGAGCCATTCTTATTTCCTTTCCGGTTAGCCTCCACGGACACAGGCATTTTTGGACTTTGTCCTCGAACGCCACCGGAGGTTTCAGCCGGATTTCTCCCGGGCAGACACCAAAGTCCGTGTGTGGAATGAGCGCGCATATAGAGGGGAAGCGCGACAAACGCAAGCGTTGTGGCGTCTGTGTTTCAGCGTGCGGCGATCAGCGCACCGGTGTCATCGCCGCATCTTCCCCTTCGGCACCCGCACACGCCGGAAAACAGCGACGATCTCCTCGCGGCTGCATTCGATGGCGCCTAGCCGCACTGCGCGGTCGCGCTCGAACCCGGTTATGTCATAATGCGGTGCCGATGTCTTCGGCGGTCCTTGGTAGGACGCGCGCTTGATGCCGAGCTGCCCGGCAAAGCGATGCAGTTCGTCGGTGTCGTCTGCCAGCAGATGACACCAGCGGTGGCCGACCCATTTCCAGATCGCCGCATCGACATAGACCGCCATGAGGTTTGCCGCACTCCTTCATCTTGCGCTGACCAACACGCCGCTAACGATGATAGAAGGGATTGGCATAGAAAATGAAGGCGCCGCCGGCCTCGAGTTGCGTCATCGTCCTGGTGACGGTCTCCTGCATCCGGCCGTGCAGTTCGGCGAGTGCCTCCTCGACGGAGCCTTGATAGGCGTGCAAGCCTAGCGGCTCCGGTACCCGGACATAGGCGCGGCGTGGGCCTGCCGGCTGCGGCACGAAACGGTTGATCGTATCGCGCATCGTACCCTTGCAATAGTCGTTGCGGATCCGCTTCAAATGTTCGGCGATCTCCTCCTGCGTGATGCGCGGGTTGGCTGAAGCCCACGGCCCGACACGCTGCACGCGCTGGATTGTATCCGCCAGCATTCGGACCTGCTTCTGGCTTCCATTGCCATCCGTGTTTTCCCGCAGCCAGCGCCGCGAACGGCGCAAAAGGTCGGCATTGTCGAGCGTGCCGGCGTCGACCGAGACAAGTTCGGCAAGGCGACGGCCGAGTTCGGTCAGCAGGTCCTTTTGACGTGCGTCATACGAAGCCCGCTCATCGGACCGCAGGCCATATGCAGCCTCATCGCGCGACAGCAACGTCGCATAGGTATGATGGATGCGCTCCGGCAGCGAATCGGCGGCACGGCGTTCGATCTTCAGGCTGTGCTCGACATAGGCGCATTCCTTTGCCAGCGCTGCCTCGACATTCCCCGTGAAAGCAAGCTTCCAGATCACGGGCGCGATCCAAACCTTGAAATCCGGATCCGTCAGGCGGCCGCGCTTCAGCGCCTCGAACCCCATTTCGACCGCGCCCGGCAGCAGCGGGGCAATGATGTTGGCATGCCAGCCGACACCGCCTTCGGGATGCAGGAGCACGCCGTGCCCCTTCAGCGCCCAGGCCACCGAATGTTCCTTGGCCGCCGCGCTGTTGCCCGGGATTTGCGCGATCAGATTGTTGGCCAACCAGAATTTCTGCATCAGCCGGCCAAGCCCGTTGACGACGCCGTGCGTGGCCCAGGATGCCGCCAGCGGGCTTACCCGCGAGACGACCTCCTTGTCGATCATCCAGTCGGTAAAGAATTCGGGATGGTTGGGCGTGATGAACGTCGCCTTGCCCGCGCCGCAACAAGCCTTCAGCCTTTGCCGGTCATCCTCCGGAAAATCGATGTGGCGGACATTGGCGACGCCGCGCAAACCGGCCAGACGGTTGAATGGCAACAGGTCGCGAAAGCCTGGAATGCCGTGCAGCATGACAATCCGGTTGACGAATGTCATAGCGTTGATCAGCGTCGCATTGGGCCGCGGCGCCACAAAAACGTCGATCCTGCTCAACCTGCTCCCCCGCGGCGCATACCGTCATAAGACGTTGATAGGCAATTGCGGCATGCTCAAGTCGATGCGACTTGCCCCGCAAGATTAAGCGCTACTATCCCGGATAGCGGCCGGCGGCTTGCCGTTCACTCGAGCTTATTTAGACGGGCAGGTCTTTGGCTGATCGAACAGCGACAGATTGACCAGTTTGCCGGTCATCGAGAACTCGCCATAGTCCATGACGAGATCGCGCGTGATGCCGTTCTTGTGCAGCTTGAAGCTGATCCGGTATTCCGGCACCTCCTCGCCGCCTTTGTCGGCATCATCGAAATAGGCGATGTCGACCGGCCAGTATTTGTCGGTGGCGAGCTTGGCCAGCGCCGGCGCTTCCGGATCGGCATTGTCGGCATCGGCTTGCTTGCCGACGACGACGGTGGTGGTCACCACCTTGTTGGCATCCTCAGAGCCGTCGAACAGGTTGGTTTCGTAGAAACGCTCGCCCTTTTCCGCCTTGCCGATCATTTCGACCATTTGCTGGGTCGGGAACTGCGTCGGCGCGAGTTCCAGGCTGTTCTTCTCGGGCTTGTCGATATCGACCTTGAGACCGTTGGCTTCCTTCGTTGCGGTACCCTTGACCTCCTTGTCGAGGTTCTGGTCGACAAAGGATTTGTTCACGAAGGAGAAGGTCTTGCCCTCGGCATCCTCGAAGGTGGTCATCTGCTGGTCGGTCAGCCTGGTGTTGTCGCTGGTTACGATCTGGGTCACCAAACGGAACTTTACCGTATAGCCCTCGCAAGGCGAGCCGTTGAACTCGTAGACCATGCGGCCGGTGATGCCGGTAATGCCGGAACGGTCTGAAGCCTTGTCGAGTGAAATGTCGTAAACAGCACGATGCGCCTGCAGCGCAGGCACCGCAAAAGCGGGAGCCGCCCAGGAAGCCGCTGTCAAGAGAACGGCGTTGAATGCGAGGCGCGTTGCGCGCATGGGGTGCTCCGATCATCGCGGCTAATGGCGAGCCGCATGGAAAGATGGTCCAGCTTAAAAAAAGTCGTGGCGGAAGCGAGGCAAAAATAGCAATTTCGGCCCGGCCTGCGCGGCACCTTCAAGCAATAGGGAAATAGCATGAGCGAAACAATCGAAAAGCGGCTAAGCGATCTCGGCGTGACGCTGCCGGCCGCCGCCGCGCCCGCCGCCAATTACGTGCCCTATTGCCGGACCGGCAATCTGCTGTTCACCGCCGGGCAGTTGCCGCTCAAGGAGGGCAAGCTCCAGGCGAGCGGACTGCTTGGCCGCGATGTCGACACCGCGACCGGCAAGGAAGCCGCAAAATACTGTGCAATCAACATATTGGCCCAGGCTCACGCGGCACTTGGCGATCTCGAGAAAATCCGTCGCTTGGTGAAGATCACCGTCTTCGTCGCCTCGGCACCGGATTTTGTCGAACAGCATCTGGTTGCCAACGGCGCCTCGGATTTTCTCGCCGCCGTGCTCGGCGATCGTGGCAAGCACGCTCGCTCCGCCGTCGGCACCGCCTCCCTGCCGCTTAATGCCGCAGTGGAAATCGAAGCGATCTTCGAAGTCGAATGACCGGGACTGCAACCATGACCGATCTTTCCTGGCTGACCGCCCGGCCCGTCGCCCATCGCGGCCTCCACGACATGAACAAGACGCGCTGGGAGAACACCCTTTCCGCCTTCGCTGCGGCGGCCGAGCGCGGCTACGCGATCGAATGCGATGTGCACCTGTCATCCGACGGCGTCCCCGTCATCATCCACGATGGCGATCTGCGGCGGCTGACCGGCGAGGACGGCTTCGTCTGGCAGCGTACGGCTGCAGAGATCACGGCGCTGAAGGTCGGCGGCACCGCCGACCATTTGCCGACGCTGCAGCAGGCGCTTGATCTGGTCGACGGCCGTGTGCCGATGGTTGTCGAGCTGAAAGGTGCTGCCGGGCACGACGAAGGCCTGGTCGAAAGCGTCGGCAAGATGCTCAAGCATTACAAGGGCAAGACCGCGATCATGTCGTTCGACCATTGGCTGATCCGCGAGTTCCCGAAATATGCACCCGGCATACCCGGCGGGTTGACCGCCTACGGCAACGACAACCACCTGATCGAGGCGCATTTCGCCATGCTGGCGCATGACATCGCCTTCACCTCCTACGCTGCCGGCGACCTGCCGAACCGGTTCGTCTCCTTCGTGCGAGAGAGACTCGGTATGCCGGTGATCACCTGGACCGTGCACGACCAGCCTGCCGTCGACCTGACCTTCAAATATGCCGACCAGATGACGTTCGAAGGATTCGAGCCCGATCTGGTACGGCTTGCCTGAGCGGGCTTGTATGGGTCCGCAGCGAGCTTAAGTAAGCCTCATGGATCAAGGGGACGACTGCGAAAGACAAACGGCGAATGCGGAGCTGTCGATCCGCATCGCCGCGGGCATCGGCGCCTTTACCAGCGCTGAATGGGACAGCCTCGGCGGCACTACACGCGGCGATGCAGAATACGGCTACAACCCGCTTGTCTCATTCGCTTTTTTGAGCGCGCTGGAAGATTCCGGCTGCGCTGTTCGGCGCACCGGCTGGCAAGGCCATCACCTCAGGCTGGAAACCGCGCGAGGCAAGTTGCTCGGAGCGGTCCCCTGCTATCTGAAGTCGCACAGCCAGGGCGAATATGTCTTCGACCATGGCTGGTCGGACGCGTTCGAACGCGCCGGCGGGCGCTACTATCCGAAGCTGCAATGCGCGGTGCCGTTCACGCCCGTCACCGGCCCTCGCCTGCTGGTCGGCAGGGGCGAGGACACCCCCGCCGTCAAGGCCGGTCTTGCGGCCGGCCTGAAGGCGGTGACGGATAAGCTCGGCGTGTCTTCCGCGCATGTTACTTTCGCGCCGGAGGACGACGTCCAGATATTGGCGGCGGCCGGCTTCCTGCATCGCACCGACCAGCAGTTTCACTTCTTCAACGAAGGCTTTTCGAGCTACGACGATTTTCTCGCAACGTTAGCCTCGCGCAAGCGCAAGGCAATGAAGAAGGAGCGGCGCGAGGCCCTCGCCGACGGCATCTCGATCGACTGGCTGACCGGCAAGGATCTGACCGAAAAGGCCTGGGACGACTTTTTCGCGTTCTACATGGATACCGGCAGCAGGAAATGGGGCCGGCCCTACCTCAACCGCGATTTCTTCTCGCTGATCGGCGAGCGCATGGCCGACGACATCCTGCTGGTCATGGCCAAACGCAACGGGCGCTACATTGCAGGTGCCATCAACTTCATCGGTTCAGACGCGCTCTACGGCCGCAATTGGGGCTGCATCGAGGACCACCCGTTCCTGCATTTCGAGGTCTGCTACCATCAGGCGATCGATTTCGCCATCTCGCGCAAGCTGAAGGTGGTTGAAGCCGGTGCGCAGGGCGAGCACAAGCTGGCGCGCGGCTACCGGCCCGTGACGATGCACTCGGCGCACTACCTCGCCCATCCAGGTCTGCGCAATGCAGTGGCCGACTACCTCCAACGCGAGCGGCGCGAAGTCGAGCGGATGAGCGAATATCTGGAAGAGCGCACCCCGTTCCGCAAGGACATGGCGGAGTAGAGCAGCGAGACCCACTCGCTCAGCCGAGCGGGCCGGCACAGCCGATGTCGACCGATCGTCTTGCCCGCCCGGAACAGCTTCGCTACACGAGACAGCGAGCCAAGAACCGGAGCGCGCGCCATGGCCGAAGCAACCTATGACAGCAGCAACATCTTCGCCAAAATCCTGCGCGGAGAAATCCCTTCGCATCGCGTCTACGAAGATGACGCGGTCATCGTCTTCATGGATGTGATGCCGCAAGGGCAGGGTCACACGCTGGTGGTGCCGAAAGCGCCGTCGCGCAACCTGCTCGACGCGGATCCGGCGGTGCTTGGCCCGCTCTTCGTTCACGTCCAGAAAGTTGCGCGGGCCGTAAAGAAGGCCTTCGATGCCGATGGCGTCACGGTCATGCAGTTCAACGAACCAGCTTCGGGGCAGACCGTTTTCCACCTCCATGTCCATGTCATTCCGCGCTTCGACGGCATTCCCTTGAAGCCGCACAGCGGACAGATGGAAAAGCCTGAAGTCCTGGCCGAAAACGCCGGCAAGATACGGATGGCGCTGGCAAGCTGAACCGGCGCAACCGCTCTGGCGGACGCCGGGCGGTTAACCGGAAGGTGTCATAAAAAAAAGCCCCGTTGCCGGGGCTTTTTTGACTTGCGGATTCGTCAGTTCTTACGCGGCAGTTGCGGCACAAGGCTGCGCTTGCCGCCGTCCTTACCTTTGGGCTCCGGCTTCTGCGCCACCGCCTTTTTCGCGGCGGACTTCTTCGCCACCGCCTTCTTGGCCTTCGGCACGTCGTCCGGCTCTTCCTTCTTCGGCTTCACCGGCGCCTCGTCGGCGAGCGATTCGAGCTTCAGGCCGGTCTCGCCGGTTTCCTTCTTCTCGACGGTGACACGCACCGTGCCGCCCTTCTTGAGCTTGCCGAACAGCACTTCGTCGGCCAGCGGCTTCTTGATGTGCTCCTGGATGACACGGCCAAGCGGCCGGGCGCCCATGCGCTCGTCATAGCCCTTGTCGGCCAGCCATGCGATTGCATCCTGCGACAAGTCGAAGGTTACGCCACGCTCGGAAAGCTGCGCTTCCAGCTGCATGACGAACTTCTGCACCACCTGATGGATGACCGGCACCGGCAGCGAGCCGAACGGAATGATCGCATCGAGACGGTTGCGGAACTCCGGCGTGAACAGCCGGTTGATCGCCTCGACATCGTCGCCTTCGCGCTTGGTCGAACCGAAACCGATCGCCGCGCGCTGCGCATCGGATGCGCCCGCATTGGTGGTCATGATCAGGATGACATTGCGGAAGTCGATCTGCTTGCCGTTATGGTCGGTCAGCTTGCCGTGGTCCATGACCTGCAACAGGATGTTGAACAGGTCCGGATGCGCCTTCTCGACTTCGTCCAGCAACAGCACGCAGTGCGGATGCTGGTCGACGCCGTCGGTCAGAAGGCCACCCTGGTCGAAGCCGACATAGCCGGGAGGCGCGCCGATCAGCCGTGAAACGGTGTGGCGTTCCATATATTCCGACATGTCGAAGCGGATCAGCTCCACGCCGAGCGAGGCGGCGAGTTGCTTGGCCACTTCCGTCTTGCCGACACCGGTCGGACCCGAGAACAGGTACGAGCCGATCGGCTTTTCCGGTTCCCGCAGGCCGGCCCGCGCGAGCTTGATGGCCGAAGTCAGCGCGGTGATCGCGGTGTCCTGGCCGTAGACGACGCGCTTCAACTCGATGTCGAGACCTTGCAGCACCTTCTCGTCGTCGGCGGAAACCGTCTTCGGCGGGATGCGCGCCATGGTGGCGATCGTCGCTTCGATCTCCTTGATGCCGATGGTCTTCTTGCGCTTGGCTTCCGGCACCAGCATCTGCGAGGCGCCGGTCTCGTCGATCACGTCGATCGCCTTGTCCGGCAGCTTGCGGTCGTTGATGTAACGCGCCGAGAGCTCGACCGAAGCCTTGATCGCCTCGCTCGTGTAGCGAACCTTGTGGAACTCCTCGAAATAGGGCTTGAGGCCCTTCATGATCTCGATGGCGTCCTCGACGGTCGGCTCGTTGACGTCAATCTTCTGGAAGCGCCGCACCAGCGCGCGGTCCTTCTCGAAGAACTGCCGGAACTCCTTGTAGGTGGTCGAGCCGATGCAGCGGATCGCGCCGGACGACAGCGCCGGCTTCAACAGGTTCGACGCATCCATGGCGCCGCCGGAGGTGGCCCCTGCCCCGATCACGGTGTGGATCTCATCAATGAACAGCACGGCGCCGGGATAGTCCTCGAGCTCCTTGACGACCTGCTTCAGTCGCTCCTCGAAATCGCCGCGATAACGGGTGCCGGCCAGCAGCGTGCCCATGTCGAGCGCGAAGATGGTGGCATTGTGCAGCACTTCGGGAACGTCGCCTTCGACGATGCGCTTGGCGAGGCCTTCGGCGATCGCCGTCTTGCCGACGCCGGGATCACCGACATAGAGCGGGTTGTTCTTGGAGCGGCGGCACAGCACCTGGATGGTCCGGTTGATCTCGCTCTCGCGACCGATCAATGGATCGATCTTGCCGGCCTTGGCCTTGTTGTTCAGGTTGACGCAATAGGCAGTCAGCGCGTCCTGCTGCTGCTTCTTCTTGCCGCCTTCCTCTTGCGGCTCGGCCCCGCTCTGGCTGCCTTGCTCGTCGTCGGCGCCGCGCGGCGTCCGCGTCTCGGAAGCGCCGGGGCGCTTGGCGATGCCATGCGAGATGTAGTTGACCGCGTCGTAGCGGGTCATCTGCTGTTCCTGCAGGAAGTAAGCGGCGTGGCTCTCGCGCTCAGCGAAGATGGCGACGAGCACGTTGGCGCCGGACACCTCCTCGCGGCCTGACGACTGCACATGGATCACCGCGCGCTGGATGACGCGCTGGAAACCGGCAGTCGGCTTGGAATCTTCATCGTAGCCGGTGACGAGGTTGTCGAGCTCGGTGTCGATATAGGTGAGGACCGTATGCTTCAACTCGTCGAGATCGACGTTGCAGGCACGCATGACGGCCGCCGCCTCGGTGTCGTCGATCAGGGCGAGCAGCAAATGTTCAAGGGTTGCATATTCATGGTGCCGCTCATTGGCGAGCGTCAGCGCTTGGTGAAGCGCCTTTTCCAGGCCTTGGGAGAAAGCCGGCATGTTACCTCACTTCTTCTCCATCACGCATTGCAGCGGATGCTGATTCTGTCGGGCGAAATCCATGACCTGAGCCACTTTGGTCTCGGCCACCTCGAATGTATAGACCCCGCACTCGCCCACCCCATGATTGTGAACATGAAGCATTATGCGTGTGGCGGCTTCGCGGTCCTTCTGGAAAAAGCGCTCCAGCACGTGGACCACGAATTCCATGGGTGTGTAGTCGTCGTTAAGAATGAGGACCCGATACAGACTGGGCTTCTTGGTCTTGGTTTTTGTGCGCGTGATGACGGCCGTGCCGCGACCGGCCTCATTGCCGTTGCTGCCGTTCTGCATTCGCACCACGTAGCTCGTGGCAGTCAAACCTGTAGTCACGTAGTCCTGCCTCTTTCGAATCCTCATGCATGCTCGACATGTAGGTGTTCGATGGACGATTTTAAGCCCTTCTGTTTAGCTGACAATATGGCTAGGTGGCCAAACTTGACCGATTTTTCAAATCGTGAAGACCGCAGGCCCCCGATTTCGAGCTGGCATGAAAAAACCCGGCCGCGCGTTCGCGACCGGGTCTGTCTTTGCAAGCCCAGGGGCCGGCTCGGAATGTTCGTCGAATTTACTTCGCCTTGGCGACGATCGATTCGAACGGCTTGTAGGCTTCCTTGGCGAGTTCGGCATAGAGATCGCCAAGCTTGGTGGCTTCGGTGACGAAGCTCTCATAGGACTGCTTGGCATAGTCGGACTGGATATCGATCGCCTTGTCCAGCGACTTGGCGGAAAAGAGCTTCTCAACAGCGGCGCTACCGGCTTCGAAGCTTTTCTTGGTGTACTCGCCCGCCTCGGCGGCGATAGCCTGCGCACCCTTGGACAGCGATGCGAAGCTCTTCAATCCGGTGTCCGCAAATTCCTTGCCGTATTTGCTGAAATCTTCATAGGTCTGGGTCATTTCACGCATTCCCTTGAACGGTTGCCTTGGACGATAGACGCGGCTTGTCCGGGCCGCGTTGTGCAATGCGTGTAAATATATTGTGCAGTGCACAAAAGTCAAGATTCCCGCGGCAATGCGGATCGTGAGCTGCCGGCAATCGCTAAGATTCGAATAAAGAGAAGCTCAATCCCACAGAAAATGGTGAACGCGGCGGTTACCATAAACGGATTGGTAACGCTGCCCGCGTTAGCGTGGCCGGAGGTGAGGCAGGACCCTTTGCCGCCTCCAAGGCAACGGAAATTCAAAGGAACTATCAGTGCGTAAGGCGTTGTCGGGCTTCGTTTCTAAATCCGCGTCCCCCTTCAAAACGATCATGATCCTCGCCATGGCGATGAGCTTCGTCGTCGCGGACGCGGCTTCATCCATGGCGGCCAAGTCGGCGGCCATCGTCATCGATGCCAAGACCGGCAAGGTGCTTTATTCGTCGGATGCCGATGGCCGGCGCTATCCGGCTTCGCTTACCAAGATGATGACGCTCTATCTGACGTTCGAGGCGTTGGCGAAGGGCAGGATCAGCAAGAATTCCCCGGTCGTGTTCTCGGCCAATGCCGCTGCCGAACCGCCGACGAAGCTCGGCGTCAAGCGGGGCGGCTCGGTCACGGTCGAGACCGCGATCCTGTCGATGGTGACCAAATCGGCAAACGATTCCGCAACGGCGCTTGGCGAGATGCTTGGCGGCAATGAAGCCAATTTCGCCCGCATGATGACCGCCAAGGCGCGGGCGCTGGGCATGAGGGGAACCGTTTTCCGCAACGCCAACGGCTTGCCTGATCCCGGCCAGTTCACGACCGCGCGCGACATGGCGATGCTCGGCATCGCCCTGAGAGAGCATTTCCCGCAATATTACGGCTATTTCTCGCAGCGCTCCTTTCTTTACGGGCGGCAGCGCATCAACGGCCACAATCGTCTGCTCGGACGCATCAAGGGCGTCGACGGCATCAAGACCGGTTACACCCGCGCCTCCGGTTACAATCTGGTCTCCTCGGTCTCGGATGGCGATCGGCGTATCGTAGCGGTGGTCATGGGCGGCAGGTCCGGCGGCAGCCGCGACAGCCAGATGGCCGGGTTGATCAATGCCTACATGCCGAAGGCGTCGTCGCGCGGCGGCGGCGTGCTGATTGCCAAGGCCGGCGGCGGCAATCCGATTTCAGCCTTGGCCAAGGTGCTTCTACCGAAGCATGACGCGCCGACACCGGACAGTAAGCCGGACGACGATGCCGTTGCCTCCCTTGTCGAGGAAAATGCGCCCGTCGTTGAAGAAACCACTCCGGTCGTTCAGGCCAAGAGGGTCAAGACGACGGCTGTGTCGACGGTGGACGACGTGGCGACAGCCCGGGTCGCCGCAGCCTATGCCGAACCGGCGGCAGAGGTCGATCCTGTCAGCACGGCGTCGGTGCCATCCGGCTGGGCAATACAGGTCGCCTCTTCGCCAAAACAGGCCGAAGCGAAGGCTTTCCTCGACAAGGCGACGAAGCAGGCGCCCTCCGTTCTGACCGATGCCTCCGGTTTCACCGTCGCCTTCGACAAGGACGGTGTCACCTACTACCGCGCCCGGTTCGGTGGTTTCGGTTCGAAGACGGCTGCCTGGAAGGCCTGCAACGCTTTGAAAAAGAAAAAGATCGAGTGCTACGCCGTCCAGCAGTAAGCGGCGCGCAAAACGATATCTTTCCCGAAGTTCTGCGTCGAAGGAGACTAGTTGTGATTGGAGAGCAAGACGTCCTTGGCTTCATTGATCCGCGCCGCCAGGAAAGACGTGCCACCGATATCGGGGTGCAGGCGCTGCATCAGGCGGCGGTGCGCCTTGCGGACATCCGCCGCGGCAGCCCCCGCTTCAAGACCAAGGATCTTGTAGGCCTCCTCCTTAGTCATGGCGCCAGAACCTGGCGCAACACCCAGCCCTTCGCCACCATTCGCATCAGCGTCTTTGCGCCAGATGGGAAATCTGCCGTCAAGATACGTCTCTAGCAATTGGCGGCTCTCCGGATCGCCGGAGAGTTCGCGATAGAGTTGCTGCAATTCGGCAAGCCCCATCGAGCCAAGCATCTTGCCTTCATGGCGCCCGGCCAGCACAAGGCCTTCGAGGCCGCCGGTATCGTGATCGAGTTCCATCTCAAGCGCCGCCGTACGAACTGTCGAACGCTTGCCTGCCGCCAGTTTGGCTGCCGGCCGATTCATGCGCATGGAGCCGTACCAGGCGAGCGCAGCCGACAGGATCAAGCCGCCGATGCCCTCGCGCCCGACCAGCAGCACGGCGACGCCGACCAGCCCGAGCAGCACAGGTCCAAGCGTCCTCATGCCGCCTGCAAGCTTCGCCGGATCGGCGCGCAGGAAGATGGTGAGCATGCCGAGAAACACCAGAAGCAATGCTACGAAAGCGATAATCGCGCCCATCAGTTTCCGCCGCCCCGCATATGCTCGATCATCAGCCGGTCCTCCGGCCTGCCCCGGGCCTCCAGTGCCTTCAGCCCGCCGGTCGCAAACACGGCGACGGACGAAAGCAGGCCGGCCAACGTCGCGGCAGCCCGCCGATCGAACCGGAACCAGGCCCCTTTCGACAGCCGCGCAATTTCCTTGAACGCCTTTTCCGCAGAGGCATCATGGCCCTCCTGAAAGACGAAGACAGGAACGCCGTGCAGACCGAGGCTGCCGGCCTTTTCGGCCAGATCATCTATGTTTTCTTCCATCGCGTCGCCGATATAGACCAGCGCGTTGACCTTGGCCGCCGCCGTCTGTTTCAGCGCGTGGGCGAGCACCTTGCCGATCTGGGTATGGCCGCTGCGGCAGTTGATGCGCGTCATCAGCTGTTTCAGAGCTGCGGTATCGGTGACGAATGCGGATGAGCGGCACTCGCCAAGGCCGCGAAAATAGACAAGTTGAACCTTGAGCGCCCCGGCCTTGCCGACGGCGTCGAACATCTCGGCCTGCAGCGCACAGGCGAGATCCCAGGTCGGCTGGCGGCTCATCGTCGCGTCGAGGGACAGGATCAGCCTGCCTGAACCGGTGGCGGATGCAGCGAGCGTCCTTGCCTGACGGAGAAACGCGTCGATCTCGCCGGTGCTCGATTGTGACTCGACCGGCGCAGGATTGGCCCTTGCAGGCACGGGCTGCTTCTTGTCGCTCATGACATTCAAGATGTGGCGTTGTTCCCCGGCTTGCAAGCCCAGATGAGGCGACCTGGAGGACCTGTGATGATGGCACCTGCGGACAGCGCTTCGGCTGGTGGTCTTGGCGTTGCGTTTCTCGGCGTCAGAGCAGGCCGAGATCGGCAAGCTCACGCCTGAGCTTCGGCGGCATCTCGATCAGCCCGGCTTTGCCCTTGCCGAGATCGGCCGGCGCGTCCGCCGGCTTCAGGTAGCGCCACCCCTGGAATGCACGGCGCGGTTGCCAGTCAGTGCGCACGACCTCGGGATCGAGGATCAGATGGCAACGGCCGATGCCCTCGTCATCGGTGAAGGGCCGGATTTCGGTGATCAGCTGGCGGCATTGGACATTGCCCTTGATCACCCAGTAGAGCGAGCCGCCGCCGGTAATCTCGGCGCCACGCGTCGGCACCATGCGGGTGGTGTGGTAGTGCTCGGCCGGTTCGCCGGCGCGGCGCCGCTCGTCGAGACGGAAGGCAATCCACTCTTCCAGATCCTCGACGCTGTCACAGCCGACGCAAAGCTTTATGAGATTGAGAGACATCGTTTAAGGTTTAGTCCAGCACGCGAACGCGTCAACGGCCTGATCGACTTCTCCACAGTGGTGGTCCAGGCCGCCAGATTGGCGCTCAGCACTCCACGACATTGACTGCCAATCCGCCAAGGCTGGTTTCCTTGTACTTTTCGTTCATGTCGAGGCCGGTCTGGCGCATCGTCTCGATCGCGGCATCGAGCGGCACGAAATGAACGCCGTCGCCCTTGATGGCCAGCGAAGCGGCGGTCACCGCCTTGACGGCACCAAGCGCGTTGCGCTCGATACACGGCACCTGCACCAGCCCGCCGACCGGATCGCAGGTCATGCCGAGATGATGTTCCAGCGCGATCTCGGCAGCATTCTCGACCTGCTCGGGCGTGCCGCCCATGACGGCGCACAATCCCGCCGCAGCCATTGCCGAAGCCGAACCGACCTCGCCTTGGCAGCCGACTTCCGCCCCCGAGATCGAAGCATTGGTTTTGATGATGCCGCCGACGGCCGCCGCCGTCAGCAGGAAATCGCGGATGCTGGGCTGGTCGGCTTCGGGATGGAAATGCAACCAGTAGCGCAGCACTGCGGGCAGAGTGCCGGCCGCCCCATTGGTTGGCGCGGTGACGACACGGCCGCCGGCAGCGTTCTCCTCATTGACCGCCATCGCATAGATCGACAGCCAGTCGTTGGCGAGCAGCGGGTTGGGCCGGTTCTGCTGCCATTGCTCCTGCAGCTTGTCGTGCAGCATCCGGGCACGGCGGCGCACCTTGAGTCCGCCCGGCATGATGCCGTCTTGCGACAGGCCGCGCTCGATGCACCCCTTCATGGCGCTCCAGATGCCATCGAGGCCGGCGTCGAGCTCCCCGCGCGACATCTGCGTCTCCTCGTTGACGCGCTTCATCTCGGCAATGGAAAGCCCGCTTTTCGCTGCCATGGACAGCATTTCGACGGCGTTCTTGAACGGATACGGAACCTTCTTGCCTTCGGTTGTCGCCGAGCCCCTTGCTTTCATCCGCTGCAGTTCTTCCTCGGACACTACGAAGCCGCCGCCGATCGAATAATAGACGCGCCTCAGCAGCAACCGGTCGCCGGCATCATGGGCAGAGAAGGCCATGCCGTTAGCGTGACCCGGCAGCGGCGTCTTGCGATCCAGCACAAGATCCGTTGCCGGGTCGAAACGGTAGGACGGATGGCCGGGCGGCGAAATCCGCTTCTCGGCGGCGATGCGAGCGACGATGCCGTCTGCTAGGTCGGGATCCACCGTCTGCGGCGTCTGGCCGGCGAGGCCGAGCACCACGGCACGATCGGAGCCATGGCCGATGCCGGTATAGGCGAGCGAGCCATGCAGGCTGGCCGCGATCCGGTCGACCTTGGCGCCGGCCGGGCGCGGCCAGTCGTCTCCCGCAATCTCGTCGAGAAACCGCCGCGCGGCCGTCATCGGCCCCATCGTGTGCGAACTCGATGGGCCGATGCCGATCTTGAACAAGTCGAAAACCGAAAGGAACACGTGGGCGTTTTCTCCTGGGACCCTGTTGAGGTCTACATATAGGAATTCCCATGATGTTTTCCGCTGTTTTAAGGACCGCGGCGCTGCACCTGCCGACCTTGTTTGCTCCGGCAGCGACATTCCAGCTTCGGCCATCGAAGCGTTACCGCCGCCTGTGGTAAAAGCAACGCATGAGCGATTCCTTTCACCTATCGACGGCCGACCTTGCGGCGCTGGGGTTCTTCCTTACCGCGTGGGTGCTGCATACGCTCGCCGCCGACGGAATGCTGGTCAGCCGCATGTCGCTGACGAGGGCTATGAACGCGCAGCGCGAGGCCTGGATGCGGACCATGGCCGAACGCGAGATCCGCATCGTCGACACCGCTATCATGAGCGGGCTGCAACAGGGGACCGCCTTCTTTGCCTCCAGTTCGCTGATTGCGATCGGCGGCTGTTTTGCCCTGCTCGGCGCCTCCGATCAGGTTCTGACCGTGCTGAGTGACCTGCCGTTTGGCGCCACGTCCTCACGCGCGGCCTTCCAGACGAAGGTGTTCGGGCTGGTGCTGATCCTGGCCTTTTCCTTCTTCAAGTTCGGCTGGGCTTACCGGCTGTTCAACTATTGCTCGATCCTGATCGGCGCCGTGCCGATTCCACATGGCGAGGCGTCGCGCAATCCGGTCACCGAAACGGCGGTGTGGCGTGCCGCGCGCATGAACATGCTGGCCGGAAAGCATTTCAATTCGGGCCTGCGCGGCGTGTTCTTCTCGATCGGCTATCTTGGTTGGTTCGTCGATCCCACCGTCTTCGTGCTATCGACGCTGCTGCTTCTGGCGGTACTGGTGCGCCGCCAGTTTTTCTCGGCGGCGCGGCAGGCGGTGCTCGTCAGCCGCCCGGTCCGGGGAAAGGCCGATCGATGCGGCCCGACAGCCAATAGGCGGTGAGCCCTATCCATTCGCGGATCGCAACAGTGGTGACCTCCAGCCAGTCGCCGGGATAAGGCAAGGTGCCGATGCTTTCCTTGCCGGAAGTGCGATAGTCGACCGGCCACGGAACGGTCGAAAAACCGGCTTTGTCGAACAGCGCCTTGGCGCGTGGCATGTGGAAGGCCGAGGTCACCAGCAACCAAGTCTCGCCCGGTTTCGGCGTCACCAGTTCCCTGGTAAAGACAGCGTTCTCGTAGGTGTTGCGGGATTTGTTCTCGAGGATCAGCCGATCGGCCGCCACGCCGAAAGCGGCAAAAAGACGCGGCGCGGTATCTGCATCGCCTTCGCCGCCGCGGAACGTTTCGATGCTGCCACCGGAGATAACGACTTTCGCTGTCGGGAACCGCCGCGCCAGCACGGCCGCCTCGACCATCCGGTCGCCGCTGGAGTTCATTTCATAGCCGCCACGCACCAGATTGACGGCGCCATCCAGACTGCCGCCAAGCACTATGATACCGTCAACCTTTTCCGGCAGCGGCGGCCTGGGGAAACGTTCCTCCAGCCGATTGAGCATCATGGGGCCGAGTGGGCTCCATATCGAAACCGCCAGAATGAGGAAGGCAAGAGCGCTGCCGGCGGTCGCCAACCGTCGCCGCCCGAACATCGCCGCGATCAGCCCCGCCAGCAGCAGGAAGATCGCGAGATTCAACGGCTCGACGAAGAACCCGAGAACCTTGGAGACATAGAAGAACATCCCTCACCCCCCTCAAGATGAGAAACGATCCTACCACCATTTTTCCGGCTGAAATGTGCCCGCCGCCTGTTCGATGACATGGGCGGTCTGGAACAGCGTTTCCTCGTCGAAGGGCCGGCCGATCAGCTGCAGGCCGAGCGGCAGCCCCTTGGCGTCGAGCCCGGCCGGAACCGCTATGCCGGGCAGGCCGGCCATGTTCACCGTCACCGTAAAGATGTCGTTGAGATACATCTTGACCGGGTCGGCGGCCATGTCCTCGTCGGCGATGCCGAAGGCGGCGGAAGGCGTTGCCGGCGTCAGGATGACGTCGACGCCTGCGGCAAACACATTTTCGAAGTCACGCTTGATCAGGGTTCGAACCTTCTGCGCCTGTAGATAGTAGGCATCGTAGTAGCCGGCGGAAAGCACATAGGTGCCGATCATGATACGGCGCTTGACCTCCCGCCCGAAGCCGGCGGCGCGGGTCTTTTCATACATATCGACAATGTCCTTGCCGGGCACGCGCAAGCCATAGCGGACGCCGTCGTAACGGGCGAGGTTGGACGAGGCTTCGGCCGGCGCCACGATGTAATAGGCCGGCAGCGCATATTTGGTGTGCGGCAGCGAGATATCGACGATCTCGGCACCAGCATCCCGCAGCCAGGCAATGCCTTTCTGCCACAGCGCCTCGATCTCCGCGGGCATGTCGTCGACACGATATTCCTTGGGAATGCCGACCTTCATGCCCCTGATCGGGCGGCCGATCGCCGCCTCGTAGTCCGGCACCGGCAGGTCGACGGACGTCGTGTCCTTCGGGTCGACCGAAGCCATCGACTTCAACAGGATCGCGGCGTCGCGTACGTCGCGCGCGATCGGCCCGGCCTGGTCGAGCGACGAGGCGAAGGCAACGATGCCCCAGCGCGAACAGCGGCCATAGGTCGGCTTGATGCCGACCGTGCCAGTGAAGGCGGCGGGCTGGCGGATCGAGCCGCCGGTATCGGTGGCGGTGGCGCCGGCGCACAGGAAGGCCGAGACCGCTGACGCGGAGCCTCCGGACGAACCGCCCGGCACCAGTTGGGCATTGTCCAACGTGCGCGCGGTCCTGGTGCCGCCCGCCGAAACGAAGCCACCCTCGCCCTGATGCGTCGTCGGCATTACCACCGTGTCGAGGCGCGAACGCCGCCACGGGTTGATGACGGGTCCGTAATACGAGGTCTCGTTGGACGAGCCCATGGCGAACTCGTCCATGTTGAGCTTGCCGAGCATGACGGCGCCATCCGCCCACAGATTGGCGGTGACCGTCGATTCGTAGCGCGGCTTGAAGCCGTCCAGCACATGGCTGCAGGCCTGGGTGTGGACGCCTTCGGTGCCGAACAAATCCTTGATGCCGAGCGGGATACCCTCGAGCGACCCGCCCTCGCCCTTGGCCAGTTTCGCGTCGGAGGCCTTGGCCATGTCGCGCGCCTTGTCGTCGGTGACCACGACGTAGGCATTGAGCGCCGGATTGGCTCGCTCGACCGCCGATAGATAAGCCTCGGTGATTTCGGTGGCGGTGATCTCCCTGGAGCGCAATTTGGCGCGGGCCCGCGAAATCGTCAGTTGGGTAAGGTCGCTCATCAGGCAAGGCTCTTTTCGTAAAACACCGACCACTCGGAATCGGGATAATCCAGTACCGGGCCGCAACGCGAAAAACCGGCGCGTTCGTAGACGGTCCAGGCGGCGGGATGACGGTCGCCCGTCTCCAGCACCAGACGCTTAAGCCCTTCTTGGCGCGCCAGCGCCTCGATACGCTCGACAATCTTCGCGCCGATCTTGTGGCCGCGATGCGAAGGTCGCGTATACATGCGCTTGACCTCGCCTACGACAGCATCGTGGCGCTTCAGTGCGCCGCAACCGATGGCAAGGCCGTTGTCGCGGGCGATGAAGACGGTCGTGTCGCGGTCCGCCATCTGCTCGACCGTCAAATGGTAGCAATGCTCCGGCGGCGTCAGCTCCAGCAATGTGGCGTTGAGCTCCTCGACCAGCCCACGCACATCGTCCTGCAGCGGCGTCTCAGCCGCGATGTCGATTGCCATCGGCCTGCTACTCCACGACCTTCGGCACAAGGAAGAAATTCTCTTCGGTCGCCGGCGCGTTGGCGACGATGTCGGCTGCCTTGCCGCCGTCGGTGACGACGTCCTGGCGCTTTTTCATTGCCATCGGCGTGACCGAGGTCATCGGCTCGACGCCGGAAACATCGACCTCGTTCAACTGCTCGACAAAGCCCAAAATGGCGTTCAATTCGCCGGTCATGCGCTCTGCATCCTCCTCGCTCACCGCAATACGGGCAAGATGCGCGACGCGCTTCACGGTTTTTATATCAACGGACATGTTCGTGCCTCGGGGAAAACCAGCGCTATAGCGGCGCGGCGCGTGCCGCGCAACATGCATCGTGCCTTCAACTGCCCTATGGCATCGCCACGCCGTCGCAGAGGAAATAACTGCCGCCGTTGCCGCTCTGCTCGCCTTCGTCGGCGGCAGGCCGAACCGATACCAGGTCGATCTGCTTCGGGCTCATCTGTGTCAGTGAGAGAACATCGGGAAAGACGTAGCCCGGCTCCTGGCATATAGCGGTCACCGCCCAGCTTGGTGAGCGTGTCGCTTTGGTGATCTGCAGGAATTCACAATTATATTCGATGCTTTCCAGGCCATTTGCCGACAGCACGATATTGCCGCCCTCGATCACCGTCTGCAGCGTATCCTTTTTGGCCTGCGCGCAGAGGTCCTCCGATTGCAGATAGACGCCCTCGATGAAATTTTCCGCGGCCAGCGTCGGCGACGCGGCAACCAGCATGGAAATGCAAAGAGAATTTCTCAAGCGCATCGTATCGTTCCGGACCGGCTTTCTTTACACCGTAATCGTCTCGCCGATCTTCGGCAACGCAACTTTCACACCCGATCCATCCAGCCCGGCCACGAATTTGTCGGCGGTCTGATCGATCATCGGAAATGTGCCGAAGTGAGCGGGAACGACCGTCTCGAACTTGAAGAAACGCTGGCAGGCAAGGGCTGCTACCGCGCCACCCATGGTGAAGCGGTCGCCGATCGGCACGATGCCGATCTTCGGTTCGTGCAACTCGTTGATCAGCGCCATGTCGGAAAAAATATCGGTGTCGCCCATATGGTAGAGCGTCTTATCCTCGGGAAAGTGCAGGACGAGCCCACCCGGATTGCCGAGATAGGTATTCTGGCCACCCTCGCCCGGAAAGGACGATGAATGCAGAGCCTGAACGAAGGTGGTGGTGAAGCCGCCGCAATCGACGGTGCCGCCGATATTGCCGGGATTGATCTGCTTGTCACCGACACCCTTGCCGACCAGGTACATGCAAATCTCGAAATTGGCGACCAGCATCGCGCCGCTCTTCTTGAGCACTTCGACGGCGCCGCTGACGTGGTCGCTGTGGCCATGGGTGAGCAACACGTGCGTGATCCCTTCGGCCGGCCCTTCCCAGCCGCCCGTCCATGACGGATTGCCGACCAGATAGGGGTCGATGAGGATTTTCGCGCCTTCGATTTCGATTCGGAATGCCGAATGTCCGTACCAGGTCAGTCTCATCAATGCTTTCCTCGATTTTTGCTTCGGTAGAGGATAGAACGCCGACGGCGAAATTAAAGTGCCGCGCACGCTTTGCGCGTATAGGACGTGCGGCGTCGCGGTCAAAGGAAAAGCCGTTGGGCATCATCACCATCGAGGAGTTGCCGGCCCGGCTCGGCGGCGGCAAGACCCTGGCCGGTCTCGACCTCGGCGACAAGACGATCGGCGTGGCGGTTTCCGACCGCGGCTTGTCGTTCGCCCACCCGCGCCCCGTCATCATGCGCAGGAAATTCTCGCTCGATGCCGCAGTGCTGCTCGCCCTGTTGCAGAAGGAGAATGCCGGCGCCGTGGTGATCGGCCTCCCCATCAACATGGACGGCTCCGAAGGCCCGCGCGCCCAAAAATCCCGCGCTTTCGTGCGCAATATGGCTGGATTGACCGATCTGCCCTTCCTCTTTTGGGACGAACGGCTGTCGACGGTGGCGGCCGAGCGGACGCTGATCGAGATGGATTTTTCCCGCAAGAAACGCGCCGGCAAGATCGATTCAGCGGCGGCCGCTTTCATCCTCCAGGGCGTTCTCGACCGGCTTCAGGCGCTCGGCGTCGATGCCTGGTCGAAATAGCGGTTGCGCATCGCCGTGATCCAGCCACCAATCGTCTTGCGGCGGCGAAATGCCCAGAACGCCACCAGCAGCACCCCATCGAACACGCAAGCTTTCGCCACCATGCCCGGAATGAGCGCCGGATCGACGCCCAGCATCTGTCCATAGAGCTGGAAGACGAGATCGTGTAATTGGCGGCTCAGCACGACATAGCCGAAATTGATGTCGTTGAGCGACAGAAAGAACCAGCCCCAAAACAAGAGGAGCGGAGCCGCCCACAGCGCGAACAAGGTGCGCATCAGCGGTCATCCCTCGAATCCAGCCGGCCGGAAATGCGGGCAAGCGAGGAATTATGCGCCGCTGCCTTGGCCATGACATGCGCGGCCGCTCGGATTTCGCCGGTCCCTGGAACTGCCGCGGCAACGGTCGACCGCCGCTCCGCGAGCATCGCGACATAGGACGCCAGAAGTGCCGCCAATTGCACCGCGACAATCATGAACAGCCCATTGATGCCTTGCGCGGCGCCGCCGATGACGATCAGCGACAGCACGCCCAAGGCGGAAATGAAGGCGATTCGCGTGACGCTATCGGCGGAATCCGGGTTGGTCCTGTCGCTGGTCAGTGCTTCAACAAAGGCCCAGCAGAACAGCACCGCGACGACAAGCAGTGCCACGGCGAGCGGCGCCACAACGACGGCGTTTTCGAGATCGGCAAATCGAGTGTTCTGGACGGGAACGCCCAGTACGCCAAGGGCCGTCGCCACGCCTCGATTCCCGTCGATGCAAATGAACGCCAGCAGGGCGAAAACGGCCGCCCAATGCAATGCCAGAAAAGAGCTCAGAATATGCCGCATGACGCTCCTGCTTCGCAGGGCAAAGCCGCTCAAGCTGAACAATCCTTGCCTTAACCATAACACTGGGCTTTGCCACCGGCCGCCGCAATGGAAACCATTCGTTAAGGTTAACGGCCATCCACAGGGTCGCGAGAGCGGCAGCGAATTGGGCGACGGCCCTTAGTTGATCGGCGGGTAGAGCGTATCGATGATCATGCGCGCATCATGGCGGGAATCGATCATGCCATAGGTATTGCGCCACTGGCCGGCGAGGCGCGTTTCGACGAAGGCGTCGGCGATCCGCCCTGCCCCGAGCCTGCGAAGCTCTGCCGCCGCCGCCGACAATGCCAATTGCTCGGTCAAGAGCCGCGCCGAGCCCTCGTCGGTTGCTGCGACCTGCATTGCCGCCTTGAGCACGCCGACGGTGCCGCGTCCGCCGGCGCCGAGATCGCGGTCGATGCCGGCCAGCACATCATCGAACAGGCCGGGTGCACGCCCCAGCACACGTAGCACATCGAGCGCCATGACGTTGCCGGATCCCTCCCAGATCGCGTTGACCGGAGCTTCGCGATAGTAGCGGGCGAGCGGCCCCTCCTCGACATAGCCGTTGCCGCCGAGGCACTCCATCGCTTCATAGAGCAGCGGCGGCGCAATCTTGCAGACCCAGTATTTGACGACCGGCGTCATGGCGCGCGCGAAGGCCGCCTCGCCGCGGTCGCCGGCCGCCTCGTCGAAGGAGCGCGCCAGCCGGAACGACAGCGCGGTAGCGGCGGCAACGTCGAGCGCCATATCGGCCAGCACACGCTGCATCAGCGGCTGCTCGATCAGATTGGTTCCAAACACCTTGCGGTGGCGCGTGTGGTGGACGGCCTCGGCCAGTCCGGCCCGCATGATCGCCGATGAGGCGACGGCACAGTCGAGCCGCGTCAGGGTCACCATGTCCATGATCGTCTTCACGCCCGCGCCGGGCTCGCCGACCATCTCGCCGATGGCATTGACGAATTCCACCTCCGACGAGGCATTGGATCGGTTGCCGAGCTTGTCCTTCAGCCGTTGAAAACGGAAGCCGTTGCCGGATCCGTCGCCGAGCAGGCGGGGAACGAGAAAGCACGACAGTCCCTCCGGCACCTGTCCGAGCACCAGGAAGGCATCCGACATCGGTGCCGACATGAACCATTTGTGGCCGGTCAGGCGATAAAACCCGCTGCCGGCGCGCTCGGCCCTGGTGACGTTGGCACGGACATCGGTGCCGCCTTGCTTCTCGGTCATGCCCATGCCGAGCGTCAGCCCGGCTTTTTCGACCGGAGGCTTTTGGCTTTGATCGTATTTGCGCGTTGTCACCCGAGGCGCCCATTCGCGAAACAGCTTCGGGCTGGCCATCAGCGCTGCCAGCGAAGCGCTGGTCATGGTGATCGGGCAGAGATGTCCGGTCTCGAGCTCAGCCGTGAGGTAAAAGCGTGCAGCGCGCACCTGGTGGCGGCGGCCGATCTCGGCGTCGCCATTCTCCCAGACCGACGAATGCAGCCCGTTGGCAACAGAGCGGCGCATGAGCGCGTGATAGGCGGGATGGAACTCGACCTGGTCGATGCGCCGGCCCTGGCGGTCATGGGTCCTGAGCTTCGGCATCTCGACATTGGCAAGACGGGCCAGTTCCTGCGCCTCATGGGTCAGAACGAAACGGCCAAGCCCGTCGAGGTCCTTGCGCACCGGATCGGAAAAGCGCTCGGCAAGCTGGATCAGCAACGGATCGCCCCGCCAGGCGTTGCCGCCGGCCAGCGGCGGCGGCTGGTTGGTCACGTCGTCAGTCACGCTTCGTCCTTATCACCTGAAGGCTGCGAATCCAAAGCCAAGGCGGTTTATAGCCTATGGCCAGCGGCGCGCGACGAAAATACCGGGGAGAACCAATCCAATCCCAAGCCGGTGCTTGCAGCCGCGGAGCCTCCCCCCTATAGCAGCGACTTGAGATGACCGACGCATCGTCCCTGCCGCTTTATCCCCACCGCCATCTTCTGGGCATCCGCGATCTTTCCCCTGCCGACATCGAGCTTCTGCTCGACCGGGCGGACAGGGCCGTTGCCATCTCGCGGCAGTCGGACAAGAAGACATCGACGCTGCGCGGCCGCACCCAGATCAATCTCTTCTACGAAGCCTCGACCCGTACGCAATCGTCATTCGAGCTGGCCGGCAAACGGCTCGGCGCCGACGTCATGAACATGTCCGTAGCGAGTTCGTCGGTGAAAAAGGGCGAGACGCTGATCGATACGGCGATGACGCTGAATGCCATGCGTCCCGACATATTGATCATCCGCCATCAATCGGCCGGCGCGGCAGCACTTCTCGCCCAAAAAGTCGGCTGTTCGGTGGTCAATGCCGGCGACGGCGCCCATGAGCACCCTACCCAGGCGCTGCTCGACGCACTGACCATCCGCCGCGTCAAGGGTCCGTTGTCGAAGCTGATCGTGGCGATCTGCGGCGACATCCTGCATTCGCGCGTGGCCCGCTCCAACATCATCCTGCTCAACGCGCTTGGTGCCCAGGTCAGGGTCGTCGCCCCTTCGACGCTTTTGCCCGCCGGCATCGAGAGGATGGGCGTCATCGTCACCCGTTCCATGGCCGAGGGTCTGAAGGACGCCGACGTGGTGATGATGCTGCGCCTGCAGCGCGAACGCATGGAAGGCGCTTTCGTACCGTCGGTACGCGAATATTTCCGCTATTTCGGCCTCGACGCGGAGAAGCTGAAGGCGGCCAAGGACGGTGCGCTGGTCATGCATCCCGGCCCGATGAACCGCGGCGTCGAGATCGCCTCCGAGATCGCCGACGGCCCGCAAAGCGTTATCCAGGAACAGGTTGAGATGGGCGTCGCCGTGCGCATGGCGGTTATGGAAGCGCTGCTCGACCCCCGTCGAAATCACGAGGGCCGCGCCTGATGAGCATAACGGTCTTCCGCCGGGCCCACATCGTCGACCCGTCGCGCGGCGTCGATGAGGTCGGCACCGTCGTCGTTGAAGGCCGCAAAATCGTTGCCGCCGGCAAGGCGGCCTTGAACCAGGGCGCGCCCGAAGGCGCCACCATCATCGACTGCGCCGGCAAGACTATCATCCCTGGATTGATCGACGCGCGCGTCTTCATCGGCGAACCCGGCGGCGAACACCGGGAGACCATTGCTTCGGCGAGCATCGCTGCGGCGGCCGGCGGCGTCACCTCAATCGTCATGATGCCCGATACCGACCCGGTGATCGACAATGTCGCACTGGTCGAGTTCGTGCTGCGCACCGCCAAGGACACCGCAATCGTCAACATCTTGCCGGCAGCAGCGATCACCAAGGGGCTGGAAGGCCGCGAGATGACCGAATTCGGCCTGCTGCGCGAGGCCGGCGCGGTCGCCTTCACCGATGGCCGGCATTCTATTGCCAGCGCGCTGGTGATGCGCCGCGCGCTGACCTATGCGCGCGATTTCGGTGGCGTCATCGCGCATGAAACCCAGGACGCCGACCTCGCTTTGGCCGGCGTGATGAACGAAGGCCTTTACGCAAGCTGGCTTGGCCTTGCCGGCATTCCGCGCGAAGCCGAATCGATCCCCCTGGAGCGCGATCTCGCGCTGGCTCGGCTGACCGGCGGCGCCTATCACGCTGCCAAGATTTCGACGGCTATGGCGGCAAACGCGGTAGCGCGCGCAAAAGCCGATGGCGCCAACGTCACCTCAGGCGTGTCGATCCACAATCTGTCGCTCAACGAGAATGATGTCGGCGAGTACCGCACCTTCTTCCGGCTGACGCCGCCGCTGCGCGCCGAGGAAGACCGGCTGGCGATGATCGAAGCGATCAAGGACGGCACCATCGACCTCATCGTCTCCTCCCACGACCCGCAGGACGTCGACACCAAGCGCCTGCCCTTTGCCGATGCCGCGGCCGGCGCCATCGGCCTGGAAACCCTGCTAGGCGCAGCGCTGCGGCTCTATCACAATGGCGACCTGACGCTGCTCCGGCTGGTCGAGACACTCTCGACCGCGCCGGCAAGATTGTTCGGCCTGCCCGGCGGCACGCTGAAACCGGGGGCATTGGCCGACCTTTCGCTCGTCGATCTGGACGAGCCATGGGTCGTCAGCGAGAGCGGCATCCGCTCACGCTCGAAAAACACCTGTTTCGAAGGCGCACGACTGCAAGGCAAGGTCTTGCAAACGATGGTGGCGGGCCGCACAGTGTTTTCGGCCTAGGACGAAAACAGGCGTCACGGCTTAAAATCCGCTCAGCCAAGGAAAGTTCGGGGGAACAATGGCTTACAGTCCCGTCTTGGCATTGGTGTTCGGCTATCTTCTCGGCTCGATCCCGTTTGGCCTGCTGATCACCCGTGCCGCCGGCCTCGGCGACGTGCGCAACATCGGCTCCGGCAACATCGGCGCCACCAATGTGCTGCGCACCGGCAACAAGAGCTTGGCCGCGGCCACGCTTCTGCTCGACGCCCTTAAAGGCACCGCGGCGGTGCTGATCGCAGGCCGCTTTGCGCCCGAGCTCGGACTTTGGGCCGGCTTCGGCGCGTTTTTAGGTCATCTCTTTCCGGTCTGGCTCGGCTTCAAGGGGGGCAAGGGTGTCGCCACTTACCTTGGCGTGCTGATCGGCCTTGCCTGGCAGGCGGCGCTGATCTTCGCCGTCGTCTGGCTGGCGGTGGCCTTCCTGTTCCGCTTCTCCTCGCTTGCGGCACTGACGGCAGCAGTCGTGGTGCCCATGGCGCTGTATTTCCTGAGCACGCCGCAGATTGCCGGGCTTTTCGCGGCGATGAGCCTAATCGTCATCGTAAAGCACCGCGCCAACATTGCGCGGCTGCTTGCCGGCACCGAGGGTAAGATCGGGGCCAAGGAGTGAGCGAGCCCGACGCCGGGCCGCGCCTCAGCGACCGGCAGCGGCTGAGCTGGCTTCGCCTGATCCGCACGCCGAATGTCGGCCCGGCTTCCTTTCGCGACCTGATCAACCGGTTTGGTTCGGCCGAAGCAGCGCTATCGATGCTGCCCGAACTGATGATTTCGGGTGGCGCCAAAAAAATCGTCCGCATCCCGTCCATTGCCGAGACCGAGGCGGAGCTGGAAACCGCCCGGCGGGCTGGCGCCCGCTTCGTCGGCATCGGCGAAGCGGATTATCCGCCGCTGATGAAAAGCATGGATCATCCGCCGCCGTTGCTCGCGGTCAGGGGCAATAGCGCGGTGTTCCGCTTGCCAGCGGTCGCCATCGTCGGCGCTCGCAACGCATCGCTGGCCGGCATCAAGATGGCGCGGATGCTGGCGGCGGATCTCGGCCGCGACGGCTATGGCATCGTCTCCGGCCTGGCGCGCGGCATCGATACAGCCGCGCACCAGGGCAGCCTTGCGACTGGCACAATCGGTGTGCTCGCCGGCGGCCTCGATTTGCCCTATCCGCCCGAAAATGCCGGCCTGTGCGACGAGATTGCCGAGCGCGGCGGCGCCATCATCTCCGAAATGCCGTTTGGCTGGCAGCCGCGCGCGCAGGATTTCCCGCGCCGCAACCGGCTTGTCGCGGGTGCTGCATTAGGGTTGGTAGTGGTCGAGGCCGCACAGCGCTCCGGCTCTCTGATCAGCGCCCGGCTTGCCGGCGAGATGGGCCGACTGGTCTTTGCCGTTCCCGGTTCGCCGCTCGATCCGCGCGCCGCCGGCGCCAATGGCCTGCTCAAGGACGGCGCCACCCTTGTCACCGAGGCCGCCGATATCACCAGTGCGATCGCCCCGCTGGTCGGCGCCTGGTCGCCAAGGACATCGCCGCTTGAGGAGCCGCCCGACTTTTCGGCAACACCGCCGCCGCGCGAGGACGACCGCGACCGCGTCGTCGAGGCGCTCGGCCCGACGCCAGTGGCGGTAGACGAGATCATCCGCCACACCGGCCTGCATCCCGCTCAAGTGTTCATGGTGCTGCTGGAGCTCGACCTCGCCGGACGGCTCGAACGCCATCCCGGCGGCAGCGTCTCACTGATCTGACCGAGAGCTTGCGCATGTCACGGCAAGCAATCCCGACGTGATCCCGATGGCCGATCGGAGCAACAAACCAAAGCAGACGCTGTTCACTCGTACGACGGCGCTCGTCTGGTCAGCGCTGAGCGTCATGCTGGCGCTGCAATGGTCCGCCGATCTCGGCATGCTGGGTTTTCCCGACGGCTACATAACGCCCTTCGCAAGAGCGACCAGCACGCTTCTGGGCATTCTGACGGCAGCCTGCATGGCCCAGGGTCTCTACTTTTTCCTGGCCGGCGTATTCGGCAGAAAGGTAAGCGCCGTCGGTCTGTGCCTGCAAATCCTTGCCGCAGCGGTTCTTACCGTGGCGCCAGTGCTTATCGTGAAGGATTGTCCGGGTTCTCAGCTGTGCAGCAAAGCCTATGAGGCACTCACAGGCACGATGATGGACGATGGGGCGGGCGGCTAAAGCCACTGCATGCGTTCGGCACGAGGTTGTCACCCATGTCTTAGGTACAAACTGTTACCCATGTCTCCGGGCCGTACATCTTGATTTTGGTGAGCGCGATGGGATTCGAACCCATGACCTACTGATTAAAAGTCAGTTGCTCTACCGGCTGAGCTACGCGCTCCCGCGGGCTCAGAAAGGCCGCCCTCGAAATTGCGCGGAACATAGGGAGAGTGCCTCTGCCGGTCAACCGGAAAAAGACGGCTCGCAAACCGGACTGTCCTGCAATGTCATCATGCCTTGCGGAGCGCTTCGGCGTCGACGGAACGGCCTCGTTCTCGCGCAAGACCGAAGCTCGCCCTCTATGCCGACAAAGGCAAGCAGCAAATCGGAAGAACCTTTGCGGATCAGCAACTTGGGATTTTTGGCGGAACAATTTGCGCAGCCTGCCCGTTTCCCGCGATAAGGGACATGCGTTTCAAGGAGAAGACCATGAATAGGATCATGTCGGGCCTGCTGGCGACCACTCTTTCGATCTCATTCGCTGCCGCGGAGATCGTGCCAGTCAACGCTCAGCCCAGCTATGCGCCCCCCGCCCAGGGGCTCACCTCGAATGTCCAGACCGTCCAGTACGAGCCGTGGCGGAGGCACCGGAGTTTCAATCGCGATTTCTCGCGTCGCGATTTCTCCCGGCGCAGTTTTGCGCGTAACGACGGCATGTATTGGCGCGGCCATCGCGGCTATCGCGAATATCGTCGCGGCTATCGCCGTCACGGCGATTTCTGGTTCCCGCTGGCTGCGTTTGCTACCGGAGCGCTGATTACCGGCGCGATCGTCAACCAGAATCGTGTCTATCGTGGCGATGCCCACGTGCAGTGGTGCTATGATCGTTATCGGAGCTATCGCGCTTCTGACAACACTTACCAGCCCAACTACGGTCCGCGCCGGCAGTGCCGGTCGCCTTACTGAGTCCCAGATTAGAGGCTGCAAGCCCGCGCCCGAAACGGCGCGGGTTTTTCATTAGTGCGAATCCCGGGGCTCGGGGCATCCCTGCCTATTGCGTACTTAGCGTCCTGCGCACAGCGTGGCGCCAACCGGCCAGCTTGGCCGCACGTGTCGAAGCATCCATGTCCGGCTTGAACCGGCGCTCGAGCGCCCAACTCCTGGCGAATTCCCGCGCCTTCGGCCAGACACCGGCCTTCGAGCCGGCCAGCCATGCCGCACCGAGTGCTGTCGTCTCGAGAATTGTCGGCCGGTCGACCGGCGCATCGAGAATGTCGGCCAGCCGCTGCATGGTCCAGTCCGACGCCACCATGCCGCCATCGACCCTGAGCACGGTCTTGGCCGAGGCGGCCTTCCAGTCCTTGCGCATGGCGTCAAGCAGGTCGCGTGTTTGGAACGCGACTGATTCCAGTGCCGCGCGGGCAAATTCCGCCGGCCCCGAGTTGCGGGTCAGCCCGAAGATGGCGCCGCGCGCTCCGGCATCCCAGTGCGGTGCCCCGAGCCCGACGAAAGCCGGCACAAGATAGACGTTCTGCGTCGGATCGGCTTCCGCTGCCAATTTGCCGCTATGCTCGGCCTTGCCGATTACCTTGATGCCGTCGCGCAGCCATTGCACGGCGGCGCCCGCGATAAAGATCGAGCCTTCCAGAGCGTAGGTGGTCTTGCCGTTCAGCCTGTAGGCGATGGTGGTCAAAAGCCGGTTCTTCGAACGCACCAGATCGCTGCCGGTGTTGAGCAGCGCGAAGCAACCGGTGCCGTAGGTGGATTTCATCATGCCTGGCTCGAAACAGGCTTGGCCGATCGCCGCCGCATGCTGGTCGCCGGCCACACCGAGGATTCTGATCTGTGCACCAAACAGGCTTTTGTCGGTGATTCCAAAATCATCGGCACAATCTTTCACCTGCGGCAGCATTCTTGCAGGTATGCCAAGAATGGCCAGCAGCTCGTCGTCCCAGGCGTTTTGTTCGATGTTGTAGACCAGTGTGCGCGAGGCGTTGGTGGCGTCAGTGGCGTGGACCTTGCCGCCGGTCAGCCGCCAAATCAGGAAACTGTCGATGGTGCCGGCCAGCAGCTCGCCCTTCTCGGCGCGTTTTCTTGCGCCCTTCACCTTGTCCAGCATCCAGGCGATCTTGGTGCCGGAGAAATACGGATCGAGCAGCAGGCCGGTCTTTTTCGTGAATTTCTTCTCCAGTCCCAGCTTCTTCAATTTCTGGCACAGCGGCGCGGTGCGGCGGTCCTGCCAGACAATCGCGTTGTGGATCGGCTTGCCGGTCTCCTTGTCCCAGATGACGACGGTTTCGCGCTGGTTGGTGATGCCGATCGCCGCGACATCCGCCGCATTGCGGCCGGCTGTCTTCAGCGCAGCCTCTACCGTTTCCACGACACTCGACCAGATCTCCTCGGGATCGTGCTCGACCCAGCCGGAGGCCGGATAATATTGCGTGAATTCCTTTTGCCCGCTGCCGACGACCATCATCTTGTCGTCGAACAGGATCGCCCGGCTCGATGTCGTCCCCTGGTCGATTGCAAGGATATATCCGGTCATTCTCTCTCCCGTCGAAGCGAATTCAAGGTGCTACGATGTCTCGACGCCAGATGGCGCGGAGCCGTTCACGCAAACAGGGGAGACGGCAACATGCCGCCTCCCCTGAGCATGGCGATGCGGGCGCGGACGCCCGCATCAAACGGTCCTATTGCTGCCAGCTCTTCACCAGCTCGTCGTAGTTGATGGTGACCGGCTTTTCCTTCTCGTTCTCGATCTTGAGCTGAGGAGCGAGATTGCCCTTCTTGACCGCGTCCGTATTCCAGTAGGCGAGGTCATGCTCTTCGGCCATCTTCGGGCCGATATCGCCCTGGACGCCCGACTTCTCGATGCGGCTCATCACCTTTTCCTGCTCGCCGCAGAGCGAGTCCATCGCTTCCTGCGCGCTCTTGGCACCCGACGAAGCATCGCCGATCGCCTGCCACCAGAGCTGTGCCAGCTTAGGATAGTCCGGCACGTTGGTGCCGGTCGGCGACCACTGGACGCGCGCCGGCGAGCGGTAGAACTCGATCAAGCCGCCGAGCTTTGGCGCACGTTCGGTGAAGCTCTTGTCGTGGATCGTGCTCTCGCGGATGAAGGTCAGGCCGACATGGCTCTTCTTCACGTCGACCGTCTTCGAGGTGACGAACTGCGCGTAGAGCCAGGCGGCCTTGGCGCGGTCGGTCGGCGTCGACTTCATCAGCGTCCAGGAACCGACGTCCTGATAGCCGAGCTTCATGCCGTCCTTCCAGTAGACGCCATGCGGCGACGGCGCCATGCGCCATTTCGGCGTGCCGTCGTCGTTCAGCACCGCCTTGGCGCTGGCGTCGACCATGCTGGCGGTGAAGGCGGTGTACCAGAAGATCTGCTGGGCAACCGCGCCCTGCGCCGGAACTGGCCCCGATTCGGAGAAGGTCATGCCTTGGGCTTCCGCCGGTGCATAGGCCTTCAGCCAATCGAGGTACTTCTGGATGGCATAGACAGAAGCCGGACCATTGGTGTCGCCGCCGCGCGCCGTGCAGGAACCGACCGGACGCGAATTCTCGTCGACCTTGATGCCCCATTCGTCGACGGGCAGACCGTTCGGAATGCCCTTGTCGCCATTGCCGGCCATCGACAGCCAGGCGTCGGTGAACCGCCAGCCGAGCGACGGGTCCTTCTTGCCATAGTCCATATGGCCGTAGACCTTCTTGCCGTCGATCTCACGCCCGGTGAAGAACGCTGCAATGTCCTCATAGGCCGACCAGTTCACCGGCACGCCGAGGTCGTAGCCGTATTTGGCCTTGAAGTCCGCCTTGTTCTTCTCGTCGTTGAACCAGTCGTAACGGAACCAGTAGAGGTTGGCGAACTGCTGGTCGGGAAGTTGGTAGAGTTTCTTGTCGGGCGCGGTGGTGAACGAAGTGCCGATGAAATCCTTCAGGTCGAGATTCGGGTTGGTGACATCCTTGCCGTCGCCTGCCATCCAGTCGGTCAGGTTGCGCACCTGCTGGTAGCGCCAGTGCGTGCCGATCAGATCGGAATCGTTGACCCAGCCGTCATAGAGGTTCTGGCCGGTCTGCATCTGGGTCTGGATCTTCTCGACGACGTCGCCTTCCTGGATGACGTCATGCGTAACCTTGATGCCGGTGATGGCCGTAAAGGCCGGCGCCAGCACCTGCGATTCATACTGATGCGTGGCGATGGTTTCGGAAACCACCTTGATATCCATGCCGGCGAAAGGTTTCGCGGCATCGATGAACCATTGCATCTCGGCTTCCTGGTCGGCGCGCGAAAGCGTCGAAAGGGGCCCGATTTCCTTATCGAGGAAGGCCTTGGCCTCGTCCATTCCGGCATAGGCATTGCTTGCCCCGAGCAACAGGACAAGCGCAGTTGTTGATGTCAAGAATTGCCGTCGCATGTATTTCCTCCACTGTTAAAGTTCAAAGTGCGATCTGGATCGGCGGCCGGCACGCCGCCGTTCCAACAGTTTCCCCCTCTATACGTAGCGGAACACGCCGACGGCGTAGACCACGGAGAGAGCGAGAGCCCACCACAGATTGGGTCCGACTAGACCCAGCCAAGCGAGATGGATAAAGGCGCTGCCAAGCAGCGACAGGAACAGGCGGTCGCCACGCGTCGTTTCGAACCGCAGCACGCCGACGCGCGGATTGCCGCCCGGCGAGACGTATTCCCACACCGCCATGCCGCAAAGCAGCAGAAAGATGGTTCCAAAGAAGGCCGCGGTCGGCCACGTCCAGGCCATCCACGAAAAATCGAGGTTGGACGAGAGGTTAAATCCCCACAGTCGGATATTAGCCGGATCGCTGAAGCCTACCGTTATTGCCACGAAATCGATTTGAAGTGCCACCCAGGCCACGACGACCAGGGCGAGAAGCAGCACGGCCCACCACCATGGGCTTCTGTCGACCTGCTCCATCATACCCTCCCCAGGGCAAAGCCCTTGGCGATGTAGTTGCGCACAAACCAGATGACGAGCGCGCCGGGAATCAGCGTCAGCACGCCGGCTGCGGCGAGCAGCCCCCAATCCATGCCGGCGGCCGAAACGGTGCGGGTCATGGTCGCGGCGATCGGCTTGGCATCGGTTGTCGTCAGCGTACGGGCGATCAAGAGCTCCACCCACGAGAACATGAAGCAGAAGAAGCACGCGACGCCGATGCCGCTCGCAATCAGCGGCATGAAGATCTTGATGAAGAAGCGCGGGAACGAATAGCCGTCGATATAGGCGGTCTCGTCGATCTCCTTGGGTACGCCCGACATGAAGCCTTCGAGGATCCACACCGCCAGCGGCACGTTGAACAGGCAATGCGCCAGAGCCACGGCGATGTGGGTGTCGATAAGGCCGAAGGCCGAATAAAGCTGGAAGAATGGCAGCGCGAACACCGCCGGCGGCGCCATGCGGTTGGTCAGCAGCCAGAAGAACAGATGCTTGTCGCCGAGGAAGCGATAGCGCGAAAAGGCATAGGCAGCAGGCAGTGCCGCAGCCACCGAAATCACCATGTTCATAACCACATAGGTGATCGAGTTGATGTAGCCAGAGTACCAGGACGCGTCGGTGAAGATGGTGCGGTAATTCGCCAATGTCGGTGCGTGCGGGTAGAGCGTCAGCGACGAGACGATCTCGCCATTGGTCTTGAAGCTCATATTGATGAGCCAGTAGATCGGCAAAAGCAGAACGATGATGTAGAGCGTCGGCACGATCCACCACCAACGCGACTCCTCGCCGCGACGGCGCATCAGCCGTGCGATCTCGTCCTGCCGTAGCGTGCTGGCGAGCCCTTCCGAAGCTGTCGTCTCGCTCACCCTATCGGCTCTCTCTTCGGTGCGGCTCATCTCAACGCTCCGCGTCGTAATTGGTCATCACGGTGTAGAACACCCATGACAACAACAGGACGATAAGGAAGTAGACCAGCGACATCGCCGCCGCCGGGCCGAGGTCGAACTGGCCGAGCGCGGTCTTGACGAGATCGATCGAAAGAAAGGTCGTCGAGTTGCCGGGTCCGCCGCCGGTCACCACGAACGGTTCGGTGTAGATCATGAAGCTATCCATAAAGCGCAGCAGCACGGCGATCAGCAGCACGCGGTTCATCTTCGGCAGCTGGATGTAACGGAACACCGCCCAGCGCGAGGCACCGTCGATCTTGGCCGCCTGATAAAAGGCATCCGGGATCGAGACCAGGCCGGCATAGCAGAGCAGAACGACGAGGCTGGTCCAATGCCAGACGTCCATGATGATGACCGTGACCCAGGCGTCATATGGGTCTTGCACATAATTATAGTCGATGCCGAGCGCGTTGACGTAATAGCCGAGCAGGCCAATGTCGTTGCGCCCGAACACCTGCCAGATGGTGCCGACGACGTTCCACGGGATCAGCAGCGGCAACGCCATCAAAACAAGGCAAACGGGCACGCCCCAACCCTTCTTCGGCATATTGAGCGCAATGAAGATGCCGAGCGGCACTTCGATCGCCAGGATGATGAAGGAGAAGACAAGGTTGCGGATCATCGCCTGCCAGAAGCGGCTGGAGGAAAGCAGTTCCTCGAACCATTCCGTGCCGGCCCAGAAGAAGACGTTATTGCCGAAAGTGTCCTGCACCGAATAATTGACGACCGTCATCAGCGGTATGACCGCCGAGAACGCCACCAGCAGCAGCACCGGCAGCACCAGGAACCAGGCTCTGTTGTTCCAGGTCTTTTCCACTTCAGGCCCCCATCTCGATGCGCCAGGAATCGGCATAGATGTTGATGCCGGCCGGGTCGAACCGCACCTTCGGATCAGCCGGAACTGTCTCGTCCTCGCCGATGACGGCGGCGATCTCGCGTCCTTCGAGATTGGCACGGACCACCTTGTGGCGGCCGACGTCCTCGACCTTGCTGACCCGGACGGCCATGCCCTGGCTGCCCAGGCGAACATATTCGGGACGGATGCCGAGCTCGATGGCGCCGCCGCCCGCCTTGGGCACGCCCGGCAGTTCGATCTGCTGCGAGCCCAGCTTCGCTGTCTTGCCGTCGATCGCCACCGGCATGACATTCATGCCGGGCGAGCCGATGAAATAGCCGACAAAGGTGTGGCGCGGGCGCTCGAACAGCTCCGCCGGTGTGCCGATCTGCACGATTTCGCCGTCATACATGACGACCACCCTGTCGGCGAAGGTCAACGCCTCGGTCTGGTCGTGCGTGACATAGACCATGGTGTAGCCGAAGCGGCGGTGAAGCTGCTTCAACTGCGAGCGCAGCACCCATTTCATATGCGGGTCGATGACGGTCAAAGGCTCGTCGAACAGGATGGCATTGACGTCGGAGCGCACCAGCCCGCGTCCGAGCGAGATTTTCTGCTTCTGGTCGGCGGTCAGTCCGCGCGCCTTTCGTTTGGCCATATCGGCCAGCCCGGTCATCTCCAGCGTCTCGCGCACCTTGCGGTCGACGTCGGCCTCCGGCACGCCGCGATTGCGCAGCGGGAACGCCAGATTGTCGTAGACGGTCATCGTGTCGTAGATCACCGGGAACTGGAAGACCTGGGCAATGTTGCGCTCTTGGGTCGACAGATTGGTCACGTCCCTGCCGTTGAACAGCAGCTGGCCATGCGAGGGATGCAGCAATCCCGAAATGATGTTGAGCAGCGTGGTCTTGCCGCAGCCGGATGGGCCGAGCAGCGCATAAGCGCCGCCATCCTCGAACGTGTGGTGCACTTCCTTCAGCGCGAAATCGGCATCCGTGCGCGGGTTCTGCAGATAGGAGTGGCGGATATGATTGACATCGATGCGCGCCATCGCTTCCTCCTAAGCCGCCAGCTTCGGCGCGGCCACGGCGCGGCCGTGCTCGTCGAAGACCATGATGTGGCGCGGGTCGATGAACACCTCGACCTCCTCGTCCGGCTCGAAGTCGCGAATGCCGTGGGTCAGCATGACCCAGCGCGCATCGGCAAAATCGAGATGGATGAAGCTTTCCGATCCGGTGATCTCGGTGATCGTCACCTTTGCGCGCACCGGCACTGCGGCGGCGTTGGGTCGATCGAGGGACAGATGATGAGGCTGGAAGCCGATCGTATAGATCGCATCGGCAATGCCGAAGAGTTCGGCCGGCACCGGCAACTTCACGCCGCCCTCGAGCAGGAAATCCAGGCCCTTCTTGGCAAGCACGATGGTGTTGAGCGGCGGATCGGCGAAGGTTCTCGCCGTCACCAGATCGACCGGTTTGCGGAACACTTCGATGGTCGGCCCGAACTGGGTGATGCTGCCCTCGGAAAGCGTCGCCGTGTTGCCGCCGAGCAACAAGGCCTCGTGCGGCTCGGTCGTGGCATAAACAAAGATTGTACCGGCGGCCGCGAAGACTTTCGGCAGTTCCGCGCGTAATTCTTCACGCAGCTTGTAGTCGAGATTGGCGAGCGGCTCGTCGAGCAGCACGAGGCTGGCATTCTTGACGATGGCGCGGGCCAGCGCGGTGCGCTGCTGCTGGCCGCCCGACAGACTGAGAGGCGTCCGGTCGAGATAGGGCGTTAGTTTGAGAAGGGCGGCGGCATTGCGCACCTCCCTGTCGATCGTTGCCTGATCCGTGCCGGCCACCCGCAGCGGTGAGGCAATGTTTTCGTAGACCGTCATCGCCGGATAATTGATGAATTGCTGGTAGACCATGGCGACGTTGCGCTTTTGCACCGGCATGCCGGTGACATCCTTGCCATCGAACCAGACCGAGCCCGAGGTCGGCACGTCGAGGCCCGCCATCAGCCGCATCAGGCTGGTCTTGCCGGAGAGCGTCGGCCCGAGCAGGACGTTGAGCGAGCCGTGCTGAAGCGTCAGCGAGACGTCGCGGATATGTTCCGCCGCACCCACCGTCTTCGTCACGTTTCTCAGTTCAAGCATGATGCCTCCTCCCAGGCTTTCTGCATCAGTCGGCCGTTCCTATTCGGCAGCCGCTACGTGCTGCCGGCTTATTCCGCGCATGAACTCGTCGAGCACTGCCGCCTGCTCACGGCTGAGACGCAGGCCGCGCTTGGTCCGGCGCCACAATACATCCTCGGCAGTCATCGCCCATTCGTTTTCGACTAGGTAGCGCACCTCGGCTTCGTAGAGATCGGCGCCGAAGTTGCGGCCAAGATCGACGTTCGACTTGGCGAGGCCCAGCAGCTTCCTTGCGCGGGTGCCGTAGAGCCGGGTCAACCGGCGGGCCAGCCGGGCGTCGAGGAACGGGTACGCCGTTTTCAGTTTCGCCACCTCGGCATCGAAGCCGGTGACGGGAAAGTCACCGCCGGGCAGCGGCGCGTTTGCCGTCCATGGTTTGCCGCGCTTGCCGAGAAAACCCTCGATCTTCTCGAGCATCGATTCCGACAATCGGCGGTAGGTCGTGATCTTGCCGCCAAAGGCGTTGACGATCGGGGCGGCACCCTCGCCTCCATCGGCCTTCAGCACATAGTCTCGGGTGGCTTCCTGCGCCTTTGAGGCGCCATCGTCGTAGAGCGGTCGCACCGCGGAATAGGTCCAGACGATATCCGACGGCTTGACCGGCTGCGCGAAATATTCGCTTGCCGCAGCGCAGAGATAGTCGATCTCGGCGTCATTGATCCTGACGTTGTGCGGATCGCCGGGATAGTCACGGTCGGTCGTGCCGATGAGCGTGAATTCGTCCTCGTAAGGGATGGCGAAAATGATGCGCCCGTCCTTATTCTGAAAGAAATAGGCGCGTGGGTCGTCGAATTTCTTGCCCACGACGATATGGCTGCCTTGTACGAGGCGGACATTGTGCACGTCGTTCAAGCCGACGGTGGCCGACAGCACCTGATCGACCCACGGGCCGGCGGCATTGACCAGCAGCCGCGCCTTGACCTCCTCGGTATGGCCGGTCCGCACATTTTCAAGCCTGACCGTCCAGAGATTGCCTTCGCGGCGTGCGCTGACGACCTTTGTTCGGGTTCGAATGGTTGCGCCGCGCTCGGCAGCGTCGCGGGCGTTCAACACAACCAGCCGGGCATCGTTGACCCAACCGTCCGAATATTCGAACGCCTTTCGAAACAGCGGCTTCAGCGGCTTGCCGGCCGGATCCTTGGCCATGTCCAGCGTTTTCGTCGGCGGCAGCAATTTGCGCCCGCCAATATGGTCGTAGAGGAAAAGCCCGAGCCGGATGAGCCAGGCAGGACGCAGTCCCTTGGCGTATGGCAGCACGAAGCGCATCGGCCAGATGATATGCGGCGCGTTCCTCCACAGGACCTCGCGTTCCATCAGCGCTTCCCGCACCAGGCGGAATTCGTAGAATTCGAGATAGCGCAAGCCGCCATGGATCAGTTTGGTCGAGCCGGAAGAGGTCCCGCTGGCCAGATCGTTCATCTCGGCAAGAAAAACCGAAAAGCCACGTCCAACGGCATCGCGGGCGATGCCGCAGCCATTGATGCCGCCACCGATGACGAAAATGTCATGAATCGGTGATGCGCTCAAAGAATCCTCCCTCGATTTCGCATTGCAGCATTTTTGGGTTCTTGCGAAACCGTAGAGGAATTATTTCGAAATGATAACGAATGTCAAACGAAATATGATAGGCGGAAGATGCCGCTACGGCATCTCTAGGATAGCGACGTTTCGATCAGCTGAACTTCTGCCTCCTGGCAGATCTTACGCACCGACGGGATGTCGCAACGATCGGTGATAAAGGTGTTGACCTGCGACAGATGGCCGATGCGGACGGGCGCGGTGCGCTCGAATTTGGTCTGGTCCGACACCAGGATCACATGTCGGGCGTTGGCGATGATCGCCTGAGCCACCTTCACCTCGCGAAAATCGAAGTCGAGCAGTGCGCCGTCATGGTCGATGGCCGAGGCGCCGATCACCGCAAAATCGACCTTGAACTGCCTGATGAAATCGACCGCGGCCTCGCCGACCACACCGCCGTCGGAACCGCGCACGACACCGCCGGCGATCACGACCTCGATCGAAGGATATATGCGCATCCTGTTGGCAACATTGATGTTATTGGTGATGACCATCAGGCCGCTGTGATCGAGCAGCGACTTGCTGACAGCTTCCGTCGTTGTCCCGATATTGATGAACAGAGACGCGTTGTCGGGGATCAGCCGGGCTGCTGCGCGGCCGATCGCCTCCTTCTCCTCGGCGGCGATCTTGCGCCGAGCCTCATATTCCATGTTCTCGATGCCGGAGGGGAACAATGCCCCGCCATGGATGCGGGACAAAAGCCGTTGGTCGCAGAGATCGTTGAGATCCTTGCGGATCGTCTGCGGCGTCACGTTGAAATGCGTCGCCAGCTCCTCGACCAGTACGCGGCCATGGTCCTTGGCCATCTGGATGATTTCGGAATGACGCGGCGACAGATACATCTAGCAACCTCTCATTTTCGTTTTTCTCGTCTATAGCTGAAAACGAAAGCCATGAACAGGTATGGGCCGGCTAATGAAAATCGGGCGACTGCAGAGAGAAAAGCTCCGGCGCAATCTCGACGAGGGTATCAACTCAGCCCCCGCGCGATCTCAGTGATGACCTCGAAAGCAGTATCGACGTCCGCCGCAGTCGTTTCGAACTGCCCGACCTGAAAGCGGATCGCCACCTGCCCGTCCACCCGGGTCTGCGTCAGGTAAATGCGGCCGTCATCGTTGATCGCGTTGACCAGCCGCAAATTGTGCTCGTCAAGGCCGATTCCCGCAGCCGCGAGATGGCGGAATGAGAACAGCGACAGCATCGGTTGCGTGACGATCTCCAAATCCGGTTCCCGAGCCAGCCGCGCGGCGAGGCTCTCGCTCCAGGCAACATGGTTGCGGATCATGGTCCGCAGATTTTCCAAGCCATGCGCACGCAGCAGGAACCAAAGTTTCAGCGCGCGGAATCTTCGGCCGAGCGGCACCGACCATTCGGAGTAGTTGATGACCCCGTCGCGGCCATGCGTCTTGAGGAATTCGGGCTTGATCGCCAGCGTGCGGACCAGATCTTCCGGCTGGCGGATGAACTGCATCGAGCAATCGAACTGTGCCCCCAACCATTTATGCGGGTTGAAGACGATGGAATCGGCATTTTCGGCGCCGGTCCAGAAATGCCGGAACTCGGGGCAGATCATGGCGGAGCCGGCCCATGCGGCATCGACATGCAGGTAGAGCCCGTGCCGCTTCGCCACCTCGGCAACAGCCGCCACATTGTCGGTGCCGCCGGTACTTGTGCCGCCGACGCTGGCGATGATGCCCGCCGGCAGCATGCCGTTTTCGCGGTCGGTAACGATCGCGGCTTCCAGAGCCGCCGTCTGCATGGCGCGGAAGCGTCCGGCGACCGGAATGCGCACGAGGTTCGCCTCGCCGATCCCCGACACCCAGATCGCCCGGTCGATGGAAGTATGGACCTGGTCGGAAGAATAGATCCGCACGACCGGCTGCCCTTGCAAGCCGTTCTTGTTGCCTTGCCAGTCGAGCGCGCGCTCGCGCATGGTCAGCACGGCGGCAAGCGTCGCCGATGAAGCCGAATCCTGCATGACGCCGGAAAATCCCTCCGGCAAACCAAGCGCCTGCCGCATCCAGTCGACGACCCGCGTCTCGAGCTCGGTTGCCGCCGGCGAGGTCTGCCAGAGCATGCATTGCGCGGCCATCGCGGAAACCAGATACTCGGCCACGACTGAGACCGGTGCCGCATTGGCCGGGAAATATGCGAAGAAACGCGGATGCTGCCAGTGCGTCATGCCAGGCAGGATCTTTTGTTCGAAATCGGCGAAGATTGCCTGCATCGTTTCACCGTCTTCCGGCGGCGCGGCATCGACGCTTTTGAAGATTTCGCCCGGCTCGACAAGCGGCCGCACCGGTCTCTCGCGAAGGCTGTTTCTGTAGTCGACGCCCCATTCAGCCGCTCGCAGCGACCACTCGCGGAATTCGTTGCTATTCATCTTCTTCGCCTCCGTGGCGCCTCATCGAGCCGCGATCAAAGAGCACGAAAAACGAAGGTTTTCATTCGGGAAAATCAGGCAGACTGGCAAAGGCGGTCTTCAGCGCGTTCGACCAGCTATCCGAGATCGTACGATAATATTGATCGTCCTGGGTTATTCGCTTTTTGAGGCCGACCTTGAAAGTGTCCTTTTCATAGAACAGCAGGTCGAGCGGCAGGCCGACCGACAGGTTCGACTTCAGCGTCGAGTCGAACGACACTAGCAGCAATTTCACCGTCTCGGCGAAACTCATCGTCCTTTCATAAGCGCGGATAATGATCGGCTTGCCGTATTTGGTCTCACCGATCTGGAAGAACGGCGTGTCGTCGGTCGATTCGATGAAATTGCCTTCCGGATAGATCATGAACAGGCGCGGCGCGCTGCCCTTGATCTGACCGCCGAGGATGAAGGAGGCGTTGAAGTAGGAATCCGCCTTTTCGCCAGCCGGCGACGAACTGGCGATGACCTCCTTGACGGTGTCTCCGACCAACCGGACTGTCTGGTACATGGAGGGCGTTTCGAGCAGCGTGGCACGGCGCTCCGCCACTGCCTTGGTGCGTTCGTCGAGCAGGCTGACCACGGCCTGCGTCGTCGCCAGATTGCCGGCCGACATCAAAACGATGACGCGCTCGCCCGGCTCTTCCCAGACATGCATCTTCCTGAAGGTCGAGATCGAATCCATGCCGGCGTTGGTGCGCGTGTCCGACATGAACACGAGCCCGCGATCGATCTTCAGGCCGACGCAATAGGTCATCGAATCTCTTTGGCAACAATCTTGCCGGGGATTACTGCTCCACGGTGACGGTGACCGCAAGCTGTTCTTCCGCCTGTCCCAGCCGAATTCCAGATACCGGCGTGGCGTCGCGATAATCGCGGCCGGTCGCCACCTTCACATAACGCTCGTCCGGAGAAATGCCGTTGGCGACATCGAAGGCGACCCAGCCGAGGCCCGAGACATGCGCCTCGGCCCAAGCGTGGCTTGCCGCCTGCTCGATCGCCGCATCCATCATCAGGTAGCCGCTGATATAGCGGGCCGGAAAATCCATGGCACGCGCCGCGGCAACGAAGATGTGGCTGTGGTCCTGGCAAACGCCGGTCTTGAGCGCCAGGGCCTCTTCGGCCGGCGTCGTCACGTTGGTGGTGTCCGGCGTATAAGCGACGCGCTCGCCGATCACCGCCATCAACCGGTGCAGCCTTTCGATGTCGGTACCCTTGCCGACCGAGGCAGCAAGCTCGCGAATGCCGCTGCCGATCGTCGTCAGCGGCGTTTCCTGGCCGAACAGCCAGAGCGGCGCGAAACCCTGGTGCGGTCCGCAGACGCCAGCGGTGTCGCGCGTCACCACTTCGCCGGCTGCTTCGACGGTGATGAAGTCGCGCTCGCCCTCGACGCTCAACAGCCGGGTATCATTGCCGAAATGGTCGGTGAAGCGCACTTCCTCGCGTGCGCCTTCGATCTTCAGCGCCCAGGACAGTACCGTCTGGGTGCGCCCGTTCACCGGGAGCAGCCGCAAACGCTGCAACAAATAATGCACCGGCGCATCGTAGCGGTATTCCGTCCGGTGGGTGATCTTCAGCCGCATCGCACTCGTCCCTGGAGCATGAGCTTTTCCGAAAACCGGTCTCCGCTTTTTGGGGTCATGCTCAATAGAACCTGTAATCCTGCGCGATCTCGTCGCCGAGCCTGGTGTTGTCGCGGATGAAATTGGCCAGGAATTCGTGCAGGCCGGCGTCGAAAATATCCTTGATCGACCCGGCCGTCAGCATGGCCTGGGTCTTGGCAGCCGTCGCATGACAGGCGTGGCGCTCCCCATAGTCGTCACCCAGGAATTTGAGATGCTCCGTCAGGAAGCGGTAGCAAAAGGTCAGCGAGCGCGGCATGCGGACGTTGAGGATCAGATAATCGGCGATGTTGCTCGGCTTGTAGTCGGCATCATAGACCCAGCGATAGGAACGGTGCGCCGACACCGAGCGCAGGATCGATTCCCACTGGTAGTTGTCGAGCGTCGAGCCGACCCAGGAGATCGACGGCAACAGCACATAGTATTTCACATCCAGGATGCGCGCGGTGTTGTCGGCGCGTTCGACATAAGTGCCGAGCTGCGAGAAATCGAAAATCTCGTTGCGCAGCATCGTGCCGTAGAACGAGCCGCGGATCAGCGCCGTCTCGCGCTTGATTGCGTCGAGTGCGTTGGGCAGGTCGCGCTCGTCGATCGGCTTGGCCAGCATCCGCTTCAGCGACATCCAGGCTTCGTTGATGCTTTCCCAGGTTTCACGCGTCAGTGCCGTGCGCACCATGCGGGCATTGTTACGGGCCGTTTCGATAGACGACATCGTGCTCGACGGGTTCGATGTGTCGCGCAGCAGATAGTCGGCGACATTGGCGGCGGTGTAGTCGGAATATTTCTGCGTGAAGCTGGCGTCTGAACCGGCGCTGAGCAGCACCGAATTCCACTCCTCCGAAGCGTTCTGGGTACGAGTCAGCGCCATGCGCAGGCCGGCATCCACCAATCGCGCCATGTTTTCCGCCCGCTCGATGTAGCGGTTCATCCAGTAGAGCCCGTTGGCGGTGCGGCCGAGAAGCATGTCAGGCGGTCCTGTGGTGAATAGTGAAAGGTGAATGGTGAATGGTGACTATCCAGATTCCAGGGCGCGATTCCGCGCGCTTCACTTCAGGGCATTTCACCAACATCAACGACCCATATCCTTATCTATTCACTATTCACTATTCACTATTCACTATTCACCATTCGCTATTCCCTACTCGCTACTTCCACTCTAATCATCCAACACCCACGTATCCTTCGTGCCCCCGCCTTGCGAGGAATTGACGACCAGCGAGCCTTCCTTGAGCGCTACTCGGGTCAGCCCGCCGGGCACGATCTGGATACGGTCGGAAACCAGCACATAGGGGCGCAGATCGACATGGCGCGGCGCCAGCCCCTTGTCCGTCAGGATCGGACAGGTCGACAGCGCCAGCGTCGGCTGAGCAATGTAGTTCGACGGTTTTGCCGCGAGCTTTTTGGAAAAATCCTCGCATTCCTTCTTGGTCGCCGCCGGACCGACCAGCATGCCGTAACCGCCGGACCCGTGGACCTCCTTGATAACCAATTCATCGATGTGCTCGAGCACGTATTCCAGGCTGTCCGGCTCCGAGCAGCGCCAGGTCGGGATGTTGCCGAGCATCGCCTTGCGGCCGGTGTAGAATTCGACGATCTCGGGCATGTACGAATAGATCGCCTTGTCGTCGGCGATGCCGGTTCCCGGCGCATTGGCGATCGTGATGTTGCCGGCGCGGTAGACGTCCATAATGCCCGGCACGCCAAGTGCCGAGTCGGGGCGGAAGGTCAGCGGATCGAGGAACGAGTCGTCGACACGCCGGTAAAGCACGTCGATCTGCTTGTAGCCCTCGGTGGTGCGCATCGCGACATGGCCATCGACGACGCGCAGATCCTGCCCCTCGACAAGCTGCACGCCCATCTGGTCGGCAAGGAAAGCATGTTCGAAATACGCCGAGTTGAAGCTACCCGGCGTCAGCACGGCAATGGTCGGCGCGCCCTTGGTGCTTTGCGGCCGCACTGCCGCCAGGGACTGGCGCAAGAGCTGCGGGTAATTCTCAACCGGCCGCACCTTGATCTGCTGGAACAGCTCGGGGAAGAGCTGCATCATCGTCTCGCGATTCTCCAGCATGTAGGAGACGCCGGACGGCGTGCGCGCATTGTCCTCCAGCACGTAGAACTCGTTCTCGCTGATGCGTACGATGTCGACGCCGATGATGTGGGTATAGACGCCGGCCGGCGGCCGCACCCCGATCATCTCGGGCAGGAACGCCTCGTTCTTGGCGATCAACTCCTTCGGCACCCGGCCGGCGCGCAAGATCTCCTGGCGATGGTAGATGTCGTCGAGAAAGGCGTTCAGCGCCTGGACGCGCTGCTCGATGCCTTGCGTCAGCCGTCGCCATTCATTGCCCGAAATGATGCGCGGAACGATATCGAAGGGTATCAGCCGCTCCGATGCTTCCTGCTCGCCGTAGACGGCGAAAGTGATGCCTGTCTTGCGAAAGACGCGTTCGGCGTCCTGCATCTTCTCGGTAAGTCTGGCCGGGTCCTGTTCCTTCAGCCAGCGATCGTAAGCCGAATACGGTTTTCTCAGCCCGGAAACTTCCGGAAGCATTTCATCGAACGCTGCCAATCGCATACTCCCCTGTGGCGCCATTTCACTGGCCTCGCTGGAGAAAATCAAGCGCAATCGGTGATTTGTTGGGCGCCGGCGATCAGTATATCGCACTTGCCTAAAATTAAGGCAGCACCAATAGGGCCTTGATCAGGCTTTGCCTGGTGTCCGGGCAGATGCCGGATGCGGATCAAAAAGCGCGAAAGGTGACGACCGTGAACGTGTCCTTGATGCCCGGGAGAATCTGCACTTTCTCGTTGACGAAGTGGCCGATGTCTTCCTCGTCGTCGACATAGAATTTGGCGAGCAGGTCGTAGTTTCCGGCTGTCGAGTAGATTTCCGAAGCAATCTCGGCATCGGCCAGGGCGCTGGCAACGTCGTAGGCCTTGCCCAGATCGCACTTTATCTGCACGAAAAATGCCTTCATTGCCTGGTCCTGCTCACATCGCACGCTCTAGGTATAATCGAGCGGCCCTTGTGGCAGACTGCCGTTCGCCTTTCAAGCATCGGCAATCGCTCAGGCTGTTCTCGCCTCGACAATGCTTTCTCGGCTCGGACACGGACTGCCACGCCGAATGTTTGCGCTCGGCTGAAACCCTGAAGCACTGCAAAGCGTATGGTATTATGTACCTTCAGGCAGCGATTTCTCAGGGACAACGGAGACAGGCCATGCGCCGCGCGTTTTTCGCATTCGCAGTCGTTCCATTCATTTTCGCATCCCAGGCCTTTGCTGGCGACGCCGAAGTCAAAGCGGCGCAGACGGTCATCGATGGGCAGTTGAGGGCCTTCATCGCCAATGACGGAATGACGGCCTACAGCTTTGCCGCACCGAATGTGAAACGCATCTTTCCGACCGTCGATACCTTCATGAACATGGTGACAAAAGGCTATCTGCCGGTGCGCCAACCGCAGACCTACTCCTTCGGCAAGGTTCGCGAGACGAGCCCGACCTCGATCATCCAGCAAGTGCTGATCGTCGGCCCGGATGGCAAGGACTACGAGGCGGTCTACACGCTCGAACTACAGCCTGACGGCAGCTTTCGGATCACCGGCTGCAGCCTGCGTGCGTCCACGTCGCTCAGCACCTAAAGGGGTGTTTCAATCCTGTCGCCGGTAGAGCGTCCAGCTCAGGCCTGAAAACCCCCAATGCCTCGACGCATCGGCCCGTTCATAGGCCAGAGCGCATGCGGCCGTCGGTTCGACATGTTCGGCTTGTTTGTCCACGTCCCCCTCGAGGACCAGCCAGGCGGGCCGTTCGGTGCACATCCCGTCGTCTGGAACCAGCAATGCCCGACGATCCATTCGCGCCGCAAAATAGTCGACGACAATGGGGGTGCGGAAATTGCCGTCGCTGGCATAGGTGGTTGCGCCGTTCCTGGTCATTTCATCGACGATAGCGGCGTAGGAGCCGCGTCCATATTGATAGAACTGAAGCAGCGACGAAATGCTTCCACTCACCACGATCGCCAGCGCTCCCATCGCAAGTAGCCTTGCAGTCCCGCGAGCATCCAGGCCGCGGCCAATCATCTCGCCGGCCCAGAGCAGCAGCAATGTTCCGCTGATGATGAAATAGCGTGGGAACTCGAGGTTGGGCAGATGCGCCGCCGCCATGAGCAAAGGCAGTCCGATAATCCCGATCGCATAAAGGCTGGCTCGGCGACCGCGCCAGACACCGGCGGAGAGGCCGACAAGACAGCAGGCGGCAACGATGTAGGGCCCGTCACCGAACCAGGGTGGCAGCCCGAACAGAGAGCGGATCATCCCGCCATAGCCCTGCGCGAAGGCGGCAATCGAGAACGGCGAAACACCACCGACACTGAAGCCGAACAGCCTGCCGCCGACAAACACGCCGACAGCCAGCGGCAGCACGGCAAGCAAGCCCGGCAGGAAGATCGACGCCAGGTCCGCAACGACACGGCCGACCTTCGCCGTACGCTGCCAGGCGAGCCAGGCGGTCCATATTGCGAGGACCGCCACCATTCCGATCATGGTGAGGTGGCACAGGAAGCCGAAAAGGATCGCCGCTGCCAAGGCCACGCCAGACCACCGTCTACTGTCGAGCCGGCGCTCCAGAAAAATGACCGAAAGCAGCGTGAACAGCACAAGGCCGGCATAGCCGCGCGCCTCCGAGCCGTAATGGATCATTGGGTAGCTCACGGCAAACAACAGGCTTGTGGCAATCATCGCCTGTCGTCCGCGCGATGCGGCGCTCGCTGCCGCCGCACCGATCGTGGCAACACCTAATGCTATCGACAGACCTCGCTGGATCAGCGGCGAAGCATCGGGGCCAATGAGATAGAGATAGACCGAGTTGAGGAAATGATTGTTGTCGTGATTGACGCGCCAGAATATCTGGTCGATCGAGGTCAGCGGCTCGATCAGCGCAAAGCTCCAGATCTCGTCCAGCCAAAGGTCGCCGCGCGCGCCAAGTAAGCGCAAGACCAGGCCGGTCACTGCGATCGCCAGAGCGGCAAGCAACGACCCCGCCGTCCATTGCTGGACAGCCACGGAAGGCGAAGGCTCGGCGATGCCGTTCGTCCGCACCGTCGTGCCAGGAACTGAAACTTGCCCCGAAACGAACAGGTTCTTGATCCTCGCCCGATGTCGTCCGGCAATGCTTATTAGGCAGTCGTTTCAAAACAGTTCATGGAAGGGGCAACTCCTCCCTGGAGCCGGATTCCTGGCGAGCATGCCTACCGGACGGCGAGGTCACCGTTTGCCCATTGCTGCGTGATGATCTCGGCTTGTTCGGCGAACCTGCCAGCCTCGATCGCTTCACGAATGTCGCGCATCAGCTGCTGGTAATAGGACAGATTGTTCCAGGTCAGGAGCATCGCCCCAAGCGCCTCTTGCGAGCGCACCAGATGGTGCAAATAGGCCCGCGAATAGTCGCGTGCGGCCGGGCAGTCGCTTTCCTCATCGAGCGGACGCGGATCGTCGGCATGGCGGGCGTTGCGCAGATTGACCTTGCCGCGCCGTGTGTATGCAAGGCCGTGGCGCCCTGCCCGCGTCGGCATCACGCAGTCGAACATGTCGATGCCGCGCGCCACCGACTTCAAAATGTCGTCCGGGGTGCCGACGCCCATCAGGTAGCGCGGCCGGTCAGCCGGCAGCTCCGGGCAAGTGATGTCGAGCATCTCCAGCATCACCGCTTGCGGCTCGCCGACAGCCAGCCCGCCGATCGCGTAGCCCTTCAGCTCCATTGCCTTCAGCGCCTGCGCCGAGCGCAGCCGCAGATCCGGCACGTCGCCGCCTTGCACAATGCCGAACATCGCCTTGCCGGGCTGCTCGCCGAATGCCGTCTTGCAACGCTCGGCCCAGCGCAACGACAACTCCATGGCACGCTCGATCTCGTTCTGCTTGGCCGGCAGCGCTGTGCATTCGTCGAGCTGCATCTGGATGTCGGAATCGAGCAGCCCCTGGATCTCTATCGAACGCTCCGGCGACATCTCGTAGGCGCCGCCGTCGATATGCGAACGGAAGGTAACGCCGTTCTCGGTCAGTTTCCGCAGCTTCGACAGCGACATCACCTGGAAGCCGCCGCTGTCGGTCAGGATTGGATGCGGCCAGCGGGCGAATTCATGCAGGCCGCCGAGCCGCGCCACGCGCTCGGCGCCGGGTCTCAGCATCAGGTGGTAGGTGTTGCCGAGGATAATGTCCGAGCAGACGCCGCGCACCTGATCCATATACATGGCCTTCACCGTGCCGCCGGTGCCGACCGGCATGAAGGCAGGCGTGCGGATTTCGCCGCGCGGCATGGTGATTACACCACGCCGCGCCCTGCCGTCGGTCGCCAGCACCTTGAAGGTGAATGCGTTAGTCATTGAATGCGTTAGTCATTGAATTCCCTAGCCATCGAACTCTTTGTCGAATACCGGCGCGTCCGGAGCCTGCTTATCGAGTGATTGCCGGTAGCGGATGCAGCCGCGCATGAATTTCGGCCACGGTGGCACGGCAATCGCCGGCTCGGTCTTTTCGGGCAAAAGCGACCAGAGGTCGGGATGATGCCAGCACAGATCATGGCCGGTGGCGTCGCGGTGTTGGCGGATTCCGGCGCGCAGTTTCCTGACCTCGGTGATCAAGGCTTCGCGGCCGAAGGTTTCCAGGTCATCGTCCATTACTATCCTCCCTGAACAGAAGACTTGCGTCTCCATAGGAATAAAACCTGTAGCGGTTCTCGATCGCATGCGCATAGGCCGCGCGCATCGTCTGCAAACCGCAGAAGGCCGAAACCAGCATGAACAGCGTCGAACGCGGCAGATGGAAATTGGTCATCAGCATGTCTGCGGTCTTGAAGCGATAGCCGGGCGTGATGAAGATGTCGGTCGGGCCTGACCATGCTGCCAGCCTGCCGTCCTCGCCAGCCGCGCTCTCCAACAAGCGCAGCGATGTCGTGCCGACGGCGATAATGCGCCCTCCTTTTGCTTTCGCCGCATTCAGCGCCTCGGCGGTTTCCGGGCTGACCGAACCGGTTTCGGCGTGCATCTTGTGGTCGGCGGTGTCGTCCGCCTTCACCGGCAGGAACGTACCGGCGCCGACATGCAGCGTGACGAAACGGCGCTCTATGCCCTTGGCGTCGAGCGTCGCAAACAGCTCCGGCGTGAAATGCAGCCCTGCCGTCGGCGCGGCCACGGCGCCCTCCTCCTTGGCATAAATGGTCTGGTAATCGCTGCGGTCGCGTTCGTCGTCGTCACGCTTGGAAGCGATGTAGGGCGGCAGCGGGATGTGGCCGACGGCATGCAGCGCCTCGTCGAGGAACGGACCTGACAGGTCGAAGCCGAGCAGCACCTCGCCACCTTCTCCCTTCTCGATCACTGTCGCGTCGAGCTGGCCGAGAAAGCAGGAATTGGCGTCATGACCGAAATGGATGCGATCGCCGGCGGCGATGCGCTTGCCCGGACGCATGAAGGCGAGCCACCGGTCGGGCGCCATCCGCATATGCAGCGTGGCTTCGACCTGCGCTGCTGCTTCGCCGCGCCGCCTGATGCCCTTCAATTGTGCCGGAATGACCTTGGTGTCGTTGAAGACCAGCACATCACCGGCCTTGAGCAGGGCCGGCAGGTCGCGCACCGTCCGGTCTTCGAGCCCCTCACCCGGCCTGACCACCAGCATCCTGGCACTGTCGCGCGGCTCGGCTGGGCGAAGCGCGATGCGCTCCTCCGGCAGATCGAAGTCGAAAAGATCGACGCGCAAGAAATCCCCGCCTCAAGGTTCCGGGCAGGTCACCGCCCAGGCGCCGACACTGTCTATGCTCAGCGTACCGCCCATTGCGAAGCTGGACTGCTCGCTGGCCTTGACCAGCCGCAATTTGGCGACGATCGAGCTGAGGCCCTCATCAGTGAGATCGATCAGCATGCGCTCGTCGTCTTCGAATGCCTGTCCAACGATGACTTTCGTTGAGCCTGCCTGTCCGTCCGTGGTCCATGTCTTGCCGCCGGCATCCAGCCACACACGAGCCACCGCAATGACGGCCGTGTGTCCCATCAAAACATCAATCGATGCCGCGCCGCCGTCGGCGCTGCAGACGATCGATTCCGTTGCCAGCGCCGGAGTGGCCGCCGCGACGAGCACAAATGCGATGGCCGCGACAGCCCGGCCGGTCATTTCACGTCGGCCGCGACCTTGAGCGACACGATCTTGTCAGGATCCTGCACCGGTTCGCCGCGCTTGATCTTGTCGACGTTGTCCATGCCTTCGATGACCTGGCCCCATACCGTGTACTGGCGGTTGAGGAAGGCGGCATCGTCGAAGCAGATGAAGAACTGCGAATTGGCCGAGTTCGGGTTCTGCGAGCGCGCCATCGAGCAGGTGCCGCGGCCGTGGTTGGTGTTGGAGAACTCGGCCTTCAGATCGGGTTTGTCGGAACCGCCAGTGCCGGCGCGCGATGGCGCGAAAGACGGCTTGTTGGAATTGCCGAACTTCACGTCGCCGGTCTGCGCCATGAAGCCGTCGATGACGCGGTGGAAGACCACGCCGTCATAGGCGCCTTCGCGCGCCAGCTCCTTGATACGGCCGACATGGCCGGGCGCCAGATCTGGAAACAATTCGATGACGACCTTGCCCTTGGTCGTGTCCATGATAAGCGCGTTCTCGCGGTCCTTGATTTCGGCCATGTCAGAAATATCCTTTTGAACAATTGGGGTTACTTGCCGTCCGCGGCGATGCGCACCTTGATCATGCGATCGGGGTCGGTCACCGTCCCGTTCTGCGCCTCGTCGCCTTTCTTGATGTGGTCCACCAGCTCCATGCCGCTGACGACATTGCCAACGATGGTGTACTGGCCATCGAGCGGCGGTGCCGGCGCGAACATGATGAAGAATTGCGAATTGGCGGAATTCGGATCGTCGGAGCGGGCCATGCCGACCACGCCGCGCTGGTAGTGCTCGGTGCTGGAGAATTCGGCCGGCAGGTCAGGAAGATCGGAGCCGCCGGTGCCGACAGCGTCGGCATTGAAGCCGCTCTTCATGTTGCCGAACTTGACGTCGCCGGTCTGCGCCATGAAGCCGTCGATGACGCGGTGAAAGGCGACGTTGTCGTAGGCGCCCTGGCGCACCAGCTTTTTGATCTGCGCGACGTGCTTCGGCGCAAGGTCGGGCCTCAGCGCGATGGTCACGTCGCCGTCCTTCAGCGTTACGATCATGGTGTTTTCCGGATCGGCGGCAAAGGCCGACACGGATGCGGTCACAAGACCGGCAAGCACGGCAAGCAAGAAGGCAAGCTTTTTCAGCTGCATGGGATCTTTCTCCGAATATCTTCGTTCATGCATGTCGTTACCCAAAGCCGGGTTCCACTTTTGGGTGACATGCATTTATTTCGCGAATTTGGCGGTGAGCGCGCCGGCCACGGCCGCCGGCACGAAGGGGCGGATGTCGCCTCCCATCGAAGCTATCTGGCGCACAAGTGTGGCGGTAATGGTGCGCACTGAAGGGCTGGCGGGCAGGAACACGGTCTGCAGCTCCGGCGCCATGGTCTCGTTCATGCCGGCCATCTGCATCTCATAGTCAAGATCGGTGCCGTCGCGCAGGCCGCGGATGATGATCGAGGCGCCATGCTTCCTGGCCGCATCGATCACCAACCCGTCGAAGGCGACTACTTTGATACGCGCACCGTCGCTGCCGAATTCCGCCTTCGCGGCCGTTTCGATCAGGCCAATCCGTTCCTCGAAGGAAAACAACGGCTTCTTGCCGGGATGGATGCCGATCGCCGCATAGATTGTATCCGCCACGGCCAGCGACGCCTTCAGCACGTCGAGATGGCCGTTGGTCAGCGGGTCGAAAGAGCCGGCATAAAGGGCGATGCGTTCGGTCATGGCAGGTGCTTCTAGCGAGCCTCTCCCCTAAAGGCAAATCCGATCGCCAGCCCGCCCCATGAACCTTTTGGCCGACGTGAACGACAGATGAATGTGCCGCTCACAACAGCTTCACGCAGTGTTCACTAAGTTGCAGCTGCAGAAGATGAAACCAAACACCCATCTAATCGTTGTTAGGCGCAGGAGAACACGCACATGCTGATCTACATGCTCGCCACCGCAATGACCGTCGCCATGCTGATCGCTACCGTATTCGGGTTGCATCAGGAAGCACAGCGCGTCCGCGCCAAGGCCAATACCAAGCGGTTCGAAGGCTTCGGCAACCGCAAGCCTTATCGCCACTTCTAGATTGCGGGTGTCTTCACACACCGGCCCATAGGGCTGGCGCCGTCGTGGCAAACTCACTCGACGGTAGTATCAGGCTCCCTACCTTCGGCATCGGCAACAGCGCCGCTTTCAGCATCGACACTCTCTTCGATCTCTTCATCCGCTTGCGGTTCTGAAATTCGCTCCACCGAAACGACCTTCTCGCCCTCTGCGGTATTGAAGATGGTAACGCCCTTGGTGGCGCGGCTGGCGAAACGAATGCCGTTCACTGGAACACGGATAACGGTGCCGCCATCCGAAACCAGCATGATCTGATCGTCATTGCCGACCGGGAAGGTCGCCACCAGGCGGCCGATTTCGGCCGTTTTCGAGACGTCGGTGGCGCGAATACCCTTGCCGCCACGGCCAGTCAGGCGGAAATCGTAGGACGATGAACGCTTGCCGTAGCCATATTCCGTCACCGTCAACACGAACTGCTCGTGCGCCTTGAGGAATTCATAGCGGTCGTCGGAAAGCTCCGCCTCTTCGCCGACCTCTTCATTGGTGAGCTGGATTTCTTCCTCCTCGCCGGCCGCGATGTCAGCAGCGAGCCGGCGTTCGGCCACCACCCGCTTGAGGTAGGCGGCACGCTCCGCCGGCGGCGCATCGACATGCTCGATCACCGCCATCGAGATCACCCGGTCGCCATCGGCCATCGCAATGCCGCGCACGCCGACCGAATTGCGGCTCTGGAAGACGCGTACGTCGCTGACCGGAAAGCGGATGCACTGGCCGGAACTTGCCGTCAAAAGCACGTCGTCATTGTCGGTGCAGGTCTCGACGCCGAGGATCTCGTCGCCTTCCTCGTCCAGCTTCATGGCGATCTTGCCGTTGCGGTTGACCTGGACGAAGTCCGACAGCTTGTTGCGACGCACGGTGCCGCGCGTGGTGGCAAACATGACGTCGAGCTCGCCCCAACTCGTCTCATCCTCCGGCAGCGGCATGATCGTGGTGATGCGCTCGCCCTGTTCGAGCGGCAGCATATTGATCAGCGCCTTGCCGCGCGATTGCGGGTTGCCGATCGGCAGGCGCCAGACCTTTTCCTTGTAGACGATGCCGCGCGAGGAGAAGAACAGCACCGGCGTGTGCGTGTTGGCGACGAACAGCCGGGTGACGAAATCCTCTTCCTTGGTCGACATGCCGGAGCGGCCCTTGCCGCCGCGGCGCTGCGCCCGGTAGAGCGACAGCGGCACGCGCTTGATGTAGCCGGAATGGCTGACCGTGACGACCATGTCCTCGCGCTGGATCAGGTCCTCGTCTTCCATGTCCGCCCCGCCCTCGGCAAGCTCGGTGCGGCGCGGCGTGCCGAACTCGTCGCGCACGGCGATGAGCTCGTCCTTGACGATCTGCTGGACGCGGGCGCGGGACGAGAGAATGTCCAGGTAGTCCTTGATCTCGTCGCCGATCGTGTTCAGCTCGTCGGCGATCTCGTCGCGGCCGAGCGCGGTCAGGCGCTGCAGGCGCAGTTCGAGGATGGCGCGCGCCTGCTCCTCGGAGAGATTGTAGGTACCGTCCTCGTTGATGCGATGGCGCGGGTCGTCGATCAGAAGAATCAGCGATTCCACGTCGCCCGAAGGCCAGCGCCGCTCCATCAACTGCTCGCGCGCCGTCTGCGGGTCCGGAGCGCTGCGGATCAGCTTGATGACTTCATCGATGTTGGCAACAGCGATGGCAAGGCCGACCAGCACATGGGCGCGGTCGCGCGCCTTGCGCAGCAGGAATTTCGTGCGCCGGCTGATCACCTCCTCGCGGAAGGCGACGAACGCCTTCAGCATGTCGGTCAGCGTCAGCAATTCCGGCTTGCCGCCGTTCAGCGCCACCATGTTGGCACCGAAGGACGTCTGCAGCGGAGTGAAGCGGTAAAGCTGGTTGAGAATGACATCGGCGACGGCGTCGCGCTTCAGTTCGATGACGACGCGGTAGCCCTGGCGGTCGCTCTCGTCGCGAATGTCGGAAATGCCTTCGATGCGCTTGTCGCGCACCAGCTCGGCCATCTTCTCGATCATCGACGCCTTGTTCACCTGATAGGGAACCTCGGTGATGACGATCGATTCACGATCGTTGCCGCGCGCCTCGACGTTGACGCGGCCGCGCATGACGATGGAGCCGCGGCCGGTCGAATAGGCGCTGTAGATACCGGAGCGGCCGAGCACGATGCCGCCGGTCGGGAAATCCGGCCCCGGAATGATCTCCATCAGTGCCGGAAGGTCGATCGCCGGATTATCGATGAGGGCAATGGCGCCGTTGCAGACCTCGCCCAGATTGTGCGGCGGGATGTTGGTAGCCATGCCGACGGCGATACCGCCGGAGCCGTTGACCAACAGGTTCGGAAAGCGCGCCGGAAGGACTTTCGGTTCGCTGCCCGACGCATCGTAAGTGTCCTGGAAATCGACGGTGTCCTTGTCGATGTCTTCCAGCAACTCATGCGCGACCTTGGTCAGCCGCGATTCCGTGTAGCGCATCGCCGCCGGCGGATCGCCGTCGATCGAGCCGAAATTGCCCTGCCCGTCGATCAGCGGCACGCGCAGCGACCAGTCCTGCGCCATGCGCACCAAAGCGTCGTAGATAGAGGCGTCGCCATGCGGATGGTATTTACCCATCACGTCGGCGACCGGGCGTGCCGATTTCACATATTTGCGGTTCCAGTGATAGCCGCTCTCATAGGCGGCGTAGAGGATGCGGCGATGCACTGGCTTGAGGCCGTCGCGCACGTCCGGCAGCGCACGGCTGACGATCACGCTCATGGCGTAATCGAGATAGGAGCGCTGCATCTCCTCGATGATGGATATCGGCTCGATGCCGGTGGGGCCGCCGTCGGCGCCGCGCGGTGTCTTTTGGTCGGTCAAATTGGATCACAATCTAATCAGGAATCACTTGGTGCTTATATAGGAAGCCGGCCCGAAACTCCAACAATCGCGGCAGTTTTCCAGTGTGGTTTTTAGCGGCAAATTCAAAAGGATAAACCAATTGCGACGATATGGCCGTGGCACCCTTTCACGGGCGTCGCCGGCGGGCGCGATAAGTACCCGGCGCCTCGCCCATCAGCCGCCGGAAACGGCGGTTGAAGGTCGACAGATCGTTGAACCCCGCCGCAAAGGCGATCGCCGAAATCGTCTGATCTGACGTCCGCAGCCGCACGGCTGCCCTGTGCAGCCGCGCTCTCAGCAGGAACTGGTAGGGCGTCATGCCGGCGACGTGCCGGAAGGTGCGCAGGAAATGGTAAGGGCTGGTGGCGGTCTCGTCGGCGAGTTCGGCAAGGGAGATCGGCCGGTCGGCATCGACTTCGATGCGCCGCACCGCTTCGGCAACACGCTTCTGGTCAGGGCGGCTCGGCGTCCGTCCCCGATCCGTGGCGCTGCAAGCCGCTGTCACCGCGGCACCGGCAATGCGCAGGGCGAGTTCCTCGAACGCGCCGGTGTCGGCCATCTCGCGCGCCGCCTCCGCTTCGGCAAGCAGCGGCACCAGCGCCGGCAAGGGCGGCAGGCGCGGCGTGCCGAAATCGAGCGTCTTCGTGCCCGGCACGTCGGCGACGATCCGCTCCATATAGGCCGGTCCGAAATGGAAGGAGAGGCAGCGGTCGCCGGCGCCATGCTCGTGACCGCATTCATAGCATGTGCCGGGATTGCCGAGCAGGAGCGCGCCCGGCGCCAGCATCGCCGTGCCCTCGCGCGCACGATAGCGGAAGGTGCCGTTGGTTACGGCGGCAACGCAGAAATCCCGATGCTCCTCCTCGAATGGCCTGTCGGCGGCGCTGGCGGTGCAGATGACATCCGACACCTGCCAGCCTCGGCCCGACGCCAGCCTGTGCGCGCTCGTCGTCATCGCCGAAACATAGCAACTTTTCCCAAGCGCAGAACCCCTGTCGGCCTCTATGCTTGCCGGTCTCCTGACAAGATGAGAGCGAAGCCATGTCCAATTCCTTTGCCAAGGCCCTGCACAGCGATGGGCCCGTACCGGCCCTTGCCGAGAAACTGAATCTTTATGGCCGCTTCGTCGGCGCCTGGACGTTCGACGCCACGCGCCATCTCGAGGACGGTCAGGTGCTGACCGGGCGCGGCGAAGTGCATTTCGGCTGGGTGCTCGAAGGCCGCGCGATCCAGGACGTATGGATCCTGCCTGCCCGTGACGCCGGCCCCTCGCCCTCGCTCGGCAAATGGACCTTCTATGGCACGACGTTGCGCGTCTACGATCCCGGCGTTGACGCCTGGCACATCTTCTGGAGCGATCCGCGCAATCAGTACTACAGCCGCCAGCTCGGCCGTGCCGAGGGCGACACCATCATCCAGCAAGGCGCAGACGGCACCGGATCTGCTGTGCGCTGGAGCTTTTCGCGCATCACCGAAAATTCGTTCCGCTGGCTGGGCGAACGCTCACAGGACGACGGCGCCACCTGGCGTCTCGAAGTCGAGTTTCTGGCGCGCCGGGCCGTCAGCCCCTGATCCGCGCGGTTTCCACTGCCTCCGCTTTGCTCTACCAATCCCGTTATCCGGCTTTGCCGGCGGGGAGGGTCAGCATGCCGAGCTTCGACAGCCTGTTCAACGCCTTCGTCACCATACTGGTGACGATCGATCCGCCCGGCCTGGCGCCGCTCTTCCTCGCCGTGACCCGCGGCATGAACCGCGAGGAGCGCAACCAGGTCTCCGTGCGCGCGTCGGTCATCGCCTTCCTGGTAATGGCGTTGTTCGCAATCGCCGGCGCGTCGATCCTGTCAGTCTTCGGCATCACTCTGCCGGCCTTCCGCGTCGCCGGCGGCTTTCTGCTGTTCTTCATCGCCTTCGAAATGGTGTTCGAGCGCCGACAGGACCGCAAGGAGAAGATCGGCGACGTCGCCATCACCAGGGACATGATCCACAACATCGCCGCCTTTCCGCTGGCGATCCCGCTTATTGCCGGTCCCGGCGCGATTTCGGCGACCGTCCTGCTCTCAAGCTCGTTTCAGGGTTTGGGCGCGCAGACAGCCCTTGTCGGCATCATCGCCATCTGCCTCGTCATCACCTACCTGGTGTTCGTGCTGTCAGAGCGCATCGACCGTATCCTCGGCCAAACCGGCCGTTCGATCCTGACAAGGCTGCTCGGCGTCATCCTGGCGGCGCTCGCCGTACAGTTCGTCGCCGACGGCATCAAGGCGCTGATGGCGACGTAGGAACAGCCCTACTTCGCTGTCGTTTCAATGACTTCGAAGTCGTGGGTAATCTCGGCAGTCTTGGCCATCATTGCCGAGGCTGAGCAGTATTTCTCGATCGAAAGCCCGATCGCCCGCTTCACCTTGTCGTGTGATAGCGCCCGGCCCTTGACGACAAAATGCATGTGAATGCGGGTGAATACTCTGGGATCGGCTTCTGCACGGTCGGCATCGAGTTCGACTACGCAATCTTCGACCGCCTCGCGCCCCTTTTCGAGGATATGGACCACGTCATAGGCCGAGCAGCCGCCGGTGCCGATCAGCACCAGTTCCATTGGGCTCGGCCCCGGCGTCTTGCCCTCCGGCCCGAACGCAGTGCCTAGCACCAGCTTGTGCCCACTGGCGGACTCGCCAACGAAAGTGCGCTCCTCGACCCATTTGACCCTTGCCTTCACCTGATACGTCCTTTCACCGCTCAAACGCACAACGTCCCGAAAATCCAAGACAGATTTTCGGGACGCCATTTCGTGGCCAAGGTGCCGGCGCTTTTCGCCGCAAGGGCAGTCCGCCCCGAGAAATCAGAACGGGATTTCGTCGTCCAGCTCGCGCGACGAACCACCGCCGCCGCCCTTGTTGGCGCCACCGCGATTGAAACTTTCGCCCGGGCCGGACTGGCCGAAATCGGAACCGCGGCTCGCACCACCACCGGCATAGTTGCCGACCTGGCCCCCGCCCTCGCCCCGCGCATCGAGCATCTGCAGCTCGCCGCGGAATTTCTGCAACACGACTTCGGTCGTATAGCGGTCATTGCCGGTCTGGTCCTGCCATTTGCGCGTCTGCAGCTGGCCCTCGACATAGACCTTCATGCCCTTCTTCAGATACTGCTCGGCCACCTTGGCGATCTGGTCGTTGAAGATCACGACATTGTGCCACTCGGTCTTTTCCTTGCGCTCTCCGGATGTCTTGTCGCGCCAGCTTTCCGACGTCGCGATGCGGATGTTGACGACCGGGTCACCCGAATTCAAGCGGCGGATTTCAGGGTCCGCCCCGAGGTTGCCCACCAGAATGACCTTGTTGACGCTACCCGCCATGATACTTCTCCGCGCTCATCCGAAACCGAATTTTTGTCGCCGCACCTTACAGGCTATGGACAATCCCTGCCTGCCGTCGCTGCCTTTTCCCACAAGGTTTTTGTTCTCTTTTCGTTCTATAGGAGAGGCCCTGCACTGTCAATAGTTGTCAGTAAGAAGTAGTGTCTTGGCGTCGAATTTCCACAGACCATGGGATCGAGGCGAACGCATGAAGATGGTTGCGCATGACGATCAGCCGCAAGAAGAATGGCGAGCGGGAGTAAAGACCCGCATGCATGTCTCGGCCTGCAACGGCGCAACTCAACTTTGCATATTTGAACAATGGGTCGAACCCACGGTTGGCGCCCCGACACATTGGCATCCGGTCGAGGAAGTGCTTACCGTCATCGCTGGCAGGGCCGAGATGTGGATCGACGAAGAGCATCTCGTCTTGACTGCCGGACAGTCGCTTGTTGTTGCCGCGCACAGGCAACATGGCTTCCGCAACGTCGGCTCCGAATTGCTTCATATTCATGCTGTGCTCGCGTCACCAGTTTTCGAGGCGACGTTCAACGGATCCCCCGACATGGTGAGACGCTGGCTTCCAGCGAGTTTGTAAAACCTCGCCTGTCTTAAAAAACACCGCCTGTCTTAAAAAACACGGCTTGCCAAACCGATAAGTATTGACTTATGCTTTCGGCATGATCGAAGCAGACATTTTTCGGGCACTAGCGGATCCAACGCGTCGCGCCGTCTATGAGCGGCTCGCCGACGGCGAGATGACGGTATCGGAACTGCGCACTGGCATACCGGTATCGCAGCCGGCGGTATCGCAACATCTCGCAGTGCTGCGCGGCGCCGGCCTCGTGGTCGAGCGCCGAGCCGGTCGCAACGCCTATTACCGCGTCGATCCGGAGGGGCTTGCGCCACTGCTCGGCTGGATCGAACGCTACCGTGCGTTCTGGCCAGAGCGCATCGAAAGGCTCAAGACGGTTTTGAAGGACATGGACCAATGACCAGCCGAGGCAAAGAACGCGCCGAAATGGCCGCAGACAAGATCGAGTTCGAGTGCGAGCTGCCCGAACCGCCGGAAAAGGTGTGGCGGGCGCTGACGGTGCCGGACCTGCTCGCGGCCTGGATGATGCCGAACGACATCAAGCCCGAAATCGGCAACCGCTTTGCCTTTAAAGCGCCGAATGCGCCGATCGAGTGCGAAATCCTCGACGCGGATCCCGGACGGCTGCTGCGCTATTCCTGGCGGGAGCGGCCGGCGCCCGGCGATACGCAGGTGCCGCCCGGCAGCCCCCTGGACAGCGCAATGAACGACAGCCCAGTGGACAGCATCGTCACCTTTACGCTCGACCGCACCGTTTCCGGCGGCACGCATCTGCGCATCGTCCATGATGGTTTTGCTCGGGCAGCAGTGCCGGAGATCGCGATGGCAGGCGCCGGTTGCCGGCTTTCCTTTGAAGCGCGCACTCCCAGGCACAAGCAGATCGCCGCAAACGCCCCGCGCCTCTTCCTGCGCGCGGCCTGAACGACAACAGTCAACGGAGACAACCGATGAGCGGCCTTGCCAATCTGGTGCCGATGGTGATCGAGCAGTCGAGCCGCGGCGAACGTGCCTTCGACATATTTTCGCGGCTGCTGCGCGAGCGCATCGTCTTCATCAACGGGGCGATCGACGACGGCACCTCGGCGCTGGTCTGCGCCCAGCTTCTGTCGTTGGAATCCGACAATCCCGACAAGGAGGTCTCGCTCTACATCAACTCGCCGGGCGGCGTGGTGACCAGCGGTTTCGCCATCTACGATACGATGCAGTATATCAGCTGCCCGGTCTCCACGGTTTGTATGGGCTTCGCCGCCTCGATGGCCTCGTTCCTTTTGATGGCCGGCACACCGGGGCGGCGCATCGCGCTACCCAACACCAGCATCGTGCTGCATCAGCCTCTCGGCGGTTTCCAGGGCCAAGCCTCCGATATCCAGCGCCATGCCGAGGGCATCCTTCGCACCAAGCGGCGCATGACCGATCTTTACGCCCGCCATTGCGGCCGCACCTACGAAGAAGTGGAACGCACGCTCGACCGCGACTTTTTCATGACCGCGCAGGAGGCCAAGGATTGGGGCCTCGTCGACCATGTTTTCGACACTCGCAAGCAGGCCGCATGAACGAGCCGGGCCGGCGGACGGAACTGAGGCGATTGAGCGCCCGCAATTTCAGCGCCATCGGTCTGGTCTTGCCGCTATCGCGGCACTATAGTCCGGCGATGACCGCCAGCCGCTCATCCAGCCTGTTATGCCTTGCCATCGCTACCGTAGCCGGCACGAACATGCTGGTGGGTATGGCACTTGCCCAAGATAATTCGACGTCTTCGCAAAAGGGCGCCCTGCCCGGTGTGACCAGCGATTATCGCATCGCCGAGCCAGCGCCGCAGCCTGAGCCTGACGACGTGGCTCCAGGCAGCGGCAACGGCACCTTCAAGATTGGCGATACCGACGTTCGGATTTCCGGCAGCATCACCATCGATGTCGCTACCGGCGGGATCAGGCCCTCCAGCCGCTAAGTTCGCCTGGTGTGAACCACAAATATTGCGCTTCAAACGAACAGCCCCGCCATTGCGTTTGCAACTGACGGGGCTTCTTGGATCTGAAATCCAAATTGCCGGGAGTGTACTGCCGGCATTTTATTTCGGATGCTTCGCGGCATTCAGCCGACGATCCGACTAGCAGTCTCTGATTTTATGGGGATCAGCAGGTCCGTTTGGCGGGCAGCGAAAACGCCTGACCCTGGCCACTTATACCTGCCGCGGCTCCAGCGGCACGTGGAGCCTCAACGAACAATCCGGTGGAGTCATGCCTCTGCTCTCCTTCTGTTGGTTGCGACTGTCGTCGTCGAAGCGCTCATCGCATAACCCGCGGCGTCTCGCAGGCTAGCCCCAGGCCGCGAGGCCATCGAAAGACGGCCGGCTTCGTTGACGTCTGGAGTCTGCCCCCACGGTGCAGGGACGTCAACCTTGAATAGCCGATTACCGAAAAATGTGATCGCAAGACGTTTTGGGAAGCCGGCCCCACGGGCAGCTTTTGTCAGGAGCGTGTTCGGCCTTTGTTCTTTCCGCTTGCCCGTTCGCGCGAAAGGCGGTTAAACGCTTTGGTCGAGAGTTGTGGCGTCTCTCGAAAAGGCGGCGAAATTGCCTACATAGGGGGTGGTCGGGAAAACCCGCCCATCCCACGAATTCCAGATTCTGAGGCGGCGACCGGCGATGGCCGACCATAAATATCTCTCCATTCGCGGGGCACGCGAACACAATCTGAAGAATGTCGATCTCGATCTGCCGCGTGACAGCCTGATCGTTATGACCGGCCTGTCGGGATCCGGCAAGTCGTCGCTTGCCTTCGACACCATCTATGCCGAGGGCCAGCGCCGCTATGTCGAGAGCCTTTCGGCCTATGCGCGGCAATTCCTCGAAATGATGCAGAAGCCGGACGTCGACCAGATCGACGGCCTGTCGCCGGCCATCTCCATCGAGCAGAAGACCACCTCGAAGAACCCGCGCTCGACGGTCGGCACCGTCACCGAGATCTACGATTATATGCGGCTTTTGTTCGCCCGCGTCGGCATCCCCTATTCGCCGGCCACCGGCCTGCCGATCGAGAGCCAGACGGTTTCGCAGATGGTCGACCGGGTGCTTGCGGTCGAGGAAGGAACTCGGCTGTTCATCCTGGCGCCGATGGTGCGCGGCCGCAAAGGCGAGTACCGCAAGGAACTGCTTGAGCTGCAGAAGAAAGGTTTTCAGCGCGTCAAGGTCGACGGCGTCTTCTACGAGATCGCCGACGTGCCGGCGCTGGACAAGAAGTACAAGCATGACATCGACGTTGTGGTCGACCGCATCGTCGTGCGCGGCGATCTGGCGACGCGGCTCGCCGATTCCATCGAGACCGCGCTGAAGCTGGCCGACGGGCTGGCGGTGGCGGAATTTGCCGACAAGCCGCTCGACGCCAGCCAGACCGGCGAGGATTCGGTCAACAAATCGAAGAACGAGACGCATGAACGCATGCTGTTCTCGGAAAAGTTCGCCTGCCCGGTATCCGGCTTCACCATTCCCGAGATCGAGCCCAGGCTATTCTCCTTCAACAATCCGTTCGGCGCCTGCCCGACCTGCGACGGGCTCGGCAGCCAACGCGCCATTGATGCCAGCCTGGTCGTGCCCGACGAGAATGTCTCGCTGCGCGCCGGCGCCGTCAGCCCTTGGGCGAAGTCGAGCTCGCCCTACTATGCGCAGACGCTGGAAGCGCTGGGCGTTGCCTATGGCTTCAAGCTCGGCGACAAGTTCAAGGATTTGAGCGAGGAGGCAAAGCAAGCCGTCCTGCACGGCACCGGCGAGCGCGAAATCACCTTCCATTACGATGACGGCCTGCGCTCCTACAAGACGACGAAAACCTTCGAGGGCGTCATCCCCAACCTCGAGCGCCGCTGGAAGGAAACCGAATCCGCCTGGATGCGCGAGGAGATCGAGCGCTTCATGTCGGCCACGCCCTGCCCGGCCTGCCGCGGCTATCGGCTGAAGCCCGAGGCGCTCGCGGTCAAGATCGCCGGCAAGCACATTGGCGAGGTCACCGAGCTGTCCATCCGCAAGGCCGACCAGTGGTTCACCGATCTGCCCGCTTCGCTCAACGACAAGCAGAACGAGATTGCGGTGCGCGTGCTCAAGGAAATCCGAGAGCGGCTGCGCTTCCTCAACGATGTCGGTCTCGACTATCTGACGCTGTCGCGCAACTCCGGCACGCTTTCAGGCGGTGAGAGCCAGCGCATCCGTCTCGCTTCGCAGATCGGCTCCGGCCTGACCGGCGTACTTTACGTGCTGGACGAGCCGTCGATCGGTCTGCACCAGCGCGACAATGCCCGCCTGCTCGACACGCTGAAGCATCTGCGCGACATCGGCAACACGGTCATCGTCGTCGAGCACGACGAGGACGCCATCCTGCATGCCGACTACGTCGTCGATATCGGTCCGGCGGCCGGCATCCATGGCGGCCACATCATCGCCCAGGGCACGCCGCAGCAGATCATGGCGACGCCCGCTTCGATCACCGGCAAATACCTGTCGGGCGAGCTTGAAGTGGCGACGCCGGCAGCGCGGCGCGAGGCCAAGAAGAACCGCCGGCTGAAGGTCGTCGGCGCGCGCGGCAACAACCTGAAGAACGTCACCGCCGAAATCCCGCTCGGCACGTTTACCGCCGTCACCGGCGTATCCGGCGGCGGCAAGTCGACCTTCCTGATTGAGACCCTGTTCAAGGCGGCGTCGCGCCGCATCATGGGCTCGCGCGAGCATCCGGCCGAGCACGACCGCATCGAGGGGCTGGAATTCCTCGACAAGGTCATCGACATCGACCAGTCGCCGATCGGGCGCACCCCGCGCTCCAACCCTGCCACCTATACCGGCGCCTTCACGCCGATCCGCGACTGGTTCGCCGGCCTGCCGGAGGCCAAGGCGCGCGGCTACCAGCCGGGCCGCTTCTCGTTCAACGTCAAGGGCGGCCGCTGCGAGGCCTGCCAGGGCGACGGCGTCATCAAAATCGAGATGCACTTCCTGCCCGACGTCTACGTCACCTGCGACGTCTGCCACGGCAAGCGCTACAACCGCGAGACGCTCGACGTCCTGTTCAAGGGCAAATCAATCGCCGACGTTCTCGACATGACGGTCGAGGAAGGCGTCGATTCCTTCGCCGCCGTGCCCGGTGTGCGCGACAAGCTGGAGACGCTGAAACGGGTCGGCCTCGGCTACATCCATGTTGGCCAGCAGGCAACGACTTTGTCGGGCGGCGAGGCGCAGCGCATCAAGCTTGCCAAGGAACTGTCGCGCAAGGCGACCGGCAAGACGCTCTACATTCTCGATGAGCCAACCACCGGCCTGCATTTCCACGACGTCGCCAAGCTGCTTGAAGTGCTGCACGAGCTGGTCGACCAGGGCAACACGGTCGTTGTCATCGAGCACAATCTAGAGGTGATCAAGACCGCTGACTGGGTGCTCGATCTTGGCCCCGAAGGTGGTGACGGCGGCGGCGAGCTGGTAGCGTCCGGCACGCCTGAGGACATCGTTCGCGAAAAACGCAGCTATACCGGGCAGTTCCTGAGGGAATTGCTGGAGCGGCGCCCCGGAGGCAAGCGCGAAGCGGCGGAGTGATGGCAAAGAACGGTCTCATCACGGTCCAAAGCCGCTTCGGCGTGGCCGAGACGATCGATCGCCTGGTCGGGACTGTGGAAGGTGCAGGATTGCTAGTCTTCGCCCGCATTGACCACGCCGCCGGTGCGCGCAGTGTCGAAGCTTCTCTGCGTCCGACCCAGCTTCTGATTTTTGGCAACCCGAAAGGCGGCACGCCGCTGATGCAGGACCGGCAGCTTGCCGGCATCGATCTGCCGGTCAAGGCACTGGCTTGGGAGGACGAGCAAGGCAAGGTCTGGCTCTCCTACAATGACGCGCACTGGCTCGCTGAGCGCCACGGCTTGGGCGACGCCAGTCGCAATGCCGTCGCCGCGATAGCGGCCGGCATGGACAAGGTGATTGCGGCCGCTGCCGGCGCGGGCCAGTTTTGATCATGAGAGCCGCTCGGGCCGATGATCTCCCCACGGTGATCTCGCTCACCACCGACGCCTACGCGCCCTACACTGCCCTGTTCGGAGCGCCGCCGATCCCCGTCACCGAGGACTATGCGCCGCGCATAGAACGCGGCGAGGTCTGGCTTTCGGAGCAGGACGGACAGCCGGCCGGCTTGATCGTTCTGGAACGACATGCGGACCATACAATGATCTTCAGCGTCGCCGTTGCGCCCGCCTTTCAGGGCAAGGGTTTCGGCATCGGGCTGCTCGATTGGGCCGAGCAACAGACGCGCTTGTGGAGCTTGCCTGAAATCCGACTCTACACCAATGCCAGAATGGAACGGAACGTTTCGTTGTATAAGGCCTACGGCTTTCGCGAAACGGGTCGCCGGCCCAATCCATATCGGCCAGGATGGACGATCGTCGACATGGCGAAAGCCGTCGAGACGACCGCCATCGCGTGATCCTTTTCTGCAAACCGGGAGGACGACCATGACTCAATCAGGAACAATCCGCGCCGGCATGGGCGGCTGGACCTTCGAGCCGTGGGACACGTCCTTCTACCCGGACAAATTGTCGAAGGCCAAGCAACTGCATTATGCCAGCCGGCAGGTGCCCACTATCGAGGTCAACGGCACCTATTATTCGAGCTTCAAGGAGCCGACCTTCGTCAAATGGGCCAACGAGGCGCCGGATGGTTTCGTCTATTCGCTGAAGGGCAACCGCTTCGTCACCAACCGCCGCGTGCTCGGCGAGGCCGGGGAATCGATCATGCGCTTCCTCGGGTCGGGCGTCGCGACACTTGGCGACAAGCTCGGGCCGATCCTGTGGCAGTTCGCGCCGACCAAGAAATTCGACCCGGACGATTTCGAGGCCTTCCTCAAGCTGTTGCCGGAAAAGCAGGACGGCGTTGCGCTGCGCCACGCGGTCGAGGTGCGCAACGACAGCTTCGTCGTGCCGGAGTTCGCCGCCTTGGCGCGAAAGCACAAGGCCGCCATCGTTTATGCCGACCACGCCAAATATCCGGGGATTGCCGACGTTACCGGCGATTTCATCTATGCGCGGCTGCAGACCGGCAGCGACGACAATTCCGATTGCTACACGCCAAAGGCGCTCGACGAATGGGCGGCGCGCGCAAAAACCTGGGCGGAAGGCAAGGTGCCGGCCGACCTGTCGCGCGCCGATCCTTCAACCGACGCGCCGGTCAAGCCACGCGATGTGTTCGTCTACTTCATCACAGAGGGCAAGGTCCGCGCTCCATTCGGCGCCATCGCGCTGATGAAGCGGGTCGCAGGCTGACGCCCCGCTGTCGGTGGTCCGCCTGGCCGGGTCCTCAATTACCGGCTATGCGGCGCGCTCGTCCGGACGCCGATCAACCCTGACGATCTCGTTGAAAGCATCGAGATCGACATAGAAGACCTTGGTGATCTCCGCGATGAGTTCGTCGTGGTCATACCCCTGCGATTTCAGAATGTTGATGGCTGTCAGGATATCGACGCGCTCCGTGAGCCGTCGTTTCTGGTAGTCCTCGACATAGCGCTCCATCGACTGGCCCTGGCTCCCAAGCACCCGAAATGTTGGACGACAACAGATCGCTGGAAGGGCTTGCGCGCAAGCGTGCCGACGCGGGCCGCGCCTTCCCCTGATCTGCCAAGTTGAAACTGGTACGGAAAGCGGCCGACTCACCAAGGCCAAGCAAAATCTAGCACGCAATCTGCAGCGCGCCAGAGTTGCAAAATAATGGAATCAATAAGAATTCAGACAGTCAGGAATTTGCGGACGTCCGCCCGGTCGAGATCCTCGGCGGGGCCGGTATGGACGATCTGACCGCGGTCCATGATGTTGACCTCGTCGGCCAATTCCCGGCAGAAGTCGAGATATTGTTCGACCAGAAGCACGGCGATACCGGCCTGGTCGCGCAGATAGCGGATGGCGCGGCCGATGTCCTTGATGATCGACGGCTGGATGCCTTCGGTCGGCTCGTCGAGCACCAGCAGCTTCGGCCGCATCACCAGTGCCCTGCCGATGGCAAGCTGCTGCTGCTGGCCGCCGGAAAGATCGCCGCCGCGGCGCGCGAGCATCTGCTTCAGCACCGGAAACAATTCGAAGACGTGACCGGGAATGTTGCGATCGGCGCGCTTCAACGGCGCAAAACCCGATTCGAGGTTTTCCCGCACCGTAAGCAGCGGAAATATCTCCCTGCCCTGCGGCACGAATGCGATGCCCGACCGGGCGCGATCATACGCCGCGCTCCGGTCGAGCGCCTTCCCCTCGAAGGCAACGCTTCCGCTCGTCAGCCGGTGATGGCCGACGATCGATCTCATCAAACTGGTCTTGCCGACGCCGTTGCGGCCGAGCACGCAGGTGATCTTGCTGGCGCCGGCCTTCAGCGAGACGCCGCGCAGCGCCTGGGCAGCCCCGTAGTGCAGCGTGGCATTGGAGACTTCGAGCATGGTCAGCGCTTTCTCCAACGCGTGAAGAACGAAAGGTCGAAATGATGGAACGGAACGCGCCAGACCATGTTCATCTCCCCAGATAGACTTCGACGACGCGCTCGTCGGCCGAAACGAAGTCGAGACTGCCCTCGGAAAGCACCGAGCCTTCGTGCAGGCAGGTGACCTTGACGCCGAGCTCGCGCACGAAATGCATGTCGTGCTCGACGACGATGACAGAATGGTCGCGCGCGATGTCCCTGAGCAGCCGCGCGGTTTCCTCGGTCTCGGCGTCGGTCATGCCGGCAACCGGTTCGTCGACCAGCAGCAGCTTCGGATCCTGCGCCAGAAGCATGCCGATCTCGAGCCATTGCTTTTGGCCGTGGCTCAGATTGGCGGCGAGTTCGTCACGCTTGTCGCCAAGCCGAATGATGCCGAGGATGTCGTCGATCTGCCGCACGTCCGCGGCCGAGCGACGATGGAACAGTGCCGGGAAGATCGAGCGCGGGCCTTTCAGCGCCAGCATCAGATTGTCCTCGATCGTGTGGCTTTCGAAGACCGTTGGCTTCTGGAATTTACGGCCGATGCCCATCATGGCGATTTCGGCCTCGTCGTGTTTGGTTAGGTCGACCTCACCGTTGAAGAAAACTTCACCCGCGTCGGGCCGCGTCTTGCCGGTGACGATGTCCATCATCGTCGTCTTTCCGGCGCCGTTGGGGCCGATGATCGCCCGCATCTCGCCCTTGTCGAGCACCAGCGAAAGGTTGTTGATAGCGCGAAACCCGTCGAAGGAAACCGACACGCCGTCGAGATAGAGGATGGTGTTGCTCTTCGACATCAGGCCATCACTCCGCCGGCTGCGGTTCGGCGCCGGAGGCCGACCAGTCGCCCGGCCTTCTCGCCGCCGAGCGGTCGGTTTTCGGCGGCACCGGCGCATCGGGATCGATGCCGACTTCCTCGGCAACCGAGGCCGCCCGCAGCGCCTTGGCGTTGCCGCGCCAGGAATCCCACATGCCGATGATGCCCTTGGGCAGGAACAGCGTGACGGCGACAAACAGTCCGCCCAGCGCAAACAGCCAGAATTCCGGCAGCACGCCGGTGAACCAGGATTTACCGGCATTGACCAGAAGCGCGCCGATGATCGGCCCGACGATGGTGCCGCGCCCGCCGACGGCCGCCCACACCACCACCTCGATCGAATTGGACGGCTCGAATTCGCCAGGGTTGATGATGCCGACCTGCGGCACGTAAAGCGCACCGGCGATGCCGGCCATCACCGCCGACACGGTGAAGGCGAACAGTTTGACGTTCTCCGCCCGCCAGCCGAGAAAGCGCGTGCGGCTCTCGGCATCGCGCACCGCCATTAAAAGCTTGCCGTACTTGGAACCGACGATTGCCCAGGTGACGAAGACGGCAAACGCCAGCATGACGGCGCTGGCCGCGAACAGCGCCGACCGCGTCATGTCGGCCTGCACGTTGAACCCTAGAATGTCCTTGAAATCAGTTAGGCCGTTGTTGCCGCCGAAACCCATGTCGTTGCGGAAAAACGCAAGCAGCAGCGCATAGGTCATCGCCTGGGTGATGATCGACAGGTAGACGCCGGTGACGCGGCTGCGGAAGGCAAACCAGCCGAAGACGAAGGCGAGCAGGCCGGGCACCGCAAGCACCATGATCGCGGCAAACCAGAAATGGTCGAAACCATACCAGAACCATGGCAATTCCTTGTAGTTAAGGAACACCATGAAATCCGGCAGCAGCGGATTGCCGTAGACGCCGCGCGAGCCGATCTGGCGCATCAGATACATGCCCATCGAATAGCCGCCGAGTGCGAAGAAGGCGCCGTGGCCGAGCGAGAGGATGCCGCAATAGCCCCAGACGAGATCGAGCGCCAAGGCGAGCAGTGCGTAGCAGAGGTATTTGCCGGTGAGCGCGACGATATAGGACGGCACGTAAAACGCACTTGTCGGCGAGACCGCAAGATTGAGCAGCGGCACGACGATTGCAACCGCCAGCAGGATGAAGATGGTGATGGCGACGCGGCGGTCGGCGCCGGCGGCAAAGAAGCGTCCCGTGATCATGCTTCCACCGACCTGCCCTTTAGCGCGAACAGACCGCGCGGGCGTTTCTGGATGAACAGGATGATCAGCACCAGGACGACGATCTTGCCGAGCACTGCTCCGGCATAAGGTTCGAGGAACTTGTTGACGATGCCGAGCGAGAAAGCGCCGACCAGCGTGCCCCAGAGATTGCCGACACCGCCGAAAACGACGACCATGAAACTGTCGATGATGTAGCCGCGGCCGAGATTGGGCGAGACGTTGTCGATCTGGCTGAGCGCGACACCAGCGATGCCGGCAATGCCGGAGCCGAGTGCAAACGTTAGCGCATCGACCCAAGGCGTCCTGATGCCCATCGAGGCGGCCATGCGGCGATTGGCGGTGACGGCACGCATCTGCAGCCCCCAGGGCGTGCGTTTCATCACGTAGAGCAGCACAGCGAACACGCCGAGCGCGAATACGAGGATCCAGAGCCGGTTCCAGGTCACGGCAAGCTGGCCGATATTGAACGAGCCGGACATCCAGGACGGGTTGCCGACCTCCTGGTTGGTCGGCCCGAAGATGGTGCGTACGGCCTGCTGCAGGATCAGCGACACACCCCATGTCGCCAGCAGCGTCTCCAGCGGCCGTCCATAGAGGAAGCGGATCAGCCCGCGCTCGATGACAAGGCCGACGAGCGCCGCCACCAGGAAGGCCAGCGGCAGGGCGATGACCAGCGACCAGTCGAACAGACCGGGAAAGGAATTACGGATAACCTCCTGCACGACGAAGGTCGTGTAGGCGCCGAGCATGACCATCTCGCCATGCGCCATGTTGATGACGCCCATGACGCCGAAAGTGATGGCAAGGCCAATCGCCGCCAGCAGCAGCACCGATCCAAGCGATATGCCGTACCAGATATTCTGGCCGGCATCCCACAGCGCCAGCGTCGAATTGATGTTGGCGATCGCAGCCGTCGCCGCGTCTTTCACCGCACCTTCGGAACTGGCCTCGACCGACGTGAGCAGCGACACCGCATCGCGGTCGCTGCGCGCACCGATGAGCGCGATTGCCGCCAGTTTGTCGGCCTCCGGCCTGTCGGAAACGAGAACCGACGCGGCGCGGGCCTGTTCTAGCAGCGCCTTGACGCTTGCCACGCTCTCATTGGCGATGGCGGTGTCGAGCGGCTCGATGTTTGCCGCGTCGGGCGTTTTGAACATGGTGTCGGCGGCGGCAATGCGCACGGCCGGATCCTTTGAGCCAAGCGTCAGCGTGCCCAATGCATCGCGAATGACGCGGCGCAGCGTGTTGTTGACCTTGATCTTGCTGATGTCGGCCTTGGCAGCTTCGCCCGATCTTTCGCCGGTAAGCGCATCGAGCAGCTCGATGCCGTCGCCGCTCTCCTTGCCGACAAAGACCAGTGAATCGGCCTTGCGCACGTAAAGGCTGCCCTCCGCAAGCGCGGCAAGCGGCCGTTCTACGGCCGGATCGCCGGAAGCCGCAAGCTCCCGCACCACGGCTTCTATCGCCGGAAAATTGGCGGCGGTGGCGAATTTGGCGATGACCACGCGCAGATCTGCTTCGCTGGCGTTCGACGGCAGCAGCGTCCCCTGGAGAAGGAGCAGCATCAGGCCAATCGCGCGGATCAGGATCATTGGTTTCTGGTGGCTCTTGAAGATTGAATGTCGCCTCCGGGCAGGCTGGAGGAGGAGCCTGCCCGGAGGCTTGCGGGTCTGGGAGGACAGACCGGGAGGATCAGTTGGTTCCCTTGCCGCCGCATTTGCCGGTGGCAACGTTGAAGTTGCCGCAGGACAGAGGCGCGCGCCAATCGGAGATCAGGTCCTTGGAGTCAGGCAGATAGTCGGACCACTCGTCGCCCATCACCAGGCCCGGCGTCTGCGAGACGGTTTCGAACTGGCCGTCGGCCTGGATTTCGCCGATCAGCACCGGCTTGGTGATGTGATGGTTCGGCATCATCGTCGAATAACCGCCGGTCAGGTTCGGCACCGAGACGCCGACCATGGCGTCGATGACCTTGTCCGGATCGGTGGTGCCGGCCTTCTCGACCGCCTTCACCCACATGTTGAAGCCGATATAATGGGCTTCCATCGGGTCGTTGGTGGTGCGCTTGTCGTTCTTGATGAATTTGTGCCAGTCGGCGATGAACTTCGCGTTCTCGGGCGTGTCGACGCTCTCAAAATAATTCCAGGCGGCGAGATGGCCGACCAGCGGCGCGGTGTCGAGACCGGCAAGCTCTTCCTCACCAACCGAGAAGGCCATGACCGGAATGTCCTCGGCCTTGATGCCCTGGTTGCCGAGTTCCTTGTAGAACGGCACATTGGCGTCACCGTTGACGGTCGAGACGACGGCGGTCTTCTTGCCGGCCGAACCGAATTTCTTGATCGCCGAGACTTCGGTCTGCCAGTCGGAGAAGCCGAACGGCGTGTAGTTGACCATGATGTCTTCGGCGGCAACGCCTTTCGCCTTCAGGTAGGCTTCGAGGATCTTGTTGGTGGTGCGCGGGTAGACGTAGTCGGTGCCTTCGAGCACCCAGCGCTTCACCGAACCGCCATCCTCGCTCATCAGATAATCGACGGCCGGAATGGCCTGCTGGTTCGGCGCCGCACCGGTGTAGAACACGTTGCGCTCGCTTTCCTCGCCTTCGTACTGGACGGGGTAGAACAGGATGTTGTCGAGCTCGCTGAACACCGGCAGCACCGATTTGCGCGACACCGAGGTCCAGCAGCCGAACACCGCGGCGACCTTGTCCTTCGAGATCAGCTCGCGCGCTTTTTCTGCGAACAGCGGCCAGTTGGAAGCCGGATCGACGACCACCGCCTCGAGCTTCTTGCCGAGCAGGCCGCCCTTGGCATTCTGCTCTTCGATGAGCATCAGCATGGCGTCCTTCAGCGTCGTCTCCGAGATCGCCATGGTTCCCGACAGCGAATGGAGGATGCCGACCTTGATGGTGTCGTCGGCCGCCCTGGCGGGAATGCTCATCAGCAGGCCGGCGGTGACCACGCCGGCCGAAAACATTTTTGTTATTGTCGAGAAACTGCCCCTCATACTTTTAAACTCCCAAGCTGGTTAACTGCATCGGAACAGGACCATGCAACGGCTGTGCCAATCACCGGCGAAAGATCGGAGTGTTTGAGATTTCCCAGCCCTGTCAGTCGGTTAATGTATTAGCCGCAGGAGATGAACCTCCCCTGCCAGGTTTGAAATGAGAAAAGATCACTCGTATCAGCCTAAGTTTTACTCACATATAGGCCAATGCCCGAATTTTGAGCAGCATCATATGAGCGCTGGCGAGGATTGCAGCGCCGCAGCGAAATGAGGCAAGTTCGAACCCTTAACGGGGGACTCCATGGCCTTCAGAGCTTCTTGCATTTTCACCGCCATGCTTCTGCTGGCGGCGACGACCGTAGCGCGCGCCGGCTTCAGCGACGGCAAGCTGCCGGACGGCTCCTATCATTGCGAAGTCTATCTGCTTGGCATGTTCCTCAGCCTCGGCGACATCACCATCAAGGGAAACGTCTATAGCGGTCCGGTGAGCTTCGGCATCGCGCCGCAAAGCTACAATTACCAGATGGATGCAGACGGCGTGATCACCTGGCTGGGTCCGCTGGGCGGCTACACCAGTGGCGGCAACTCGATCTCGCTTACGCAGGCGACGCTGGAAAGCGGAACCACCCCGTCCTTCGATATCATCATGAAGCAGCCAGACGGCGCCTTTACCGCCTCGACCTGCACGAAGCGTTGAAAAGTACGGAACCTGGCGAGGTTCCGTACTCCGAAGTAGAAGCCGCCTAGCTCTCCGCCGCCATGTCGAGCGCCAGCCGGGTCATATCGGTGAAAAGGCCCTGGCGTTCGGAATAGTCGGTCTGCTCGCCGGTTGCCACATTGTCGACGACGGTCAGGATCGACAGCGCCCGGGCGCCGAAATCGGCCGCAATGCGGTAGAGTGCGCTGGTTTCCATATCCACGGCGAGCGCCCCCTGTGCCTGTGCTTCGGCAAAGCGTTCGCGCCCCAGCGGATGATAAAAAATGTCGCTGCAGATCGTCAGCCCGGCCCGATGGTCGATCCCGAGTTCCGAAGCCCGGGCCAACGCCTGGGCCAACAATGCAGGATCGGGGCCGGCATCGGCACGATAGAGCCCAAAAACCTGGCCGCTCTCCGCATTTTCGCCGCGCACCGATTGTGCGATCACCAGGCTGCGCAGCGCCATCTCGGCGGTCAGGCCGCCGCAGGTGCCGGTGCGGATCAACGTTTTCGCACCGTAGAAATCCAGCAGCTCGTGCACGTAGACCAGGAATGACGGGACGCCGATGCCGGTGGACTGGACGCTGACAGGCTTGCCGCGAAACAACCCGGTAAAGCCGAGCGCGCCGCGGCGGCGGTTGACGCAGCGCGACGCTTCCAGAAAGGTCTCCGCCATCCATTCAGCGCGCTGCGGGTCGCCCGGCAGCAGCACCGTGCTTGCGTAGTCGCCTTTGCTAGCCTCGTTGTGTGGCGTCACGGCATGCTTCCAAAACCCGTCGCCCGTTTCGCCTGCAATCATGGCAGTCTCACGACATTGCGCAAGCGGAGCGTTGGAAGGGTCAGGATTCCAGCATGTCCTTTACGATCGTGGCCAATTGCTTGAGCGAAAACGGCTTCGGCAAGAAGCCGAAATGCGCGTCGGCCGGCAAGTTCTTGGCGAACGCGTCTTCGGCATAGCCGGACACGAAGATAAACTTGATGTCGGGCTGCCGTTTGCGCAATTCGCCAAGCAGCGTCGGGCCATCCATTTCCGGCATCACCACGTCCGACACCACGACGTCGACCTTGCCGCCGAGCGCTTCGTAGACTTCAAGCGCCTCGACGCCCGACGACGCCTCGTGGACGGTGTAGCCGCGCGATTTCAGCGCCCGCATGCCGCCCATGCGCACGGCGTCCTCGTCCTCGACCAGCAGCACCGTGGCCGAGCCCGACAGATCCTTGGCTGAGTCGGCGATCTTGGCAGGGGCGGCCGGCACTTCTCCAGCCTCGCCCGCCTTCCTTGCCTCCGCAATGTGCCGCGGCAGGAAGATGCGGAACACGGATCCCTTGCCGACTTCGGAATCGCAGAAGATGAAGCCGCCTGTTTGCTTGATGATGCCATAGACCATGGACAGGCCGAGGCCGGTTCCCTTGCCAACCTCCTTTGTCGTGAAGAAGGGCTCGAAGATCTTTTTCAGCACATCAGGCGCGATGCCGCTGCCGCTGTCCTCGACCTCGACCAGCACATAGTCGGCCGGAGTAAGTTCGCGGTAGGAAAAGGTCTTGCACTCTCCGGCGCTGACGTTGCGGGTGCGTACGGTGAGCTCGCCGCCGGCCGGCATCGCATCGCGTGCATTGACCGCCAGATTGACCACCACTTGCTCGAATTGCCCGATATCGACCCTGACCGGCCACAGGTCGCGGCCATGGTCGATTTTGAGCTTGATGTCGTTGCCGACCAGCCGGGCAAGCAGCATCCTTAGATCTGCGAGCACGTCGGTCAGGTTGAGCACCTCCGGCCGCAGCGTCTGCTTGCGCGAGAAGGCCAGCAACTGCCGCACCAGCGAGGCCGCCCGGTTGGCATTCTGCTTGATGTTCATGATGTCCGGGAACGACGGATCGGACGGCCGGTGGTTGGTCAAAAGCAGGTCCGAGGCCATGATGATGGCGGTCAGCACATTGTTGAAATCATGCGCGATGCCGCCGGCGAGTTGGCCGACCGCCTGCATCTTCTGGCTCTGCGCCATCTGGCCCTCGAGGGCCTTTTGCTCAGTGGTCTCCACGGCATAGACGATGGCCGATTCCTCGGCGCCCTCGCCACCGGTACCGTCTGCGACCGCGTTGACGTAGAAGCGTATGTGGCGCTCCTCATTGCCGGGCAGCACCGTATCGATCGGCTCGATGTCAGCCTGTTGCTGGCGTGCCTTTTCAAAGGCCGCGGCGAAAGCCGGCCGGTCGCGCTCGTGGATCACCGTATCCAGCCGCACACGCCGATCGACCGCATCGCGGTCGACGACCGAGGAAAACAGCGACAGGAACGGCGCATTGGTGCGCAGGATGCGGCCGGCATGGTCGACGCCGGCTATCGCCATCGGCGTCGAGTTGAAGAACCGCGTGAAGCGTATTTCCGATGCGCGGAGGTCGGCCGAAGCGTCCTCGCCTTGCGTCCGGTTGAGCACGATGGTGCGAGTCGGGCCGTTGAGCCCCTCTCGGCTGGCCGAGACACGATGCATGAAGCGCACCGGCAGCGCCTCGCCGGTCATCGTCGTCAGATCGAGGTCGATAACGGCATTGCGCGTGGTACCAGCGTCGGCCTTGACCGAACGGACCAGCGCCATGCCGTCGCCGGCGACGATCTCCGGCAGCGTGATGGCGCCGGGAGTGAAGCTGGCCAGGTCGATGCCCAGCCACTCCGCAAGGGTCGCGTTGATATAGGTGACGCGGCCTTCCTGGTCGGCCGAAAAGAAACCGGCCGGCGCATGGTCGAGGTGATCGATCGCCTTTTGCAGGTCGAGAAAGAACCGCTCCTGCTCGGCCCGTTCCTGCGAGATGTCGGCAAGCTGCCAGGCAAGCATGGGCAGCCGCTGGCCGGGAACGCTGAAGGCGCGGGCCCGAACGCGGTACCAGCGAGCGCCCGGTTCGGCGCCTGGCCGAATGGACTGCGCGAGCCGAAACTCGCCGTCGCCAGGCTGGCCATCACGCAGGCCGGACGCCAGCCGGTATATGGTCACCGAGGCCTCGGGAACGTCTGAAAGCAAACCTTCGACGGTCTTGAGGTCGGCGGCCGACTCGGCACCCGTCATATCGGCATAGGTCCGGTTGGCGTAGATGATACGGCCTTTGGTGTCGGTGACCAGGAGACCTTGCGACATCGAATCGACGAAAGCTTTCGACAGTTCGTCGCTTGTCGAGCGCGGCGTGATGTGCACGAAGCCGATCGCAGTGGCGAATAGAAAGCCGACGCCGATCATCGCCAGCACGCCAAGCATGCCGAGCAGGAATGGATCGCCAAGGCGCTCGCGGAAAAGGCCGAAGACGATCGCTGCCCCAGTCAGGACGACGATGAAGACGATGAGCCGGGTGACCGCTCCCGGCCGCGTGTTCTGGTCGACGATAGGTACCGGATAGAAATCGCCGCGCGCTTCCTTGGCCATGTGCCCCCTGCTCGTGAATTCCGGTGTCGGTTGAATCATATTCTCAGGGTTGGGAAAAGGCCCGGCTGCAGATGTCCGTTAAAAATGACGCCGTTCGGCTCCCGGCGTTTCAAGCTGTTCACGAAGCGTGAAAGGCAACTTGCGGTGGCCTGCCGCAACAGTCTAGTGTCGCCTCTCTTCGAAAGCTGATTTTGGGGGAACCAATGCTGCAATGGCTGGATGGCGTGGCGGGTCCTGGTTATGCCGCAGCAATCCTATGGACGTTTGCAGTACTTGTCCTTCTGCTCATCATTCTTCTTATCATCAGGCTGGTCCGCAGCCTGACGTTCGGGACATTCGTCGCCGGCGGCAGGAACCGCAAGACGCGGCTGGCTGTCATGGATGCCACAGCGGTCGACAGTCACCGGCGGCTGGTGCTGGTGCGCCGCGACGATATCGAGCACCTGCTCTTGATCGGTGGTCCGACCGACGTCGTCGTCGAGCGCGACATCAGGCTCTCGGCGCTGCGGCGCCCGGCATTGACCGGAGACAACGGCCACCAGCCGGCAGCAAGGTCGGCTTCGATCACAGCCGCGCCGGCGAGGCAAGCGCCACCGCAGCCGGCAGGCGTAACCGCGACCCCTGTCCGAGCCCGCCAGACGGCGACGATGCCGGCAACAATGCCGGCGCCGGCGCCGAAACCGGCATCGAACGTCACGCCGTTGCCAAGTTATGGATCCGTCAACGCCAATGCCTCGCGGCATGCGCAGCCGCCGGCAAGGCAGGACCCCCCGGCAAGATACGAGCCGCCGGCACAGCACGAGTCGATTGACGATGCGCTGATGAAGGAGCTGGAGGTTTCCCTCGACGAGCCACGCTTCAGCCAAACGCCGAGCAAGCCGGTGGCGAAGGCGTCGCCCTCTCTCGACGACGAGATGACGAAGCTCCTCGGCGAGTTGTCCAATCAGAAAAGATAGGCCGATAGCGAACGGCCAATGAAAATGGCCGGAAAACCGGCCATTTTGAACGCTTTACCGATGCCGCTGTTTTTCCCGGCGACTCAGTCGTCGCGGTAGACCTTCTCGCGCCGCTCATGGCGCTCCTGTGCCTCGATCGACAAGGTGGCGATCGGGCGCGCGTCGAGCCGCTTCAGCGCGATCGGCTCGCCCGTCTCCTCGCAATAACCGTAAGTGCCTTCGTCAAGGCGCTGGAGGGCCGAATCGATCTTGGAGATGAGTTTTCGCTGGCGATCGCGGGCGCGAAGTTCGATGGCGCGGTCGGTTTCCGAGGAGGCGCGATCGGCGAGGTCGGGGTGGTTGGCGTTTTCCTGCTGCAGGATTTCGAGAGTTTCGCGCGCTTCGCGCAAGATGTCGTTCTTCCAGGTGACGAGCTTCATGCGAAAGTAGGATTTCTGCCGCTCGTTCATGAACGGCTCGTCTTCGGAGGGTACGTAATCGGCGGTAACGATGTCGTTCATTCGACTCACCCAACAAACCCCAAATTTGGCGCCTATATATTCGCGGACCGAAAGCTGCACAAGGTCAATCGACGACAGTTTCACGCAATTGTTAGTCTCGGACAAACCACCATCGGCGATGCCCTTTTTGCGAAGAATACGACCGAATTCGTACATGATTCGCTATGCTTGAGGGTCGCTTGCCATTGCGCACGGAGCTCTTCTGATGGCAAATCCTGCGGCGTGCTGACGGGTTCGGTGCCCGGCACAACGGGGATCCGGTGACCAGACTTTACCTGCTGAGGCATGCGAAGGCCGGCTGGGCGCTGCCTGGCGTGGCTGACTTCGACCGCCCGCTCGATCCATCCGGCTTCGCCGATGCCGAAGCGATGGGCGTGCTGATGCGTTCCCGCAAATACGCACCGGCCCGCACCCTTTGCTCAAGCGCCAAGCGCGCCCGCCAGACGCTGGAAAGCTTGGCTGGCCATACGGACACGGGCCGGGTGCTGTTCTGTGACACCCTCTACAGCGACGATGCCGCCGCGTACCTCACTGCCATCCGGCAGAATGGCGGGCTGGAGGCCCTGCTCGTCATCGGCCACAATCCGATGATCGAGGATCTCGCCATGGCGCTCTCAGGCGACGGCGACGAGACCGCGCGGGCCATGCTGAACCACGGCTTCCCGACCTCCGCACTTGCGGTGGTCCGGTTCTACGGCAGTCTTGCCGAGGCTGCGCCGGGCGCCGGCTATCTCGAAGCCTTCCTGACGCCTGCCGATATCTGAGGCCATTTCAAAGCCGCCCATCAAAGCCTATATCGGATCCTGACCGGCCCGCGAGAACAGATTTTGGCATCATCGCTGACGACTTTCACCGACGAGGCGAAGATTGCCTTGGATACGTTGTCAGGCCGCGCTGCCGGGCTTTTCGCTCCGTCGCTGCGTCTTGGCGTGACCGGGCTGTCCCGCGCCGGCAAGACGGTGTTCATCTCGGCCCTTGTGCACAATCTGGTCCATGGCGGACGCTTGCCGCTGTTTGAGGCACAAAAATCTGGGCGCATCGCCCGGGCTTTTCTCGAAGAGCAGCCGGACGACGCGGTACCACGCTTCCTGTACGAGGATCACATCGCAGCTCTTGTCGACGACCGCATCTGGCCGGATTCGACGCGTGCGATTTCCGAACTGAGGCTCACCATCGAATACGAATCGGCCTCTGGCTGGAGCCGCATGTTTTCCGCCGGCAAATTGTCGGTCGACATCGTCGATTATCCCGGCGAATGGCTGCTCGACCTGCCGCTGCTCGGCAAGTCCTACGCCGATTTTTCGCGTGAGGCCTTCGAGATGGCCGTGTTGCCGGTGCGTGTCGACCTTTCGCGGGAATGGCGGGCGCTCTCCAATCCGGTCGACCCCAACGCCGAGGCCGACGAGATGACGGCGCGCCGTCTCGCTGAGAGCTTCGCGGCCTATCTCAAGGCCTGCAAACTCGACGAGCGGGCGCTTTCGACCTTGCCGCCCGGCCGCTTCCTGATGCCCGGCGATCTTGAAGGCTCGCCCGCTCTCACCTTCGCGCCGCTGCCGAATCTGGGCGGCCGGCGCGCCCGCTCGGGATCGCTGCAGGCTATGATGGAGCGGCGCTACGAGGCTTACAAGACGCATGTCGTCAAACCGTTCTTTCGCGAACACATCACGCGTCTCGACCGCCAGATCGTGCTCATCGACGCATTGCAGGCATTGAATGCCGGCCCCGGTGCGATGGCCGATCTGGAGCGCGCGGTCACCGAAATCCTGTCCTGTTTCCGGCCCGGCCGGGGCAACTTCCTGACCGACGTGTTTTCGAGGCGCATCGACCGCATATTGGTGGCCGCGACCAAGGCCGACCATCTGCACCACGAAAGCCACGACCGCCTGCAGGCCATCGTGCGGCGGCTAGCCGACCGAGCCGTGGCGCGGGCGAATTTCACCGGCACCGACGTCGACGTCGTCGCCATGGCGGCCATGCGCGCGACCCGTGAAGGCACGGTCAAGCAGGGCCGCGAGACTTTGCCGGTCATTATCGGCACGCCATTGCGCGGCGAAAAAATCAACGGCGAAACCTTTGACGGAAAGACCGAAACAGCCATATTTCCCGGGGACTTGCCGGAGAAAGTTGATGCGTTATTCGACGTTTCCGAATCGGCCCGCCGGCAGAACAATGACGACCCCGCGATCCGCTTCGTGCGCTTTCGCCCGCCGAAACTCGAGCGCACCGCCGAGGGCGTCACGCTGTCGCTGCCGCATATCAGGCTCGACCGCGCGCTGCAGTTCCTGATCGGAGATCATCTCGCATGAGTGCGCCCCGCAGACCGGCGGCCTTTCGCATAGAGCCGGAGCCCCAGCAGAAGGAAGATTCGACGGCTCACCATGCTGCGTCCGAGGCCGCGCCGGCGCGAAAGCCGCGTACCGTGACGGCGGATCTTGCCGTGGTCACACCGGCGGAGATCGACGTCTTCGACGAGGCTGATATCGTCGCTGCCGAACCGCCGCCGGCGATTGCGCCGCGAAAACGTTCGCCGCTTGGCAGCCTGTTCTTCGGCGCGCTGGGCGTTCTGGTTTCGTTCGCCGTCGGCCTCTGGACCGACCAGCTGATTCGCGACCTGTTCGAGCGCGCCGAGTGGCTGGGCTGGCTGGCTGCCGCTATGGCCGCGATCGCCATCCTGGCGCTTCTGATCATCCTCGTGCGCGAATTCATGGCGATTGCCCGCCTTGCCGAGGTCGAAAAGTTGCAGAAGCGGGCGCTCGATGCGATTGCCCGTGACGATCCGAAGGCCGCCCGCGCCGTGGTCGACGAGTTGTCGGTCTTTGTCTCGGCCAAGCCTGAAACCGCGGCCGGCAGGCGCTCGCTGGCCGAATTGCGCGGCGAGATCATTGACGGCGGCAATCTGGTACGGCTGGCCGAGATCGAGATACTCGGCCCGCTCGATGCCCGCGCCAGGGTGATGATCCTCGAAGCGGCGAAGCGCGTCTCCCTGGTGACCGCGGTCAGCCCCCGCGCGCTGGTCGACGTCGCTTATGTCGTGTTCGAAGCCGGCCGGTTGATTCGCCGGCTGTCGGAGCTTTATGGCGGCCGCCCCGGCACGCTTGGCTTTTTTCGCCTGGCGCGCAGCGTTCTGGCCCATCTCGCGGTCACCGGGTCGATCGCCGTCGGCGACAGTTTCGTCCAGCAGATCGTCGGCCACGGCCTTGCCGCCCGGCTCTCGGCCAAGCTCGGCGAAGGCGTCGTCAACGGCATGATGACTGCGCGCATCGGCATTGCAGCGATGGAAACCGCAAGGCCCCTGCCCTTTTACGCGGTCAGGCGGCCCGGATTGGGCGATTTCCTCTCCGCGCTGACCTCCTTTGCAGCAAAGAAAGAAAAAGAAACATCCGCTTCCGGAACGTGACTATTGCCTTGGGGTGACAAAGCATTAACCAATCTTGTCCATGGTCGGAAGCGTCCAAACCAGTCTCTTTGTTGCCGGGTGTCGTCGATGAAAAGCGTTATTCTGTCCAGCGGGCTGCCCGTGGCGCTCGCGCTTGTCTCAACCGTCGGCATTGCCGGAAAGACCTCGGCGGCGGAACCGGACAAGCAGTTCTTTCGATCGGTCGAAGGCAAATGGGTCGGCCCCGGGGAAATCGTTGCCGGCAAATACAAGGGCACGAAATTCACCTGCAGCTTCATCGGCTCGACGCCTGACGGCAAGGTCGGCATGTCGCTCGACGGCGGCTGCCGGGTAGGCATGTTCACCCAGCAGATGTCGGCAACGATCGAACACAAGGGCCGGCAGGGCTACAAGGGCAGCTTTATGGGCGGGGCCGCCGGCTCCGGCCTCGACATTATCGGCGGCAATGTCGTCGATGTGCACAAGGTGGTTTTCACCATCAATCGCAATCAGTTGCGCGGCGTGATGCAGGCGCTTGTCCCCGACGACAATTCGATGACGGTGACCGTTGCCGTGCGCGTCGACCAGCAGCTGGTCCCGGTCATCGGCATGAAGTTGAAGCGGGTCGATACGGTAGAAGTTGGCTCCATCTCTCCGAACTGAGCCCCGGCATGAAAAAAGGCGGCAGACAAACGGCGCCGCCCTCTTTGACATGCAAATGGGCGCTCAGTCCTTGATCGCGGCAATCACTTCGTCATAGGCCTTGCAGGCCTCAGCCGCTGTCGTGCCGCTCTGATATTTGGTTGTGACCGCCTGGACCTTGGCCCCGAGGTCGGCTGCCTTGGCCGGATTTTTGGTAATCGCAGCCTGAAGTGCCGCAGTCATGTCCTGGGCCTTCTTGGTCAGCATCTCGGTCGTGCACTCCGGCGCCTTCGAACAGGCAGAACCGGCAAGTGCCGCGATGCCAACGGCAAGCAGCAAAAACGTCTTCATGTCAGTCATCTCCTCAAAAAAGGGCCGCGACTTGATCGTCGCTCGCCCTTCACTGGCCGAAGCCGGGCGTCCTTAGCGCCGGATTGCTGGAACAAGCAACGCGCGGGAGCCCATTATCCTGTTCGGTGCGCCTGCAATATCGCCTTCACAACGCGCCGGATTCGCACTGTTCGATCCGCCCCGAAGCCCCTATCTTGGCCGCTTGTTGCAAGAGAGCGGAACGGCAGGCATGGCGGCAGAGGCATCGAACGGCGATCTGATCCAGGTGGTGGCGCTGCTCGCCGCCGGCGTCGTTGCGGTGCCGATCTTCAGGCGCATCGGACTTGGCTCCATCCTCGGCTATTTGACGGCCGGCGTCGTGATCGGTCCGTTCGGGCTGCGCATCTTTTCCGAATCGGAAGCCATTCTTCATGTCGCCGAACTCGGCGTCGTCATGTTTCTGTTCATCATCGGGCTGGAGATGCAGCCGTCACGGCTATGGGGCCTGCGCCGCGAGATTTTCGGGCTTGGCGCGCTGCAGGTCGGCGTCTGCGCGGTCCTGCTGACCGGCGTCGGCCTTGCGGGAGGTTTCCCGATCGCGCAATCCTTCGTCGCCGGCGCCGGTTTCGTACTCACCTCGACGGCAATCGTCATGCAATTGCTGGAAGAACGCGGCGAACTGGCCACGCCCAAGGGCCAGCGCATCGTCTCGGTCCTGCTTTTGGAAGACCTGGCCATCGTGCCATTGCTGGCGCTGATCGCCTTCCTCGCGCCGGGCGGCGCCGATATGAGCCTGTCGGATCGGTTGACGGAGGTCGGCATCGGCCTTGCCGCGATCGTCGGGCTGGTGCTTGCAGGACGCTATCTGCTCAATCCGTTCTTCCGTATCCTGGCGGATGCGCGCGCCCGTGAGGTGATGACCGCAGCCGCCCTTCTGGTCGTGCTCGGGTCGGCGCTCGCCATGCAGCTTTCCGGCCTGTCGATGGCCATGGGCGCCTTCCTGGCCGGCGTGCTTTTGTCGGAATCGACCTTCCGCCATCAGCTGGAGGCCGACATCGAACCGTTCCGCGGCATTCTGCTCGGGCTGTTCTTCCTCGCCGTCGGCATGTCGCTCGACCTGCATGTGGTCGTCGTCAACTGGCAGCTCATTGCCATCTATGTCGTCGCCTACATGATGATGAAGGCGATCGGCATCTATATCGTCGCCCGCATTCTCAAAACCGGCCACCGGGAAGCGCTCGAGCGCGCGGTCTTCATGGCGCAAGGCGGCGAATTCGCCTTCGTCCTCTATTCCGCAGCGGCGGCTGTCGGTATCATCGATAGCCAGGCCAATGCGATGCTGACCGCCATCGTCATCATTTCCATGGTGCTGACGCCCTTAGCGATCATAGCATTGCGGTATCTGACGCCACGCGACGAGCAGTCGCTTGAAGGCGTCGATGTCGCCGACGGCCTGACCGGCAGCGTGCTGATCATCGGCTTTGGCCGGTTCGGCCAGATCGCCAGCCAGCCGCTTTTGTTGCGCGGCATCGACGTCTCGATCATCGACAATGAGGTCGAGATGATCCAGGCAGCGGCCGATTTCGGCTTCAAGGTCTATTACGGCGACGGCACGCGGCTGGACATCCTGCGTGCCGCGGGAGCCGGGCGCGCACGCGCCGTGCTGATCTGCGTTGACAAGCCCGATGCCGCCGTGCGCATCGCCGAGCTCATCAAGGCGGAGTTTCCGTTGCTGACGGTGCTGGCGCGGGCTTTCGACCGCGGCACGGCGTTGCAGCTCATTCGTGCCGGCGTCGACTATCAGCTCCGCGAGACGTTCGAATCGGCGCTTGTCTTCGGCGGCTCGACACTGGAAGCTCTCGGCGTCGATCCGGAAGAGGTCGCCGAGGTAGTCGAGGACGTCCGCCGCCGCGATGCTGCCCGTTTCGAACTTCAACAGGCAGAAGGCATCCGCGCCGGGCGGCGCTTCCTCAAAGGCAATATCGGCACCCCCATCCCGACGCCGCTCAGCACGCCACGGCGCGTGGGCCAGGCGCTCAACGAGGAGACCGCCGGCGTGCTGCAGAAATCCGAACCGGCCGATTAAACGTTGGAAAGACGCGAATGATGAACGAACTGGACGAGCGCGCTGTCTCCATCACCAGATTCTGGCGCGACGCCGGGGAGGACGCGTGGTTCGAGAAGAACGACGCCTTTGATGCCGACTTCCGCACCCGGTTTCTCGATCTGCACTTTGCCGCCGCCCGCCGCGAATGCGACGGCTGGTCCGAACACGCCGAAGGGTCGCTGGCACTGATGATCCTGCTCGACCAGTTTCCGCGAAACTGCTTTCGCGCCACCGGCCACATGTACGCCACGGACCCGCTGGCGCGGCATTTCGCCGGGAAAGCGATCGCTGCCGGCCATGACCTGGCACTCGACGAAGAGCTCCGCGTTTTTCTCTATCTGCCCTATGAGCATTCGGAGGACCTCGCCGATCAGCTCAAATCGGCAGAGCTTACCGCCGCCAAAGCCCCGATCTATCTGAAATATGCGATCGAGCATCGCGACATCATCCAGCGCTTCGGCCGCTTTCCGCATCGAAACAGGATGCTTGGCCGCGAGACGACACCGGACGAACAAATGTTCCTCGACGGAGGTGGGTTCTCCGGCTGATTTCAGGCACCGATGGCGGCAGCATCAGGTTTTCCACCAATCCCGGCCTGACGGCAGCCGTTCAATGCCCGATGTGTCGACGGCGGCCAGCCGCTCCGATACGCTCTTGCCGTCGACCACAAGCTCCGGCGCAATTTCTGCCAGCGGCGCCAGCACGAAGGCGCGCTCCAGCATGCGCGGATGCGGCACCTCCAGTCCGGTCTCGTGGATGATGCGGTCGCCGAACACCAGAATGTCGATATCGATCAGGCGTGGACCCCAGCGCTCCTCGCGCACCCGCTTCAGTTTTCGCTCGGCGTCGAGGCAAAGGTCGAGCAAAGCCCGTGGCGCGAGCGCGGTCGAGATTTCGGCCGTCGCGTTGAGGAAATCCGGCTGATCGAGCTTGCCCCAGGGGGGCGTGCGGTAGAGCGACGAAACGGCAACGACGCGCGTTCTCTCGTTGGCATCCAGAATGCCCAGTGCCGCAGCCATCGACTTCGCCGGATCGCCGAGATTGCCGCCAAGGCTGAGATAGACGGTGTTGTTGTTGTTACTATTCTGGCCAGACAACGGTCACCTCGACATGATCGAGCACACCCGGCACCGGGGCGTTCGGCTTGCGCACGGTGATTTCGGCCTTTTTGATCTGCGGAAACCGCGCCGTCAGCGCCCTCGCCACTTCGAGCGCCAGCGCTTCGATCAGAAAGCGCCGTTCGCCGGTAATGATCTTCTCGATGACCGCAAAGGCGATGCCGTAATTGACGGTGTCCTCGATGGAATCCTCGACCAGCGCCTGCCCGGGATCCACCGTGAGTGCCGCATCGACATAAAAGCGCTGGCCGAGCGTCTCTTCTTCGTCCAGCACACCGTGCCGGGCAAAGAAGGCGCAGTTCTTCATGCGGATGACATACATGGCTCAGCTTTCCCCGATCTCACGTGCCAGCATAGCATCGGCGATGGCCAGCGCATCCACGTTGATTGCGACATCGTGGACGCGAAAGAGATGCGCGCCTTTGAGCCTCAGGATAACGCTGGTGGCCGCGGTCCCGGCGCCTCTTGCGGCTGCGTCGCGGCCGGTGACGGTGCCGATAAAGCGCTTTCGCGATGTGCCGGCCATCAGTGGAAAACCCAGCGCATGAAGCTCGGAAAACCGTGCCATCAGGTCAAGATTTTCCGCTGCCGTCTCCTTGGCAAAGCCGAAGCCCGGATCGAGCACGATATGGTCGTCGGCAACACCGCTCCGCCGCGCGATTTCCAGCGACTTCCTGAGGAAGAAGAGCTGATCGGCAATCACGTCGGGCAGTTTCTGCCGGTCCCGTCCAGTGTGCATGACGACAAGGCCAGCGCCGGTTTCGGCCGCGACCCGGGCAATGCCCGGTTCGCGCTGCAGGCCCCAGACGTCATTGACGATATGCGCGCCGGCTTGGACGGCAAGCCGGGCCGTATCCTCGCGATAGGTATCGACCGAGATCAGCGTTCCGCCAGACGTCGCGAGCGCCTCGATGACCGGCAATATGCGAGCCTGCTCTTCCTTTGCGGAGACCGCAGACGCCCCGGGACGTGTCGATTCTCCGCCGATGTCGATGACGGAGGCCCCCTCCTCGACCATGCGGCGCGCCTGAGCCACTGCTTTTTCCGGCGCATCGAACAGGCCGCCGTCGGAAAAACTGTCCGGCGTGATGTTGAGGATGCCGACGACCACGGCCTTGCCGCCAAGGTCGAGATGGCGTCCGTGCGCCAATTGCCATCGCCCTGTCATCATTGCCCATCAACCATGTTCGATCTCGCGGCGTGGCGGGGGATCAATTCCGTTGCGCCGAGGACGGCGGTAAAGCAAGGTGGGGAAAGAGGCAACACGATGAAACGATCCCTCCTCTGCGCCCTGATGCTCGCTCTGACCGCATTCCCGGCCGGCGCTGCAACTCTCGTCAAGACATATAGTTATTTCCCGATCGGCGGCAGGACGCTCGACGACATCGAGACCCAGCTGTCGAAACTCGGGCCTCAGGTGAAAAGCACCGGGTCGCGGCATCCGGGAGCTACCCAGATGGCGTTCACCACCCGCGTCAGCTATGCGCAAAAGCCGGGCTCGTGCTGGATTGCCGACGCTGTCGTCACCGTCAAGGTCAAGGTCATCCTTCCTGAGTGGCGCCGCCCGCGCAAAGCCGATGCCGGCGTCAGGCTGTTCTGGGATACGTTGTCCGCCGACATCAAGCGCCATGAGGAACGCCACGTCGAGATTGCCAAGAACCACGGCCGCGAACTAGAAGACGCCTTGAAGGCGAGCTACCCGGAAAAGACCTGCGAACTGGCAAAGGCCAAGGCCGCAAAAATCACTGCGGCCATGCTTGCCAAACACGACCAGGACCAGATGCGCTTCGATCGCGTCGAAAGCGCCAATTTCCAAAGCCGCATCCTGCGGCTCTTGCACTATCGCATCGAGCGCATTGAGAACGGCCGGCTCGCTCCCGGCTGACTCCGCGTCGTCGGACAAAGCCAATTTTGCCGAAACATAGTGCCAGCTTCGGAAAACTTTCGAGCCGCTGTCGAAATCGGCCTATAGCGAACGACATATGCCAGGTTCGCAGGGATCAGCCTCCGGCAAACGCCAATCGGCGTACCTAGATGCTTCCCAGCCCGTCGCGGACGTGCACGCAGGCATAATGGATGAACGGATATGGACCAGGCTGTCGACAAGCAAACGATGGTGGAAACCAGCGCGCCGCTGACCGAAACCGAGAAAAACGCCATCATCGGCGGCGTGCTTTTGTCGATGCTGCTGGCGGCGCTCGACCAGACCATCGTCGCGCCGGCGATGCCGACGATGGCCCGTCTGCTCGGGCATGCCGAATATCTGCCATGGATCGTGACCGGCTATCTTCTGACCGCGACCGCCGTGGCGCCGCTCTACGGCAAGATCTCCGATATTTATGGTCGCCGGCCGACCGTCTATGCTGCAATCCTGATCTTTCTCGCCGGCTCGCTGGTCAGCGCCACGGCCCCTAACATGCTGGTCCTGGTTGTCGGCCGGGCGATCCAGGGCGCCGGTGGCGGCGGCCTGTTCGCCCTGACGCAGACCGTGATCGGCGACCTCGTGCCGCCGCGCGAGCGGGCCCGATACGCCGCCTGGATCTCGGGCACATGGGCCGTCGCCAGCATCGCCGGGCCGCTCCTCGGCGGCACCTTCGCCGAACATCTGCATTGGTCGCTGATCTTCTGGATCAACATTCCGCTCGGCCTGCTGGCCATGGCGATCATCAACAACCCGCTCAAGAAGCTGCCGATCGCCGCAAAACATCACCGCATCGACGGCCTCGGCGCGCTGCTTCTGGTCGCGGCCACCTCGCTGCTGCTGCTTGCCTTGAACTGGGGCGGCAGCGAGTATCCGTGGCTGTCGCCTGAAATCCTTGGACTGCTCGCCTGCTCGGCGGTGTTCTGGAGCGCGTTCGCGCTGCGGCTCATGCGCGCGGCCGAACCGCTGATCTCGCTCGAAGTGCTCGGCAATCCGATCGTTCTCGCCGGCACATTGTCGATGTTCCTGCTGCAGGCCGCCAATGTCGGCTTGTCAGTCTATCTGCCGGTCTACCTGCAATCGGTCGTCGGCCTGTCGGTCAGTCAATCGGGCACCGCGTTGCTTGGGCTGATGCTCGGCACGGTGGCCGGTGCGACATTCAGCGCGCGAATGATCCCGCGCTTTTTCCACTATAAGCGCATTGCCATGATCGGAACTGTTTTCTCGATCCTGTGCCTCGGCGTGCTCAGCCTGGTCGCCGGGCATGCCTCACTTTTGCTCGTCGAGGTGTTGACGACCTGCGTAGGCCTGGGTACAGGCACGACCTTTCCGGTTGCCACCGTCTCGGTCCAGAACGCCGTCGATCGCATGCACCTTGGCGTAGCGACCGGCGTTCTCACCTTCCTGCGCTCGCTGGGCAGCGCGCTTGGCGTCGCTATGCTGGGTGCCGTCGCCCTTGGTTACGGGCTGCCGCTGGCCAGCGAAGGCACGCAGCCGGCCGGCCATATCGCTTCGGCCATGCCGTTCGTGATGATCTTTCTTGCCGCGGCCGCGATCTTGCTGTTGTCGCTCATCACGCTCTGGCTGATGCCGGAGAAAACGCTTCGCGGCCATGCCGAGGCTGTGGCTCCAGCCCTGGCGGAGTAGACCGGCCCGACGAAAATATGGCGAGGTTCAGTCGACCACGCCGAGCTTCTTCTGCAGACTGGTTGACGAGGTCGTATACTGAAAAACGATGCGCTCGCCGGGGCTGACGATGCGCTTGGCCGCTTGCGCCATCAAGGCGACCTCGTGGAAGCCCGACAGGATCAGCTTCAGCTTGCCGGGGTACCAGTTGATGTCGCCGACGGCGAAGATGCCGGGCACCGACGTCTGGAATTTTTCGGTGTCGACCGGGATCAGGTTCTCGTGGAGGTTGAGGCCCCATTCGGCGATTGGGCCGAGCTTCATCGTCAGGCCGAAGAACGGCAGCATCCGCGTACACGGCACTTCGATATCGCCCTCCGGCCCCTTGATGGTGGCGGAGGCGAGCTGGCCGTCGGCGCCGGTCAGGCCAGTCACCTGTCCGACCTGGAATTCCAGCTGCTTCATCTCCTGCATGGCATACATCTTGTTGACGCTGTCGGGCGCTGCACGGAATTCGGGCCGCCGGTGCACCAGCGTCACGCTCTTGGCAACCGGCTGCAGGTTCAGCGTCCAGTCGAGCGCCGAATCGCCGCCGCCGACGATGACGAGGTCGTGGCCGCGAAAGTCCTCCATCCGGCGCACCGAGTAGAACACGCTCTTGCCTTCATAGGGTTCGATGCCTGGAATCGGCGGGCGCTTCGGCTGGAACGAACCGCCGCCGGCGGCAATCACCACAATTTTGGCTTCGAACACCTCGTTTTCGTCGGTAATGACGCGGAAGCTGCCGTCCTCCAATCTTTCCAGGCTCGAAACCATGCGGCTATAGGTGAATTCGGGCTTGAACGGCGCGATCTGCTCAAGCAGCTTGTCGACCAGGCCTTGCGCCGAGATCGAGGGCCAAGCCGGAATGTCGTAGATCGGCTTTTCCGGGTAGAGTTCGGCGCATTGCCCGCCGGGCCGGTCGAGTATGTCGATCAGATGGCACTTCATGTCGAAGAGGCCGAGCTCGAATACGGCAAACAGGCCGACAGGCCCTGCCCCGACAATGAGTACGTCCGTCTTGGTGATAGCGGTCATGAAGCATGCGCCTCTATGGGAAAACGGCGCGACACTGCATGACCATTGGTCCGCTGCCAAGCGGCAGCCGCAAAAATCGGCTTCAGCCCTGGCGGGCCGGCACGCGCACGACCAGCCCGTCGAGGGCGTCGCGCACCTTGATCTGGCATGACAGCCGCGAGTTCGGCTGGACCTCGTAGGCGAAATCCAGCATGTCCTCTTCCATGGCTTCCGGCTCGCCGACCTCCGCCGTCCAGGCTTCGTCGACATAAACATGGCAGGTCGCGCAGGCGCAGGCGCCGCCGCATTCCGCTTCTATTCCCGGCACCGCATTGCGGATCGCATTTTCCATGACGGTCGAGCCGTTTTCGGCATCCACGTCAAAATGCGTGCCGTCATGGGCGATGAAGGTCAGCTTGGTCATTTGTCACCTGAAGGGAGTCTGAGCCGACATAATCACTCTGCCGGACAAGTCAACTGCGGCGCGAAAGCGCCCGTGCGTGGCGTCTTTGGGATAAGTCCTATCGGCTGATGGCGGCGACGAAGTCGCGCACTTCTTCGATCAGCGAGCCAAGCCGCTTCAGCGTGCTGGCGTCTTCGGGCCGGCATTCGATCGCGCTGGCGCAATCGGCAATGGCGAAGGCGCCGACCCCGCGCGCCGAGCCTTTGAGCCCGTGTGCCAATAGCAGCCGCTGCCTGACATCCGCATCGACGATCTTGTCGCGCACCGACAGCGCCTGCTGCACGAACAGAGCCAGCACCTCCTGCTCGAGGCTCCGATCGCCCATCGTCTGGCGCGCAAGATGCGCCAGGTCGATCGGCCGCGCCCCGGCTGTCCCCGACACGTCGCCGCCGGGCATCGAGAAGGCAATGCCGTTTTCGCCACGTATCACTTTGAGACTCCGTTCTTCGACCGCCGCAAAAACTAGGCGTATCCGGTGGACAACGGGTTAATGATTGGCCCGGAAAAATGTCGCGATAACGGCGCCGGAATCACGGCTGTGTTAACCTTATATTTAAAGTTTTACGTATCGGGCGGAATGCATGTTTTCTTTACCCGGCTGTGTCATTACGATACGACAGGTCCATTTTCAGCCTCCTGCGCGGGACACGCTAGGCAGAATCAATAAGCAGAACCATAAGTCCCGCGGCAGCTTGTACAGGGTAGCGAAGGCATGGCGAAGAAACCGACGACGACAAGAACGCTCGACAGCGACGTAGCCAGGGAACTTGAAAAGGCACTTGATATCGATCTGAGCGGCGATGCCGGCGGCGACTTCGACATGGCTGCATCCATGGAAGATCTCGAAGCGCAAATATCGCAAGCCGCCGACGAGCTGGCGCGCGAAGGTCGCAGCCAGAACCAAGCGCCTGCCCCGGACCAGACCCAGAACGCGGCACCTGCCGCCAATCAAAGCCAGATCGCAAATCCCACGCCAAAGGCCAAGCCGGCTGAGTTGCGTCCTGTCGCAACGCGCAATGGCTCGCAGCCGGCAGCTTTCTCGCCGGCCAACGACGATCGTCAAAAAGACTATAAGACGCTCCTGCACACCCTCAATCGGCGCGCCTCGAACACGATCTACTGGGTCGTGGCTTTCGTTTCGCTGGCCTGGATCGCCGGCGCTGGCGGCCTTGCGAACCTGTTGTTCGGACCTGGCATCTGGAACATCCGCACCTTCGATCAGTTTTTCGCCCGTCCGGAGCTGATCGGCCTGGCGGTCGCGGCAATCGTGCCCGTCATCCTGTTCTGGGCATTCGCAGTGATGATTCGCCGCGCTCAGGAGATGCGCCTTGCCGCGCAGTCGATGACCGAGGTGGCCTTCCGTCTGGCCGAGCCGGAAAATCTTGCCCAGGATCGCGTCATGATGATCGGCCAAGCGGTTCGCCGCGAGGTGGCAGCCATGGGCGAAGGCATCGAACGCACGCTTGCGCGTGCCGTCGAGCTCGAAACGCTGGTCCACAGCGAGGTGAACCAGATCGAGCGCTCCTATTCAGAGAACGAGTCCCGCATCCGCTCGCTGGTCGACGGGCTGGGCAGCGAGCGCGAAGCGGTCGTCACCCATGCCGAGCGCGTGCGCGCCTCGATCACCGGCGCCCACGAGACACTGAAAGACGAGATCAACGCCGCCAGCGATATCATTCGCGACAGCATTCTCAACGCCTCGACCAAGCTGTCGATGACGATCAACGAATCCGGCGATACGCTGATCGACAGGATCAACGGAAGCTCGTTGTCGATCTTCGATTCGGTGGAAGGCCGGCTCGAGTCGATCACCGATCGGCTGTCGACGTCGGGCGAGGCCTTCGCCAGCCTGCTCGACACCCGGATCGCCAAGCTGACGGACACCACCGATGGCCTGACGCGGTCACTGACCGACCTGCTCGACGACCGCACGAGCGGCATGGTGTCGCTGCTCGGCGGTGCCGCCCGCACACTCAATTCGGAATTCGAAGCCAGCCTCAACGGCATCGAGCGGACGCTTGCTGAACGTGGCCAGGCGCTGATCAGCGAGTTCCAGACCCGCGCCGAGGCGCTCGACACCGGCACGCAGAAGCTCAACGCCGCGCTGGAGGCTCGCGCACGCCAGATCAACGAGACGCTGGTCGAGCGCGCGCGCGAAATCGCCCACACCTTCCAGGATAGCAAGGAGACGCTGTCGGCGATGATCGATCAGGGCAAGACCCAGATCGGCGCCGACATGGCCGACATCATTTCATCGACCTCGACCATGCTTGAAGCCCGCGCCGGCGATTTCGCCGGGCGCATGGAAGCGGCGCGCCATGTCGTATCGCGTTCGTTCGATACGGACATCCAGCGGCTTGCCGATGCTCGCGCCGGCATCGAGGAAGCCGTCGAGAACCACAGCCGCAAGCTTTCCGAAAGCCGCGACCGGATGGCGGCGGCAATGCAGGCCGATCTGGCGAAGTTCGCCGAAGGTCGCGCCGAAGTCGACGCAGCGGTGGCTAACCAGGTGCAGAAGCTAGCCGAAGGCCGCGGCCTGATCTCGCGCGCCCTTGAAGAGGATCTGCGCAAGGTCAACGAATCGCGCGCAGCGATCGACGCTTCGCTGGGCAGCCATCTCGAAAGCCTTGAAGAGGGTCGCAACAGGCTTGCCCAGGCCTTGAACGAAGACTCCGGAAAACTCGTGCAAGCTCGTACGATAATTGATGAAATGGTTGCCGGGCACGTCGGCAAGCTCGCCGAAGGCCGCAGCATCCTTTCGCGCGCGCTCGAGGCCGACCTCGGCAAGCTGGCAGAGAGTCGCGCCAGCATCGACGGCCTCGTCGCCGGTCAGGTCGAAAAGATCGCCGAGGGTCGCGCCATACTCGCCAGTGCGCTGGAAGCCGACATCGCCGGCATCAATGGCCTCATCGAGGCGCATTCGGCGAAATTGGCGCAAGACCGCAGCGGCCTTTCCCAGTCACTCGATAACGACCTGTCCGACATCAGGAGCCTGATCGCCGATCATTCTGGCAGGCTCGCCGATGACCGCAGCCTGCTTTCGAAGACGCTTGAAGACGATCTTGCCAAGCTGGCCGAAAGCCGGTCGAGCATCGATGGGCTGGTTGCCGGCCAGGTCGAGAAGCTGGCCGAAGGCCGCGACATCCTCAAGCGCGCGCTGGAATCGGACCTGAACGCGATCAAGGGCGTCATCGCCGGCCAGTCCGAAAAGCTGGCGGAAGACCGTGGCCAGCTGTCGCGGGCACTGGAGAGCGACCTGCAGGCCGTGCGGGGCGTTGTCTCCGATCACATGAACAAGCTCGCCGAAGACCGCTCGACCCTGTCGAAGGCGCTCGAAGACGATCTCGGCAAGTTGGCCGAAAGCCGCTCGAGCATCGATGTGATGGTTGCCGGCCAGGTCGAAAAGCTGGCAGAGGGCCGCGACATCCTCAAGCGTGCGCTCGAAGCCGATCTGAGCACTGTCAAGGATGTCATCGCCGGCCAATCCGAGAAGCTGGCGGAGGATCGCGGTCAGCTGTCGCGGGCACTGGAGACCGATCTCGAGACCGTGCGGGGCGTCGTCTCCGAACATATGAACAAGCTCGCCGAGGACCGTTCGGCCCTCTCGAAGGCGCTCGAGGACGATCTTGCCAGGCTGGCAGAGAGCCGGTCGAGCATCGACGGGCTGGTCGCCGGCCAGGTCGAGAAGCTGGCCGAGGGTCGCGACATCCTCAAGCGCGCCTTGGAAGACGATCTTGCCAAGCTGGCCGAAAGCCGCTCGAGCATCGACGGACTGGTTTCCGGCCAGGTCGAGAAGCTGGCCGAAGGCCGCGACATCCTCAAGCGCGCCTTGGAGGCCGATCTCAGCACGATCAGGGGCGCCATCGCCGATCAGTCGCAGCTATTGACCGATAATCGCGCGCAGTTTTCGCGTGCGCTGGAAGCCGATCTCGGCAACGTCAACAGCCTTGTCGCAACCCACGCAGAGAAGCTCGTCCAGGACCGCTCGACCCTGTCGAAGGCGCTCGAGGACGATCTCGCCAAGCTGGCCGAAAGCCGCTCGAGCATCGATGGGCTGGTTGCCGGCCAGGTTGAGAAACTGGCGGAAGGCCGCGACATACTCAGGCGCGCGTTGGAAGCCGATCTGGAGAGGCTTGCAATGAGCCGCAGCGAAGTCGACGAGATCGTCGCCGGTCATGTCGGCAAGCTGAGCGAGGGCCGCGACATGCTGACCCGCGCATTGCAGGACGATCTCTCCAGGCTCGCCGAAACGCGTAAGGATGTCGACCGTTCGCTGTCCGGCCATATCGACCAGATCGCCGCCAGGAGCACCGACATCTCCGATGCGATCGCTGCGGACGTAGAAAAGATCGAGCAGGCGTTCAGCCGGCAGACAGGCATCATTGAAGAGCGCGCCAGCACAATGGAGCGGGCGCTGTCGACGGGTGTCGACAACGTGCGCAGTGTGCTCGAAAGAAGCGCGGTCTTCGTCGCCGGCGCGCTGCGCGAGAAGGTCATGGAAGTTACGAGCGCGCTGCATGAGCAGGCGGGCGCGGCATTCAGCGATGCCGACCGCAAGATCGCCGAGCGCGCCGAGCAGACCTCGGCCGCCCTGCTCGCCAGGGCGGAGGACATCGCCCGCACCTTCGAGGAGGCGGATCGTCGCCTCGCCGCCCGCGCCGAGGACACGTCGAGCGCACTGATTGCCCGCGTCGACGACACGTCGAACAGCTTGCTCGCGCGTGCCCAGGAAACGGCCGATCAGCTGGCAGCCAGAGCAAGTGAGATTGCCGGTACCTTCGACGCGGCGGACCACCGGCTGGTCTCTCGCGCCATCGAAACGGCCCAGTCGCTGGCGGCACGTGCCGGCGACATCCTGCGCAATTTCGAAACAGCCGACGAGCGGCTGGGCGTGCGCATCGGCGAATCCGCCGAAGCGCTCGCGGCACGTGCGTCGGATCTCGGCCGCATTTTCGATGCCGCCGACCAGCAACTTATTTCGCGCATTGCCGAAGGCTCCGAAGCACTTTCGGCCCGTGCGTCCGAGATCGGCCGCATCTTCGAGGAGGCGGATCATCGCCTGGTGTCCCGTATCGCTGACAGCAGCACCGCAATCGGCGAACATGCCGACACCATTGTCGGTGCCTTCACCAGCACCGAGCAGCGGGTTGCCGAACGCGCCAGGCAGACTGGCCAGGAACTCGCCGTCCATGCCCGTGAAATCGAGCAGCTGCTTGCCGGTGCCGACGAACGCCTGGCATCGAGTGCTGCCGCCACTGCGGCCCGCGTCGAGGAGCAGGTCGCCAGCGTCGAGAACCGCCTCGCCTACTCCGCCGAGACAATGGGCCAAAAGCTCAACGAACAAGTCTCGGGTGCCGAGGCGCAGTTGGTCTCGCGTGCCAACTCGATCGCCGAGACCTTTACCGCGGTCGGCCAGCATATCGGCCAGAGCACCAACGACGCTGCAAAGACCATCGGTGCCAATACTCGCGAACTCAATACGATGCTTGCGGCACGTTCGGCCGAAATATCGAAAATCCTGGACGAGACGGCACGGCCTCTGGTCGAGCGCTTCGCCCAGGGCGGCTCCGAGCTGCAAAAGAGCATGGAAGAGGTCACCGAACGTGCGACCGAGAAGCTGCGCAATCAAAACGCCGCCCTCGTCGATGCCATCGCCAGCCGCACGGCCGAAACCCTGTCGGCCGTCGAAGGCGCGCGCTCGACGCTTGCCGACAGCGTTGCCGACCTCATCGGCCGCATGACCACCTCCAGCTCGCAGCTCGGTCAATTGATCGAGCAGGCGGCGACCAATCTCGGCCAGGTCGACGAACGCCTGACCGGGAGCACGCAAAGCTTCGCGGCGACCACGGAAAAGACCGCGCAGACCTTCGCCAGTTCGGCGCGTCTGGTCGATTCGAACACGACGCGGCTCACCGAGCTGTCGTCGTCGACCTTGCGCGAGGTTGCTTCAATCGCCACCAAGTTCGACGAGCACAGCCGGTTGCTTTCCAGTGCCTCGGACCTGTTGAGCTCGGCCCAGAGCAATCTTGAGCACACGCTCGAAAGGCAATCGTCGCTGGAGGACCTTGCCGTCGGCCTTGTCAAGAAGTCGGAAGATCTCGAAAGGGTCATGCGCTCGTTCGAGAATCTGGTCGGCCAGACGCTGCAGAACGCCGAAGGCAAGACGCTGGAATCCGCCGACAAGATCCGTACCGCGATTTCCGAAGTGGTCGATTCGGCAACCAAGCGCTTTGCCGATGCGACCGAGGAGATGCGGCGTACCGCCGGCTCGATCAAGAGCGAGCTCGACCTCACCCGGGCCGAGCTTAAGAAAGGCGTCATCGAGATGCCGGAAGAGGCAAAGGAATCAACCACGGCTATCCGCCGTGCCGTTTCAGAGCAGATCAACGCGCTGAAGGAACTTTCTGAAATCGTTGCGAAATCTGGCCGCAGCGCCGACAGTTCGGAACAGCGCAACCTGCGTCCGGCGCCGCAAGCGCCTGCCGCACGCCCCGCCGAACCGCCACGTCGCCCGGCTCCGGCTCCCGAACAGCGCCGTGCACCGCAGGCGCCTTCGGGCGAGACGGCGCTGCGCGGCACGCTCGACCTCGAACGTCCCGCAGACCAAGCGCCGCGCCAGCGCGACCCCAACGGCCGCACGCCGCAGGGCGGTTGGGTGCGTGACCTCCTGACCGGTGCATCACGCGAAGACGACGCCAAGCCGGCAGCGCCTGCCGAAGCGCCGCGCCCGGCTCCCGCTGCGCGTTCGCCGCTTCATGTCGTGGAATCGCTGAACTCGCTCTCGGTCGATATCGCACGCGCCATCGATCACGATGCCTCGATCGAGCTGTGGAACCGCTACCGGCGCGGCGAGCGCGACGTCTTCACGCGCCGACTTTACACGCTGAAGGGCCAGCAGACGTTCGACGAGATCCGCCGCAAATATCAGTCAGAGGCGGAGTTCCGCGCTGCTGTCGATCGTTACTGCGACGATTTCGAAAAGCTGCTCAAGGACGTGTCGCGCAACGACCGCGACAACATCATGGCGCAGACCTACCTGACGTCGGATACCGGCAAGGTTTACACCATGCTGGCCCACGCCAGCGGCCGCCTGCACTAAGCGGGCGACAGAGAACAAACGAAAAGGCGGGATTTCCCGCCTTTTTCATGCCGTACTGAATTCCATTGGCGCTGTAGAGTGCCGTGCCGGCAGTTCCGGCTGTGTCAGATCACGGTGTCCGTCCAGCGGACGATTTGCCCCGCCGCATCGCCGAACGCGGCATCGAGCGCGCCGACATAGGCCTGGTTGCCATTGCCCGAAACGGGCGCGATTGCGCTAAACGTCTTCGAAGACCGCACTTCACCGTTGCGATCGTTCAACAGGCGCACGAACAGCTCGACCTCGGCATGTTCGCCACCGTCGACACGCACCTCGAACGAGCGGATCTCGACGATCACCTGATAGTCGATCGCCAGCCCCTCGCCTGGCTTGCCGACGCCGGTGAAGCTGCCCGAGCGCTGGAACGTCTCTGCCAGCCGCGCCTGTACGATCATCGGCAGCCGGTCGGCCCATTGCGCGCCCTTGAGATACTGGATCGATCGCGGCGATGGCTTAATGACGATGTTCTGGCTGTCCAGCGCCTTGAGCGCCGATGGCTGAGCGATGAGTATCTGGCGACGGCTGTGGGCACGCGCTTCCAGCGACGGCGCCGAAAGCTCAAACGTATCCAGCGGCGCCGGCTTGCCGCCCAGCGCCGCGCAGCCGGCGAGCGAAAGCGCCAGCAGTGCCGCTCCGGCCTTGAACCCACTCGATCTGACGCTGCCTGAACTGATCGACTTCAAACGCGATCCCCCCCGGATCGTGGAAACAACGCGCATCCGCAAGCTATGTTCTTGCGGTGGGCGCAGGCCGAAGTCAACGGCGCACCCTGCCGTCGAACTGCCGGACCTCACCCTCGCCGCCGGACAGGATCCGCTGTGGATTGCGGCTGAGGTCGGTCACCGCCTCTTCGATGCGGTTGATCGAACGACGGCTGTCCTGGACCAGCGATTCGACGTTTTGCAGCCCCTGTCCCGAGAACCGCGCCAGATTGTCGGTGATGGTGCCGAGGCGGGCGTTCAGCGTGTCGGCGACCTGCTTGAACGATTTGAGCGTCGCCCTGGCATCGGCCATGACGCCGTCGGCCTGACCGGAGCCGAGCAGTTTGTCGACCTTGGCAAGGATACCGTCGACTCGCACCGAGGCATCGTTGAGGCGTCCTGCGAGCTGGTGCGCGTCTTTGATGGTTTCGTCGATGTCGTCGGCCCGGTTGGCGAACTTGTTGGTCACCTTGGCGATGTCGGCGGCAGCTTCATTGGCGTTTTCGCTGGCCTTCTGGATATTGGCCAGCGCGGTGCGAACCTCAGCCGGATCGATGCCGTCGAGAACGCCGTCGACCTTGGCCAGCGTGCCTTGCGTCTTCTGGGCGAACTCGTTGATCGAGCCTACTGCGGTGTCCACGTTCTTGATGACCGTGTCGAACTGCTTGCTGGTTTCCTTGAGGTTGGAAGTGACCGTGTCGACATTGGCGACGATGCTCTTGATCTGGTCCTTGTCGACGGCGTTGAGTAGCCCTTCCGCCGCCTTCAGGGTGCCGTCGAGCTTGCCCGAAACACCCTTCAGTTCGTCCGCCAGCGAGCTGACGCTGGCCAGGAACTTGTCGACGCCGTCCGCATTCCTGGCCAGTGCATCGGAGAAGGTCTGGACATTGTTGACGGTCTGCGTCAGCGGCCCGCGAACATCCTTGGTGAAGCCTTCGAGCTCCGAAAGGACCTTGTCGGCGCGGGTGAAGATGTTCTGCGCTGTCTGTAGCAGATTGGTGACCGCCGACGGGTTGGCAACGATCTCGGCGACACGGCCTTCCTTTTCCGCCTCGTCGAGAAGTTTTGGCTCTTTGGGGTCGGCGCCCTTGAGCTCGATGTTGGCCTGGCCGGTGAGGCCGGCAAGCCCGATATCGGCCTGCGTCGATTTGGTGATAGGCGTATTCCGGTCTATTTCGGTGTCGGCGATAGCAGCGGTCGGATTGTCGACGTCGATATAGACACGGCGCACGTCGCCGACTTTGACGCCATTGAACAGCACGAAGCTGCCACGGCCGAGCCCCGAAGCGGAGCCTGGAATGCGCACGCGCAGCACCGTCGTCTCACCCTTTTCGCCGATTGCCGCCGTCCAATAGACGAAAGCGAAAGCCGCGAGGATCGCGGCCAGCGTGAAAATGCCGACAATGACGTAGTTGGCCCTGGTTTCCATTGCTCACTTATGGCTATGCGCGCGCCGCAAGATCAAGTTGCCGGGCGCGTTTTCCGCGGAAATAGGATTTTACCCAGGGTTCCTCGCTCCTGAGCATGTCGTCGATCGTGCCCTCGACCAGCATTTTCTTGTTGCCGAGCACCGCCACGCGGTCGCACGCCGTAAACAGCGTGTCGAGATCGTGTGTGACCATATACACGGTCAAATCCATCGTATCGCGCAGCTTGACGACCAATTCGTCGAACTCAGCCGCGCTGATCGGATCGAGCCCGGACGTCGGTTCGTCGAGGAAAACGATATCCGGGTCGAGTGCCAGGGCGCGCGCCAGCGCAGCACGCTTGATCATGCCGCCGGAGAGCTCGGAGGGGAATTTCTGCGCCGCATCCGGCGGCAATCCGACCAGCTCGACCTTGAGCATGGCAAGTTCGTCCATCAGCTTCTTCGGCAAATCGAGATATTCGCGCATCGGCACCTGGACGTTTTCGAGGACCGTCAGCGCCGAAAAAAGGGCGCCATGCTGGAACAGCACGCCAAGCCGCATGTCGATGCGAAGGCGCTCCCTTTCGGTTGCCTTCTCGACGTCAACGCCGAACAGTTTGATTGTTCCCGATTGCTTGCGCGTCAAGCCAAGGATGGTGCGCAAGAGAACAGATTTGCCGGCACCGGAGGCACCGACGAAGCCGAGAATCTCCCCGCGCCAGATATCGAGCGACAATTTGTCGAGAACGACCTGGTCGCCGAACGACACCGTGATGTCGTGCGCCGACAGCACGATCTCGTCTTCTTTGGCTTTCGCCGCCACCTTGGTCGTGTTTGTGCCCGGCAGCGCCATGTCAGAACTCGATCGCTGCATAGAACATGGCGAAAAGCCCGTCGAGGATAATGACCACGAAGATCGACTTCACCACTGAGGCGGTCACATGCTGGCCAAGCGATTCGGCGCTGCCGCCAACCTTCATGCCCTCGACCGAGGCAATTATGCCGATGATCATGGCCATGAACGGCGCCTTGATCAGGCCGGCAAAGATGGTGCTGAGGTCGATTGCGACACGCAGCCGGTCGATGAACGCTGCCGGTGCAATATCGGAGTAGAGCCATGCAGCCAAAATGCCGCCGCCCAACGCGGCAAAGTTGGCGACGATCGTCAGGCAAGGCAGCGCGATGACCAGCGCGACCAGCCGCGGAAACACCAGCACGCCGATTGGATTAAGACCGATCACCTTCAGCGCATCGACCTCCTCGCGCATCTTCATCGAGCCGATCTCGGCGGTGATCGCACTGCCGGAGCGGCCGGCGATCATGATCGCCGTCATCAGCACGCCGAGCTCGCGCAGGATCAGCACCCCGACCAGGTCGACGACGAAGATGTCGGCGCCGAAATAGCTGAGCTGATAAGCGCCTTGCTGGGCGACGATCGCACCGACGATGGCCGACATCAGCACGACTACCGGTATGGCGCCGACACCCATGCGATCGATCTGGTTGAAGATCGCCGCCATGTTGACGGCATGGCCACGGCCAAGCTTCATCTGCGAGCCGCGTATCGTGGCGCCGAGGATATTCATTGCGGCCAGGAAATCGTCGCGCATCTCATAAACGCGCCGGCCAACCGCCTCGAGCCCGCGAATGATGATGTTGGGCGGCTTTGCCGGACCTGATTCGGGCTCGCGTCGGACCGCATCACCGACGGCGCCGAGCAGGATCGAGGCAATCTCGCTTTGCCCCTGCATCGTGATCTCGACGCTCTTCTTTTCGAAGCTGCTGACCAGGCGGTCGATCAGCCACGCCCCGGCAGTGTCCATCTTCTCGATTTGTGAAAGGTCGAGCGCCAGCGTCTTGAAGCCGCCGCGCTTCTCGATCTTACGCATCTCGGCATCGACCAGGGCAACGGTACGTGTCGTCCAGGTTCCCGAGAAAGCGCAGCCGAGAACGTCGCCCTCCTCGCCGATCGCGATGCGCGGCTGGTGGTCGGGCTCCGTGGCAGGGCCGCTTGCGTCGCGTTTGCGGATGGTCAACATGGCATCCTGTTTAGCCTGACGGGGCCGACCTGTCGATTTGCCGATATCCTCCTTGTCGCACAGCTGGAGCAGAAAAATATGGCGCGTGTCATTTCGGTCGAGGCCGAGCGCTTTCCGATAGCCGGGACCTTTACCATTTCGCGCGGCTCGAAGACCGAAGCGGAGGTGATTTCCTGCGCCATCACCGAAAACGGCCGTACAGGACGCGGCGAATGCGTCCCTTACAAGCGCTATGGCGAGACCATGGAGGGTGTGCGCGACGCGATCGAGGCGATGCGCAGCGAGATCTCGCGCGGCATCAGCCGCATCGCCCTGCTCAATGCCATGCCTGCCGGCGCGGCACGCAGTGCCATCGACTGCGCGCTCTGGGACCTGGAAGCGAAGATCAGCGGAACACCGGTGGCGCATACGATACGAACCGTTCCGTTACGACCGCTTGAGACGGCGTATACATTGTCGCTCGCCGAGCCGGAGGCGATGGCGGCGCAGGCCCGCGCTAACGCCCAGCGCCCGCTACTCAAGGTCAAGATCGGCGGCGACAACGACATCGCGCGCATCCGTGCAGTGACGGCGGCAGCACCCGACAGCCGAATCATTCTCGACGCCAATGAGGGCTGGAATGACGACAATATCGTCGCAAACCTCGCCTTTGCCGCCGAGCACGGTATCGCCTTGATCGAACAGCCGCTGCCGGCGGGACATGACCGTATTCTTCGCCACATCGCGCATCCGGTACCGATCTGTGCCGACGAAAGCGTGCACGAGGCGAAGGACCTTGAAGCGCTTGTCGGCCTTTATGACGCCGTCAACATCAAGCTCGACAAATCGGGTGGCCTGACCGCTGCACTCGTGCTTCGCGACCGCGCCCGCGAACTGGGTCTTGGTGTCATGGTCGGCTGTATGGTCGGCACATCGCTTGCGATGGCGCCGGCCGTGCTGTTGGCGCAGGATGCCGATTTCGTCGATCTCGACGGTCCGCTGCTGCTGGCCCGCGACCGCGTTCCCGGTCTCGTCTACCAAGGTTCGCTGGTGTCACCACCCGAGCGGGCGCTGTGGGGCTGAACGCGCGGCAAGCCCGATCAGAGCCAGGCCCGTCAGGGCGATCGGGATCATCGCAAAGAAGCCATTCGCGCCGAAGCGGTCGTAAAGAGGACCGGAAATCAGCGTCGCCGCCGCCATGAAGAAGCCATTGGAGAAGTAGGCGATGCCTTGCGCCGCCCCGGTGCGTTCTTCCGCGACCGTCTCACCGATCATCTTTTGCAGACCGATCAGCACCAGCGCCACAGAAACCGCGTGCAGCGTCTGGATCGCGAAAAACCCGCCAACGCCAAGCCCAAGCGGCCAGATCAGCGGAAAGGCGAACCAGCGCACGATCGCGCCAATCCCGGCAATCAGCATGATCGAGACGACCGAGAAGGAGGCGAAAGCGCGGGTGAAAACGACGAACATGCATATCTCGGCGACGACGCCCCACCCCCACAGAAGCCCGACAACCGAATCGCTGATGCCGATCGACTTCCAGTAGATCGACACGAAACCGTAGAGAAATGCGTGGCTGGCGGTGATGACGCCGACGCCTGTCGAAAAATAGAGGAAGTACCGGTTGAGGAGTTTCGGTGCCGATTGCTGGATATCGGCGGCCGAAAGCGGCGAGGCGCGGCGTGGACGGCCGAGGCGCGGCGCAATCAGTCCGGCGGCTAGCGCGGCAAACAGCGCCGCGAAGATGATCACCGGGACAGCCTGGGCACCGCTCGCCGACAGGATGAAACCGCCGGCGAGATTGGCGCAGAGATAGGAGATCGAGCCCCATTTGCGCATGCTTGCGTAATTCGAGCCGAAGCGGCGAACACCTGAAAGGGCGAGCGAATCGGCAATCGGCGAATGCGGCGTCCAGACGACCGTCAGGGCCAACGACACGGCAAGTACCGTTGCGTAGGTCGGCGGCAGGAGGTAGCCGGCGGACAGGATCAGCGATGCGGCGACCAGCGCAACATAGACATTGGCGCGGTCGCTCGCTTTGTCTGCCAGCGCAGTAAGAAAAGGCGTCGTCGCCACGCGCAGGAACATCGGCGCGGCGAGGATCACGGCTATCTGTTCGGCATGGAACCCCTTCGCCTGCAGCCACAGCGGGAAATACGGCACATGCGTCCCGAGCGGAACGAAGAGCGTAAAGAAGATCAAGCTCATGCGCAGTTCGAAATGGCGTGGCTTGACGAGCTGTTCGGGCGAAAGCGGCGGCAGCGAGGACATTGACAGGCGATCCGTCGGCACGGCATTCAGCCGGGTCGGCCCGCCACACCTGCCGCTGCTTAACACGGCGAAAAAGTCGATGAAACCGCTGGACTAACCGATTGAAGCGAGATGCGGCCGGATTTGGTCAAGCCGCCTGGACTGCCCTGCCCTTGATGTCGATCGGCACGAGCACCTCGCTGCCGACCGGAGTCTCCGGCAGGACATGCGCCCAGTGCAGGATCTCCATCCGGCCGTCAAAATGCTCGACCACCGCCGTGCAGCTCTCCACCCAATCGCCGGTGTTGATGTATTGCACGTCCTCATAGCGTTCGATCGCGGCATGGTGGATGTGCCCGCAGATCACGCCGTCGACATGCGAGCGGCGCGCCTCCTCGGTCAGCACGGTCTGGAACGAGCCGATGAAATTCACCGCCTTCTTGACCTTGACCTTGGCCCAGGACGAGAACGACCAGTAAGGCAGGCCGAGCACCTGGCGCAGGCGCGTGATGACGCGGTTGACCAGCATCGCCGCGTCATAGGCGTAGTCGCCGAGATAGGCCAGCCAGCGCGCATTATGGACGACGGTGTCGAACTGGTCGCCATGGATGACAAGAAGGCGTTTGCCATCGGCCGTCTCGTGGATGGCGCGATCGGCGACGACAATGCCGCCGAAATGCACGCCCTGGAACTGGCGCGCGAACTCGTCGTGATTGCCGGCGATGTAGGTGATGCTGGCGCCCTTGCGCGCCTTGCGCAGCAATTTCTGGACGACGTCATTGTGGCTCTGCGGCCAATGCCAGCTTCGTCTCAAGCGCCAGCCGTCGACGATGTCGCCGACGAGATAGATGATATCGGCATCGTGATGGCGCAGGAAATCGATCAGGAACTCGGCCTTCGCCGCCTTCGATCCGAGATGGACGTCGGAGATGAACATGCTGCGGAAAGTGCGGGGCTCTGCGCCGGACATCATTTGTCACCGTTGCTTTCGCGTGAGGCTATGCCCCGATTCATGCAACAACCGTATGACGGTTGCGATTGGTCCAGCCATCCGGATAGGTTGCCGCGGCAATCGGAGGAGAAAATCACCATGGATCTCGGCATTCGCGGCAAGAAGGCCATCGTCTGCGCTTCCAGCAAAGGCTTGGGACGCGGCTGCGCCATGGCACTGGCAGAGGCAGGTTGCGATCTGGTGGTCAATGGCCGCAACGCCGACGTGCTGGCCAAAACTGCCGCTGAACTGCGCGAGAAATTCGGCGTCAAGGTGACCGAAATCGTCGGCGACGTATCCAAGCCCGATGTCCAGAAGGCGCTGCTTGCCGCCTGCCCCGATCCCGACATCCTCGTCAACAACAATGGCGGTCCGCCGTTTCGCGATTTCCGCGCGCTCGACCGCGAAAAGATCCTCGAAGGCGTCACCCAGAACATGGTGACCCCTGTCGAACTGGTTCAGGCGGTGATCGACGGCATGGCGGCGCGCGGCTTCGGCCGCATCGTCAACATCACCTCGCTGTCGGTCTATGTTCCTATCCCCGGCCTCGACCTGTCGTCCGGCGCCCGCGCCGGCCTCACTTCGTTCCTCGCCGGCGTCGCGCGCACGGTGATCGACCGCAATGTGACGATCAACAACATGCTGCCGGGAAAACTCGATACCGACCGGCTGCGCGGCCCGCACGAGGCCGGCACGCCCGAAGATCCGGCCGCCGCCGCCGCGCGCAAGGCGCAAGCAGCGGCCAATGTTCCGGCCAAGCGACTCGGCACGCCGGAGGAATTCGGCCAGATCTGCGCCTTCCTGTGCTCGGTCCATGCCGGCTATCTGACCGGACAGAACATACCGGTGGACGGCGGCCTCTATGTCAGCGCGTTTTAGTGGGTATCTGACGCTTTGGTATCCGCTGGGAACGGCGGGAAACGACCCATTGCGGACGTTGTAGCCATCAGCATAAGCTCCGCCAATGCAACACTCGTCCCTCGTATCCTTCCTCAACGGCGACAAACTACCGGACGAGCTTTGGCAGGAGATTGAAGCCGAAGTGACCGAATGCGTGACCGCCGCATCCAAGCCTGGCTCCGTGGGGCATGTCATCATCACTGAGGGGCCAAATACGATCATTGACCGTCGGCATGTGGACGTGCTGGTTAACGGGCTGGCGGACGGCACGCTCCCGGTCCAAGCCGCCGCCTATGTTGCCGATGCGCTGATCATGAGCGACGACTTCAACTTTGCGGACGAGGGCGTCTTGGAGGTTCTGTTCTTCCTGTCAGACGAGAGCGCGCCCCTTTCGCGAGAAGAGGTGCAAGCGCTGCAGAGCCGCCTTTCGACGGGACTGTAGCGTCCGCTTTCCATCCATTGCGGGCCTTGCGTCTTTCGCAGATACTGGCGGCATGGTTGAACTGGCCGGGCGGAATTATGAAGCAACGATTGGCAGTGATGTTCAACGGGATGGCATGTACCTGGAGCTCGTCGACCAGGACAATCACATAGTGGGCGAGATTTTTTTCTCGGACATTGATGGAAAGATGACGATTACCTTAGGTCAGCCCGAGGTTTCCGTTGAAGTAGTCGAATGGATGATTGCTAAAGCCAAGGTTCGCCTGCCACCGACTGATCCTGTTTCTCCTAACGACGGATCGGGAGGAGTACTGTGAAAACCTTCGCAGAAAGAATGATCGGCAAGTCGATACGGTCCGTTGGAAGAAGTGAAGAAGGGTACGGGATTACTGTTCTTTTCTCCGACGGCACCGGCCTTACCGCCTATTCAGAGGTGTCGCTGCGCATGAGTGACGCAGCAAGCGGTTCGCACATCGAACGCGTCACATCTACCGATCAAGAGATTACCTTTCACTTGGAAGGGGATGACTTCGTCGCGATCTCGACCGACCGTCAAAAGCACGACGCCGTCGAGTTGTTCGTCTACCAAGACACGGACGGCACCTTTATCGTCGAGAACTAAGCGACCGCCCTCCACACATAATGATCATTCGAACCGGCGCCGACATAGCTCGCCGCAGCACTACTTCGTCGCAAACATCTTCCACAGCAGATCGCAAAGTTAGGCTAATGCGAGGCAGAGCGTCGCGCTTGCGACATATCACCCCTCGAAAAGCTGCGGCTGCATGCTAAGAGACTCAAAACACCAAACGGACTGAACTGAGGAGGCGGCCGTCATGACAGGCGAAAGCAAGAAGGCGGCCCGATCCGACCTCGACGAAGCAGCGCTCTATTTCCATAAGCACCCCCGTCCCGGAAAGCTGGAAATCCAGGCGACGAAGCCACTGGGCAATCAGCGCGACCTGGCGCTTGCCTATTCGCCGGGGGTCGCCGCCCCCTGCCTTGAAATCCGCGACGACCCGGCAACCGCCGCCGACTATACAGCCCGCGCCAATCTGGTCGGCGTTGTCACCAACGGTTCGGCGGTGCTGGGCCTCGGCAATATCGGTCCGCTCGCCTCCAAGCCGGTGATGGAAGGCAAGGCCGTACTGTTCAAGAAGTTCGCCGGCATCGACGTCTTCGACATCGAGATCGATGCACCGGGCATCGAGCGCATGGTCGAGACGATCTCGGCGCTGGAACCAACCTTCGGCGGCATCAACCTGGAAGACATCAAGGCGCCCGAATGCTTCGAAGTCGAGGAACAGTTGAAAGCCCGCATGGGCATACCGGTCTTCCATGACGACCAGCACGGCACCGCCATCATCGTCGCCGCCGCTGTGCTCAATGGGCTGGAATTCGCCGGCAAGTCCATCTCCGACATCAAGATCGTCACGTCGGGCGCAGGTGCTGCGGCGCTTGCGTGCCTCAACCTTCTGGTCTCGCTCGGCGCGCGGGTCGAAAACATCTGGGTCACCGACCGGTTCGGGGTCGCCCATAAGGGCCGCGTCGAGGAGATGGACCGCTGGAAAGACCCCTACGTGAAGGATACCGAGGCGCGCGCGCTGGCTGACGTTCTGCCCGGCGCCGACGTGTTTCTCGGCCTGTCTGCCGCCGGCGTACTGAAACCGGAACTGCTCCACCACATGGCGCCCAAGCCGTTGATCCTCGCGCTGGCCAACCCCAATCCCGAGATCATGCCGGAAGCGGCGCGGGCAGCACGGCCCGACGCGATGATCTGCACAGGCCGCTCCGATTTCCCCAACCAAGTCAACAACGTACTCTGTTTTCCCTACATCTTCCGTGGCGCGCTGGATTGTGGTGCAAGCGCCATCAACGAAGAGATGAAAATGGCCGCCGTGCGAGCGATTGCAGCGCTTGCCCGCGAAGAGCCGTCCGACGTTGCCGCGCGTGCCTATTCCGGCGAGACGCCGATCTTTGGTCCGGAGTTCCTGATCCCCTCGCCTTTCGATCCGCGGCTGATCCTGCGCATTGCCCCTGCTGTCGCCAAGGCAGCGTGCGAGACCGGCGTCGCGACCCGGCCGATCACAGATTTCGCCGCCTATATCGACAAGCTGAACCGCTTCGTCTTCCGCTCCGGCCTGGTCATGAAGCCGGTATTCTCGATGGCCAAGACGTCGAGCGCCAAGCGCGTCATTTATGCCGACGGCGAGGACGAGCGCGTGCTTCGCGCCGCGCAGGTCGTGCTCGAGGAAGGCATTGCCGAACCGATCCTGATCGGCCGCCCGCATGTCATCGAGGTGCGGCTGAAGCGCTACGGGCTGCGCATCAAGCCGGGCATCGATTTCGGCTTGATCAACCCGGAAGACGATCCGCGTTACCGCCACTATGTCGACCTTTTGATCGAGCTTGCCGGCCGGCGTGGGGTGACGACGGAAGCCGCGCGCACCATGGTGCGCACCGATAATACGGTGATCGCGGCCCTTGCCCTGAAGCGCGGCGACGCCGACGCCATGGTCTGCGGCCTCGAAGGCCGATTCGAGCGCCATCTGCGCAACGTGACGTTGATCATCGGGCCACGCGCCGGCATTAGGGATCGCGACCTGTCGACGCTCTCCATGCTGATCTCGCAGCGCGGCATCATTTTCCTCACCGACACCCATGTCTCCGTCGACCCGACCGCCGAAGAAATAGCGGAAATGACCGTTTTGGCGGCCGAGGAAATTCAGCGTTTCGGCATCGAGCCCAAGGCAGCCCTGCTTTCGCATTCTGATTTCGGCTCTCGCGATTCGCCAAGCGCCATGAAGATGCGGCAGGCAGCGGCAATCCTGGCGCGCATCGCGCCCGACCTGCAATGCGACGGCGAGATGCATGCCGACTCGGCACTATCGGAGCAGCTGCGCCAACGCGTCTATCCGCATTCGCGGCTGAAAGGCGAAGCCAATCTGCTGGTGTTCCCCAATCTCGATTCGGCGAACATCACACTGACGGCGCTGCGCACAATGATGGACGCGCTGCATGTCGGCCCGATCCTGCTCGGCACCGACAGCCCGGCGCATATATTGACGCCGTCGGTGACGTCGCGCGGCGTCGTCAATATGACGGCACTGGCCGTGGTCGAAGCCGCGCACAAGGCGCAAGCCATCGTCGATCTGGAATAGCCGCGGGCTTTCTCAGATTGGCCTGAACCGGAAATGTCCTGTCTGCCTGAAGGCAAACAAAGTGTCCTCTTCCCTGGCGCCGCCGCCGATATTGTGAATGACCAGTCTTCTTGTCGGTACCAAAGTGGAGCGATTGGACGACACGATGGCAATATGCGACAGATTGCCGGGCAGCATCTGGGCGATGAGATCCCCTGGCCGATAGTCGGCCGGGTCTTGGCTGACGGGCAAGGCAGCACCGCGCCGCTCGAAATAGACCGCAAGGTTGGGCACACGGCGGTGGTCGATGTTGCGGTCGGGCGCCTTCAAGCCCCAAGCCTTCGGATAGGCGGCAAAATTGGCCCGCATATCCTCATGCACCAATTCTTGCAGGTCGAGATCGAAGGCGCGGCGATAGGCACGGATCACGACATCCGTGCACACACCCCGCTCGGGCCCAACGTCCCCGCCCGGATAGGCCAGGCGTGTATAGGTCGGATCGTAGAGCATGGTGACGCCGATCTGCTCACGGGCAGCTTCGACCAATTTGGTACCCCAATCCGGCGTGATGGGCTTTTCCTGCGCCATGGCATCCGGCATCGCCAGGCACAAAAGACCAAACTGCACTGCGGCTCGACGGGTAATCGCGGTCATGCCAAGCCTCCGGGCATTCTGGATCCGGGCATTCTTCTGGGCGAATACGCCTTTTTCGTGCATCGCCAGGATGTCTCGGTCGTGGCTCTGTCCGAGTATGTCGTGCGGCGTGGTCGATATGACAGCGCTGGTCGTGGTCGAAGCCGCGCACCGGCGCAAGCCATCCGATTTGGGATGAAGCCGGAATCGGCGGTATGCTAAACAAACGGTTAACCGCAAGCGCGGTAGCTTTCTGAACGACAGGCAGGCGGAGTTTCGGAGGGATGACGGGCGCATGTTGGAAGCTGACGCGGGCCGCCGCGCTGCTCGGCGCTCTGCTACTGTGCGGCATTGCCGTCACTCAGGCGCAGGCCGCTCCGCGCCTCTGCCGCCAGCTTGAAGCCGATCTTGCCGCCGCTTCTCGTGGTGGCGGCGGCAAACCGGCTTTGCTCAGGAAATATGACGACGCAATCGTCCGGCAGCGCCAGCAGATTTCAAAGGCCGTCAGCCAGGCCAGCAGCGCCGGCTGCGGCTTTTCGCTGTCTCGCCGCAACGCCAATGCATGCGCGGCACTCGACGCCACCATCGATCGCATGGCAGCCAATCTCGACGCCCTCCAGGCCAAGCGCGCCGACCTTGCCGGCGGTGGTTCGCGACGCGATCGCGCGCGCATATTGACGCTGCTTGACGCCAATGGCTGCCGCGATGATGGGGCGGCGCGGACGCCCGCGCCGGTCCGCGAAGCCAGCCGTGAAAACGGCAAGCGAAACCTGCTCGACCAGCTTTTGGGCAGTGACGCAACTGAACCCGGTGCGCCCGATCAGCCTGAAGAGCCCGACCAGGCTGAAGAACTAAGTCAGCCGCGCAACATTCGCACCATGCTCAACAACGCCGACGAGTTGGGCCAGCCGCGAGGCGAATTCCGCACCATGTGCGTGCGGACCTGCGACGGTTATTTCTTTCCGATGTCGAATGCCGCCTCACTGGGCGATTTCGAGCGCGACCAGAAGAATTGCGAATCGAGCTGCCCCGGCACAGAAATGCAGGTTTTCTACACGCGCGGCATGAATGGCGATTCGGCGTCCATGACGTCTTCGGTGACCGGCAGGCCTTATATCGAACTGCCGACGGCCTACCTCTACAAGCAGTCCGACATGCCGCGGCCGCCGACCTGCGGCTGCAATGCCGCGCAGAATTTCGAGATCATCGCCGGCAACCCGCCAACCCGGGCACAATCTGAGGCGAATGTAGAGAGTACCCCGTTCATTCCGCTGCCGGTTGCTAGGCCTGATCCGGGCGCCGACCCGGAGTCCTTGGCCAATGCGCAAGACGGTCTCGACCGTGAGGCGATCAGACGCCTTGCCGTCAAGCCCGTGCCTTCGCCGACGTCCCTGCCCCCGCCAGAACAGCGCAAGGTCAGGGTCGTCGGGCCAACGTTCCTTCCCGACCCAGCAGCGGCAACAGATCTGCAAGCTCCGGACCCGAAGGCTGTCCCGTAAGCGCCAGCCTGAGCGGCATGAACAGCGCCTTGCCCTTACGGCCGCTCGCCTCTCGGATCTTGCCGGTCCAGTCTTTCCAGACGGTGCCGTTCCAAGGCTCCTCCGGCAGCAGTTCGAACGCCTGGCGAAGAAAGTCGCGGTCATCGTCGGAAAACTCCGCCGGCTCCTCTGGACCGTCTCGAAGCGTACGCCACCAGATCGCCGCATCGGCCAGCCTGTCGAGATTGCCGCGCACGGCCAGCCAGAAAGGCTCGGCCTGTTCGCCGGAGATGCCGAGCACGATCAGCCGGTCGCGCGCCTCGGAAAACGGCATGTGATGCAGCAGCGTGCGGTTGAGCACGAAGAGCTCGTCCGGGTCGAATTTGGCGGCGGATTTCGATGTTGCAGCCGGATCGAAGCGCTCGGCTAGCTCGGCCATCGTTGGCACCGCCACGACGTTTTCCGAGGTGCCGACGAGCACCGCCAGCGAAGCGATCGCCATCGGCTCGATGCCGCTCTCACGCAGGCTCTGGATGGACAGCGCGCCGGTGCGCTTCGAAAGTCCCTCGCCTGATGCCGTTGTCAGGAGATTGTGGTGGCCGAACACCGGCGGCTCCGCGCCAAGTGCTCGGAACAGGGCTATCTGGACGCCGGTATTGGTGACGTGGTCGTCGCCGCGAATGACATGGCTGACGCCCATGTCGATGTCGTCGACAACCGAAGGCAATGTATAGAGGTAGGTGCCGTCCTCACGCCGCAGAACCGGGTCTGAAAGCGAGGCGAGGTCGACGGTCTCTTCGCCGCGCACCAGGTCGTTCCACTGGATTTCGGTGCGCTCCGGCTGCAGCGGATCGCTGCTGAAGTTGGGCAGCAGAAAGCGCCAGTGCGGCCGCCGGCCATCGGCCTCATATTCCGCCACCTGCTCGGGTGCCAGCGTCAGCGCCTCGCGGCCATAGACTGGCGGCAGGCCACGCGTGCGGCGCACCTTGCGCCTCAGGTCGAGCTCTTCAGGCGTCTCATAGCAGGCATAGACGAGGCGCGCCTCCTTCAGCTTCTGCAGTGCGGCATCATAGATTTCGACCCGCCGCGACTGATACTCCGTGGCGTCGGGGAAGATGCCCAGCCAATGCAGGTCATAAAGGATGGCGTCGGAAAATTCCTGCGTCGAACGGGCAACGTCGGTGTCGTCGAAGCGCTGGATGAAGCGGCCCTTGTTCTTGATGGCGAACAGCCAGTTGAACAGAGCGGTGCGCGCATTGCCGATATGGATGCGGCCGGTCGGTGACGGGGCGAAACGGACGGTAACTGTCATGAGCGGGGCGTACCGGATGGTTTTGCTATTGACAAGACGCGCCCCCGCGCTCGGCGGCAGACATAGAACATGACGAAGGCGAAGAAAAGACTGCAGCGCCACGCGTCCATCAGGACGCGCGGCGCCGCAACCGTCAGATCACCATGCCTTTGGTCAGCTCAAGCGCCTGGCGTTCGAACAGCCGGCGGTAGATGCCGCCTTGCAGCCGGATCAGCTGGTCATGCGAGCCCTCTTCGACGATGCGGCCGCGATCGAACACCAAAAGCCTGTCCAGCGCCCGCACCGTCGACAGCCGGTGGGCAATGACCAGCGTCGTGCGGCCGACCATCAAGCGCTCCATCGCCTGCTGGATCAGCACCTCCGATTCCGAATCGAGGCTCGACGTTGCCTCATCCAGGATGAGAATGCGCGCATCGGCAAGAAAGGCGCGTGCGATTGCAACGCGTTGACGCTCACCACCCGATAGCTTTACGCCACGCTCGCCGACCAGCGTGCCATAGCCTTTCGGCAAATTGGCGATGAAGTCATGCGCGCTGGCCAATCGCGCCGCGTGCTCGATCTCGGCCTGCATGGCGGCCGGCCGGGCATAGGCGATGTTTTCGGCCAGCGACCGGTGAAACAGGATCGGCTCCTGCTGGACAATCGCGATCTGTGCGCGCAGCGACGCCTGCGCCACATTGGCAATATCCTGGCCGTCGATCAGGATATTGCCCGCAGTCACGTCGTAGAGGCGCTGGATCAGCTTGACGAATGTCGTCTTGCCGGAGCCCGAATGGCCAACCAGCCCAACCCGTTCGCCCGGCGCGATGTCCACCGAAAAGTCGCGATAGAGCGGCAGGCGGTGGCTGCCATAATGGAACGTGACCTTGTCGAAGGTGATACGGCCATCGGTGATCCGGATCGGTTTGGCTCCGGGCCGATCCTCGATGCCGAGTGGTTCGGACTGGAAGTCGACCAGTTCCTCCATGTCGTTGATCGAGCGCTGCAGATTGCGGATATGTGTGCCGATGTCGCGCAGATAGCCTTGCAGCACGAAGAATGAGGTCAACACGAAGGCGACGTCGCCGGCGCTCGCCTGCCCCCACGACCACAACAGCAGGGAGAATCCGATAACCGCTGCCCTCAAAAGCAGCAGCATCGTCCCTTGCGTGGTGCCGTTGACGGTGCCGCGCATCCAGGTGCGGCGCGTGCGACCGCGCCATTTAGCGACGACCTCGGCAAGCCGCGTCTCCTCGCGTTCCTCGGCGCCAAAACCCTTGACCACGGCGTTGCAGCTCACCGCGTCGGCCAGCGAGCCGCCGAGCCGTGTATCCCACGCATTGGCAAGCCTTGCCGCGGGCGCGACATAGCCAAGCGACAGCATCGTCGTCACCGCGATGAACAGAACCGAACCGGTGGCGACGACAGCACCCATCAGCGGCCAAAACCAGCCAAGCAGCAGCGTCGAGCCGACGAGCATGACGACCGATGGCAGCAGCGCGATCAGGATCGTGTCGTTGAGCAGGTCGAGCGCCCACATGCCGCGCGTTATCTTGCGCACCGTCGATCCGGCGAAGCTGTTGGCGTGCCAGTCGGTGGAGAAGCGCTGGACGCGGTGGAAGGCGTCGGCGGCGATATCCGCCATCATCTTCAACGTCAGCTCGACAATGGCCATGAAGGCGAGATTGCGCAGCACGACACCGGTGAGCGCCAGGGCCACCAGCATCGAAAAGGCCGCTGTCGCCGCGTTCCACGCAACATCGTCGGCCGCAGCACTGCTGGCGACGGCATCCACCAGCCGGCCGGAATAGAGCGGCGTCAGCACGTCGGCCAAGGTCGAGAGCAGGAACGTGCCCATAATGCCGGCAAGCCGCCACGGCTGACGCCGCCAATGGCTGAGCGTGAAGCCAAGAACGCTGCGAAAGGCGCCCGCGCGCAAATCTATTCGAAAACGAGTCATGATGTCATTCGGGCGCAAACGAGCCCGATCCCACGAAAGTAGAAATTGAAATACCGCGTCGGCGCCGCTAGGCGCCCGGAGATGCGGAGGTTTGGCGTATTTGGCGGCCCTGTAGAGGGGCGGCGACCGGCAGCGGCGAAATACCTGCCTCGGTTCAGCCTTGCCGCGAGGCTATCTCGCGGCGCGCTGACCAAGACCTAGGCTTCGCGGCCTCGCATAACGATGTCAAATCCTGGCATTCGGTTCCTCCTGAAGGGGAATCGCGGAGAGGTGTTTATAGAGACGCCTCAACGCCGCGCCAAGTCACTAGATAGCCCAAAGCGCATCTGGTCCAAGCAGTGAGACGATTTTGCAACAATCGCGGGTTGTGCGCCCTCATCGGTCGAAGCGCATATAGCGGCCGTCGGTGGAAGGCCTGAAGCCGAGCTTCTCGTAAACCGCATGGGCGTCGTTGGTCGACAGGCTCCAATGCGTGACCGTCTTGACGTCCGGGTGGTCGATAAGCGCCTGGACAAGCCGGGTTCCGATGCCTTGTCCGCGATACCCCGGCCAGACAATTATGTCGGCGAGATAGGCAAATACCGTACGGTCGGTGATCGCCCGGCCGAAGCCGACCTGATTGCCGCCGACATAGGCGCCGACGCACAGTGAGTTGGCGAAGGCGCGGTGGTGCTGTTCGTCGCTGCGGCCACTGCCCCAATAGCTCTCCTTCAAAATGTCGGACGTCGCCCGGAAATCGATCCGCGACAGGTCGAAGCTGATTTCAAGGTTGGCCATGGCTAAACCGTTATGCAGCCAATCGCCTACCCGCCATCCCTGAACCGGTTGGTAATGGGATAGCGGCGGTCGCGGCCAAAGTTCTTCCTGGTGATCTTCACGCCGGGCGCCGCCTGCCGGCGCTTGTATTCGGCGACGTAAAGCAGGTGCTCGACGCGCGTCACCGTCGCCCGGTCATGGCCGCGCGCAACGATGTCGTCGACACCCATCTCGTTTTCGACCAGACATTCCAATATGTCGTCGAGCACCGGATAGGGCGGCAGCGAATCCTGGTCCGTCTGGTTCTCTCGCAGTTCCGCCGAGGGCGCCTTGTCGATGATGTTGTTCGGGATCACCTCGCCGGACGGACCGAGCGCACCCGGCGGCATATGCGCGTTGCGCCAGCGCGACAGCGCATAGACCTGCATCTTGTAGAGGTCCTTGATCGGATTGAAGCCGCCATTCATGTCGCCATAGAGCGTCGCGTAGCCGACCGACATCTCGCTTTTGTTGCCGGTGGTGACCACCATCGAGCCGAATTTGTTGGAAATCGCCATCAGGATGGTGCCGCGGGCCCGGCTCTGCAGGTTTTCCTCGGTGATGCCTTCCTTGGTGCCCTCGAAAAGCTGTGTCAACGTGTGCAGGAAGCCCTCGACCGGCTCGAAGATCGGCACGATATCGTAGCGGCAGCCGAGTGCGCGGGCGCAGTCCTCGGCATCCTTCAGCGAGTCCTTCGAAGTGTAGCGGTAAGGCATCATCACGGCGCGCAGCCGTTCCTCGCCCAGCGCATCGACGGCAAGTGCCGCGCAGATCGCCGAATCGATGCCGCCGGAAAGGCCGAGCACGACATTCTTGAAGCCGTTCTTGTTGACGTAATCGCGCAGGCCCAACATGCAGGCGCGGTAGTCGGCCTCCTCCTTCTCCGGGATTTTCGACATCGGTCCGTCAGAGCAGACCCAGATGTCATTCTTTCGCTTCCAGGTGGTGACGTTGACCGTCTCCTCGAACTGGCTCATCTGGAAGGCCAGCGTCTTGTCAGAACCTATGGCAAACGATGCGCCATCGAAAACCAGCTCGTCCTGGCCGCCAAGCTGGTTGGCATAGATAATCGGCAGTCCGCATTCGATGACCTGGCGGATGACGATCTGGTGGCGGACGTCGACCTTGCCGCGGTAATAGGGCGAGCCGTTCGGGACCAGCAGGATTTCCGCGCCGCTTTCGGCCAGCGTCTCGCAGACGGCAACCTCGCCCCAGATATCTTCGCAGATCGGCACTCCCACGCGCACGCCGCGGAAATTGACCGGCCCCTGGATCTCGGGGCCGGCCTGGAAGACGCGCTTCTCGTCGAACTCACCGTAATTCGGCAGATCGAGCTTGTAGCGTTCGGCAAGGATCTTGCCGCCATCGGCAAAGATGATCGAATTGTGCGTGCCGGTCTTGCGCTTCAACGGCGTGCCGATGACGAAACCCGGGCCGCCGTCGGCGGTATCGCCGGCGAAATCCTCCGCCGCCCGCTCGCAGGCCTTCAGGAAGGCGGGCTTCAGCACCAGATCCTCAGGCGGATAGCCGGCAAGGAAAAGCTCGGTAAACAGCACGAGGTCGGCGCCTTGGCGGGCGGCATCCGCCCTCGCCTCGCGTGCCTTGGCAAGATTGCCGGCGACGTCGCCGACCGTCGGATTGAGCTGGGCGACGGCGATGCGCAATATGTCTGGAGCGGTCTTGTCTGTCATGCCCGTGGGTTTAGCGCGGCAAAATTCGTCGAGCAATGGCGTTCGTTTGGACCAAACAGTCGATCCTATTCGCCCATATATTCGCGCAAGGCTTCCGGCGGATGGTTCTCGCCGATCGACATTGCCAGAATGCGCGAAATGTGCCGGCGCGGCAGCCCGGTTTCCGCCGCCCAGGCGTTTATCTGCACTTGGATCTTGTCCAGGTCCTTCTTCGATGTCGGGCTCTGCGCGAGGTCGAGCCCGGCGTCGCGCAGCGCTGCCGTCATGTCGGCCGAGACGATGAAGGCGTCCCACTCCAGCCAGCGCAGAAAATACTGGCCGGTATTGCCGCCGAGCCGGCTGCCATGCTTGCCGAGATAGGCCATCAATCCGACCTGGTCATCCGCCGGCCAATTGGCCAGGAACTTGCCGAAGCTGCCATGCTCCTTCGACACGCGCGCGACGAAGGCTGCGTTGTCGCGTACGGATTTGATCTTCTGCGGATTGCGGACGATGCGCTTGTCGGCTGTGAGATCGTGCCAGAAATCGTCAGGCTGGAACAGCAGCCGCCTCGGCTCGAAGCCAAGAAATGCTTCCTCGAAACCCGGCCATTTCTGCTCGATGACCCGCCAGACAAAGCCGGCGGCAAAAACCCGCTCGGCCATGGTCGACAGGATCCGGTCGTCCGCAATTTTTGCCACCGCGGCATTGTCGGGCATAGGACCCAGCAGCGACGTCAGCGCTGCCTCACCGCCTTTGCGCTTCGCTGCACGGGCGCGAATTTTCTGAAAATCCACCATTGTTTCCTGACCCCATCGCGTCAATCTACCACTTCCCGTATGAACCGGCAGCTTCTACCTCATCGCTGACGACGGAGGCGACGATGAACAAAACGATCGAGGACCTGGCAAGCCGCTGGCTGAAGCGAAAGCCGGACGGCCTCAGCGCGCTCGAAAGCCGGGTACTGCAATCTACGCTCGAGCGCACCACGATCTCCAAGGACACCAACAAGGCCGTCGCCTTTCACCAGACGTTTGGCGATCGCCTGGCCGACACCATCGCCCGGATCGGCGGCTCGTGGTCCTTCATCCTGGCATTCATTGGCTTCCTGATCCTGTGGACGGCAGGCAATGTCTGGCTCTTGTCGCGCGCCGCCTTCGATCCCTATCCCTTCATCTTCCTCAATCTCGTGCTTTCCATGGTTGCCGCCCTGCAGGCGCCAGTGATCATGATGGCGCAGAACCGCCAGACGGAGCGCGATCGTATCGACGCCGCCCACGACTATGAGGTTAATCTCAAGGCCGAGATCGAGATCATGGCGTTACACGAAAAGCTCGACGAACTGCGCCACAGCCAGATCATCGGCATGCGAGACGAGATCGCCCGGCTGGCCGAGCAGGTGAAGCGCATCGACGACATTCTGTCGAAGCAGCGAACGTCTTCATGACGGAAGTCATCCATCGTCTCATTGAGCAATATGGATTGGTCGCGGTTTTTCTGGGCTGCGTCGCCGAGGGCGAAAGCGCCGCAATTCTTGGCGGTTTTTTTGCGCATCAGCATGTCTTCGTCCCGTGGCAGGCGTTTCTCGCAGCCGCGCTCGGCGCCTTCGGTGGCGACACCTTGTTCTTCATCTTGGGACGGAGCTTCGCCGACCATAAATTCGTGATCAGGCTCCGAGCCCGGCCGGGCTTCAGCCACGCCTACCGCCTTGTCGGTAGTGCATCAGTTTGAATTCTCGTGCCTGAAGACGCGGGTCGCTCCTTCTTCGGGCTTGATCACCAGCACGACGTTTTCTGGGTTTTGCCAAGGCAGCGACATCACGTAGGCCGCAAAGTCGTCTTCAGGGAAATGGTTGAAGCCGCCGCCGGCTACAAACATTTGCGGGTGCTTGCTGCCGCCAAAGCTATCCTCGACGCTGTTAAGTTGCTGGAAGGGGCCGGCGCGCTCCGCGAGCCATTCCTGTATGCGCTCAAAGAGAACAGGCCGACCGTTCGGGCTCGAACAGTCTTCGGCAGAGGATGTACAAAGCACCACACCGCTCACGACACTCACTTTGGTTCCTCCGGGGATAACCGCGCTTTTCACACAACTTAGCCGGGGGCTGCGACAAATCGACTCGGATTCCGTGTGGACTTTTGCTAATTTGTTCATGGTGATTCGGATCACCAAAAAGGCGGCCCGCATTACCAGTGCGGAACCGCCTTTAAGTGACAAGCCTGAAGTCGATTGCTATCCGAGTCAGGCGAGGTCGAATCGAAAGCTTTGAGGCTTCCCGTTGACTCGGACTCCTTACAGCAATTGGGGCGGTCTTTCAACTCGGATAGTGCGCGTGGCACAAGGAAAAACGCGCATGTCAGAGGACATCATTGTCCCGTTCCCTCGCCGCCGCCGTTCGCCGGACGTTACTCCGGAAATGGCGGCAAAGATCAAATTCCTGATCGATCTCGGGATGACGCAGCACGACATCGCTGCACATTTCAAGATCAACCAGGGCCGCGTAAGCGAGATCAATACCGGGATGAAATTCCCCGGCGTCTCGTCGTCGCAGCTTGATCTGTTCTAAAAGTTGAGAAGGCCCCGGCTCACAAGGCTGGGGCCGTTTTCCTGTAGGTCGCCGGGCGCTTAGGTGCGGCTTCGCGCGCATCGATCAGGCTGACAATCCATTCCACATCGCGAAGGGTTTCCGATACGCCGGCAGCCATCGCCGGCGACATGCGAAGCGTCTTGTGCACTCTGCAAAAATTGTAGTGACAAAAATAGAGCGACAGCATGTGCAGATGGTTGTCGATCTTTTTCGAGAATGCATTGGTGAGCCGCGTAAAGCGACGGTTGCCCATGCGGATATTGAGGTTCATCCGCTCAACGTATGACGTGCTGACGTGCGCTATATCAGGGTCGCCTTCGATACGGTTCTTCTTGATGCCGGTGCAATCGGCGGGGCTGTAGCGGCCCTTGGCGCTATCCGGCGAAGCGCCGTAAATCTTGATCAACTGCGCGTAGTCGACATCGGCACCGAAAGCGCCTTCGACCGCTTCAAGGTAGGCACGGTGGCCGTCTGTCGTCATCTGGACGCGATTGGCTAGGCGGGCGGCGACATCATCCATGAAGGCCAGCGCATATTCGCTATCGCGACCGCCGACCAGATAGGAAATGATCATCTTGCTGTCGGCATCGAGCGCGGTCCAAGTCCAAACGTCGCCCGCGCCATCGACCGGCGTTTTCATGTTCGGAACGTTCTTCTGCTTGGCAGCAACAAATGCCCATATCTCATCACATTGAACCCTTTTCGCCTGCACGTTGCGAACGGTTTCGTCGTGATAGGCGGCGCAAGCCTCGCCAGCCTCGATCATCAGCTTTGCAATGGTGTTGAACGAGACATCGGCCACGCGAGCGACGGAACGCATGGAAGCGCCTTCAACCAGCATGGAGAGGATTTGGACGCGGGTGGTGAGAGGCAGCTTGTTCATGCCTCTAATATAGCGTGATAAATTCAGTTATCAAGCATTTTGTTCATTTTCGTTTCACGTGCTCAGAAACCCATTGGGCCGATCGCTCCATGGCTTCTACAGCCCAATCGACGCCAAGGTATCTTGCCAAAGCTGCCATAACGAAAAACTGCGGCACGAGCAAAACTAAGAATATGAAGTCGTTATCAAGAAACTTAGCAAAAATAGCGTTTAGCAAAAAACGATACCTCCAATCCAATAGTATCGTTCTTCACGACGCTCATCCTTGGAGGACGTTAATTCGTACTCTAAGCGCTCGATTTTCTCAATAATTTTTTCATAGAGAGCGGCGTCGATAACATCCTGAGATGGATCGATTACCTCAGGCAGCCTTTCGCTTTTCTGCTCTCTCGACCCGGTTTCTGTATTCATCTAGCATATCCTCATCGGATATGATCTCGTTCTCACCGGGAACATATTTCTTCGCCCACGCCCCACCAGACCAATGCGTATTTCGAATTAACTCGCCAGCAGACTTTTGTGCAAGAATGCCGCAAGCCTCCTTTAGCAATTCTGCCTCAGGTGTGCCGTTTATGTCGGGGGCCGACCAAAAGACCGTCTCTGGTATTGGTTTTGCTCCGAATCCTTTCAACTGGCGGTAAAGACTAGGGGCTACTGGGCCGTAGTCCCAAGCCTCAAAGTCAATATCTACCAGTTTAGATCCAGTGCGACCCAATTGCACGACCTGAGCAATGTACAGAATTTTCTGGATTGTAAGATTGGTGGCGTTCCATCCGCTGCAGTGAGCAATGAATTTCGCGGCGCTGGCAGAACTAACAGTCATCACCCCCACCTCTCGTTTGCGGCCTTGCGGGCAATCGCTGACCGTTCCTCGGCCGTCAATTTCTGCGCGCGAGCCTTCGCCCCAGCCTTGCCGGACTTGGTGCGGTTCGACTTCTTGTTGTCTTCGATCTCGCCGGTCGCGATTTTGCCGACCATTACCGCAAGGGCGATGGTGTCCGCTGGCCTTCTCTGGCCTTGTGGTCCTTTTGGCATGTAAATCTCCGTTCGAATCAGGCCGAACGTCCCCAACGAGATATGGGGACACGTTACACAAACGATACCATAGCCGCAACGCCCATGCGCGAGGCTTGTTCCGATCATTGGCCCAAGATGTTACGATGGAGTTATGGCGTGGGTGAGACATATTCAAGGCCCGCCAATTTCAAAATGATGCACTACCGCCTTGTCACCTCTCATCCCAACATTTTCGTGCTGTCGAACCGTTACATCTATGGCCTGCGACTGGTCGGCGGAATCGCGGCCGGGCTGTCGGGCATCGCCGCGGCGCGCTTCATCATCCTCAACGCCATCTCGTCGGTAGTCTGGGCGGCACTGTTCTGCACTGTCGGTTATGTCTTCGGACTGGGCGCGGAGCACATCGTCGGCCAGGCGCTGGCCCGCCACGAGCGGTTGCTGATCGCTCTGGCAATCGGCCTCGTTGCGGCCATCCTCGGCTGGCTCGCGGCCCATATCGTCGCCAAGAAGGAACTCCACAAGGGAAGCTGATCGTCAATCAATGCCGAGCGCACGATCACCCTTCTCGAGGATCAGCGGAATGATCAGGTCTTCCTCGTCGGCAAGATGCCGGGTCAACATGGCGATCAGCCGGCTGTTCTCGTCAGCATAGGCATCGGCGGCGAAACGCTGTTTGTCTTCGCTCTCCTGAAGCGTGCGGATGAAGGCATTTGCCGCCTGGCCATTGCGCTCCAGTCCCTCATGGATTGTGTGGTGATCGGCATCCAGGATTTCGAAGCCGCGCTTCAGACGGGTCTCGGCCTTGGCGAAGACCGGGAAATAATGATGGTCCTCGACATTGTGGTGGCCGTCGAGATTGCCGAGGAAATGGTTGAGGCGCGGCGCGAACCAGCGCGCGAATTCCTGCGCGTTCAGCCTGCCATCCCGATAATCGCCAATACCACTGGTGAGCATGCCGCCAAGCTCGCGGAACATGTCGTGCCGCTGCAGCCACATATTGGCTATGCCGTGGATGTTGGCATGCGCCTGCCAGACCTCGCGTGGAAATTTTTCAACCAGCCAGCGAAGATCGTCCGGCAGGCCCTCCCGTTCGAGCAGCAGAAATCCGGCGGTATCGGCCATATCGGTTTCCTCAGACCATGATCCCGAAAAGTGGTACCGGTCTTCCAAAGATCATGGTCAAAACGAGAAATGCAGTGACGGCATGTAGTGTCTGAAACCTCAGATCGGTACCCCGAGGATCCGCTCGATGACGGCGACGCCCCAGACGCCGGCAGCGATCACCACCGAAATCAGCACCGCCAGCGAACCGCAATCCTTGGCCAGTTGGATATCGATGTTGAATTCGCGGCTGAACGCGTCGCATGCCGCCTCGATGCCGGTGTTCAACACCTCGATCATGATCATGAGCAGAACCGCGCCGATCAGCAACGCATAGCCGCGCCACGATTCCGAAAGGAACCAGCCGAGCGGCAAGGCAAGCACGAGCAGTGTCAGCTCCAGCTGGAAGGCCTCCTCGCCGGCGGCCAGTTTGCGAAACGCCCGCACCGAATTGTAAAAAGCGTCGATCAGCCGCTGCATGCCAAAACCCTTCGGAATCACCGGCAGGGGATTAGCGCAATGGCTGGACCAAGGGAATAAGGCGACCCCTTCAAAAATCAGTCGCCTGCCACCTTGATCGACGGTGTCGACTTCTCGAACTGCGGCAGCCCGTCATCGATGGCGTAATAATCGCCCTTGTCGCCGACGAAGATATGGCATTCTCCTTGAAGCCCGGTTGGCGCGTCGAACAGCCCTGCCATGACCGAAACATAGCCGTCATCGCTCGGCTTCCAGAACAGCAGAGAGCCGCATGTCTTGCAGAAGCCGCGCCTGGCGAACGGAGAAGCCTCGTACCAGGTGATGCTCTCCGCGCCGGTGATTGTGATGTCGCGGTCGGCAACATTGGTCGCCGAATAAAAATGCCCGCTCTGCTTCCGGCACTGCGAGCAATGGCAGTAGACGACACCGCGTAGCGGTCCTCGTGTCTGGAACCGCACTGCCCCGCACAAGCATGATCCGCTGTGACTGTCAGCCATGTCGGCCTCCCGATGCAATTTGCCATCGCCTGGCAGGATTCCAGTTTTGCGCGCGTTAGGCACGAGCAAACGCGACACCGGCGGGATTGAATAGAAAAAGCGCCGGTTTTCGCCCGGCGCTTCTTCAATGACATCACAGTTCAGATCGTATCAGCCATTGACGGCCTGCTTGTGCTGCACCGGATGGGTCTTCTTGAGCAGATCGGAGACCAGGAACGCCAACTCGATCGCCTGGTCGGCGTTGAGGCGCGGATCGCAATGGGTGTGGTAGCGATCCTGCAGCTCTTCGGCGGTGATGGCGCGGGCGCCACCGGTGCATTCCGTGACGTTCTTGCCGGTCATCTCGACATGGATGCCGCCCGGATGCGTGCCTTCGGCGCGATGCACCTCGAAGAAGGTCTGCACCTCCTTCAGGATGCGGTCGAACGGCCGTGTCTTGTAGCCGGCGGCCTCGATGGTGTTGCCATGCATCGGGTCGGACGACCACACCACGCTGCGGCCTTCCTTCTGCACCGCGCGCACCAGCTTCGGCAGGTGGTCAGCAACCTTGTCGGAACCGAAACGCGCGATCAGCGTCAGCCGTCCCGGCTCGTTCTCCGGATTGAGCAGGTCGATGAGCTGCAAGAGGCCTTCCGGCGTCAGCGACGGGCCACATTTCAGGCCGAGCGGGTTCTTGATACCACGGCAATATTCGACATGGGCATGGTCGGGCTGGCGCGTGCGATCGCCGATCCAGATCATGTGGCCGGAGGTGGCGTACCAGTCGCCGGAGGTCGAATCGACGCGGGTCAGCGCCTCCTCATAACCGAGCAGCAACGCTTCGTGGCTGGTGTAGAAATCGGTCTCGCGCAGCGCGTAATTGGTCTCCGAGGTGATGCCGACGGCCTTCATGAAGTCCATCGTCTCGGTGATGCGGTTGGCGAGCGATTCATATTTTTCGCCTTGCGGGCTGTCGGAGACGAAGCCGAGCATCCATTGATGCACGTTCTCCAGGCTGGCGTAGCCGCCCTGGGCGAAGGCACGCAACAGGTTGAGCGTTGCCGCCGACTGGCGGTACGCCATCTCCTGTCTTGCAGGATCGGGAATGCGCGACTTGGCATCGAACTCGATGCCATTGATGATGTCGCCGCGATAGCTCGGCAGCGTCACACCGCCCTTGGTCTCATTGTCGGACGAGCGCGGCTTGGCGAACTGGCCGGCGACACGGCCGACCTTCACCACCGGCTGGGCGCCGGCGAAGGTCAGCACCACCGACATCTGCAAGAAGACGCGGAAGAAGTCGCGGATATTGTCGGCGCCATGTTCGGCGAAGCTCTCGGCGCAATCGCCGCCCTGCAGAAGGAATGCGTCACCGGCAGCGACGGCTGCAAGCTGCTTCTTCAGCTTGCGTGCCTCACCTGCAAAAACCAACGGCGGAAACGTGGCAAGCTGGGCTTCCGTGTTCCTCAGCGCGGCAAGATCCGGATAGGCAGGAACCTGCTGGATCGGCTTAGCTCTCCACGAATTCGGCGACCATTTCGTCATCGAAGCACCTAACGCTCTTTCACACGGACGCCATCGCCCGCCAATCCGCCCCATATGGGGTCGCGGCTCCATACACGAAGCCGATTTCCTATTCTAGACCGGAAGTGGTCGCGTGGCGAATGAGCACGGCACGGCGAAAGTGCCGGTGCGGTTGTGCCCAGAGCACCACCGACGCGCTGCTACGCCGCCTTCTCCACCAGCCGCGCCAGCTGCGTCATGACAACCGCTGAGCCAGCCAGCCGCTTCTCGGGCGTCGCCCAGTCACGGCTGAAGACGACGCTCTGGTCGGGTCGGATCTTGGCCAGCGAGCCTTGTTCGCCGATGAGCTTGACCAGCCCGACCGGATTGGCGAATTCCCGCTTGCGGAAATGGATGACGACGCCTTTCGGCCCGGCGTCGAGCTTCTCCACGTTGGCCTTGCGGCAAAGCGCCTTGATGAAGACGATCTTCAACAGATGCTTTACCTCTTCCGGCAGCGGCCCGAACCGGTCGATCAGCTCGGCGCCGAAAGCATCGATCTCTTCCGTATTTTCGAGATCGCCAAGACGGCGATAGAGCGCCAGCCTGAGCTGCAGATCCGGGACGTAGCTTTCCGGGATCATCACCGCCGTGCCGACGGCGATCTGCGGCGACCAGCCGCCGTCCTGCACCTCGCCGGAATCCTTCACTTCGGCCACCGCCTCCTCCAGCATCTGCTGGTAGAGCTCGAAACCGACCTCCTTGATGTGGCCCGACTGCTCTTCGCCAAGCAGATTGCCGGCGCCGCGGATATCGAGGTCGTGGCTGGCCAGCTGGAAACCGGCGCCTAGCGTATCGAGCGACTGCAGCACTTTCAGCCGACGCTCGGCTGTATCGGTTAGCTTGCGGTTGGCGGGCAGCGTGAACAGCGCATAGGCGCGCACCTTCGAACGGCCGACGCGGCCACGCAACTGATAGAGCTGCGACAGGCCGAACATGTCGGCGCGATGCACGATCAGCGTGTTGGCGGTCGGTATATCGAGGCCGGATTCGACGATTGTGGTCGACAAAAGCACGTCGTACTGGCCGTCATAAAAGGCATTCATGATATCGTCGAGCTCGCCGGGCGGCATCTGGCCATGGGCCACCGCCACTTTCAGCTCAGGTACAGATTCGCGCAGAAAATCATGGATTTCCGCGAGATCGCTGATGCGCGGTACGACGTAGAAGGAATGGCCGCCGCGGTAGCGTTCTCTGAGCAGCGTCTCGCGGATGACCAGCGGATCGAAGGGCGAGATGAAGGTGCGCACCGCCAGGCGGTCGACCGGCGGCGTAGCGATCAGCGACAACTCGCGCACGCCGGTCAAGGCAAGCTGCAGCGTGCGTGGGATCGGCGTCGCCGACAAAGTCAGAACGTGGACGTCGGTCTTGAGATCCTTCAGCCGCTCCTTGTGCTTGACGCCGAAATGCTGCTCCTCATCGATGATCAGCAGACCAAGATTCTTGAACGAGATCGAGGAGCCGAGCAGTGCATGCGTGCCGACGACGATGTCGATCTGGCCTTCGGCGACGCCCCTCTTGGTCTCGGCCAGTTCCTTGGCGCCGACCAGCCGCGAGGCCTGGGCGACGCGGATCGGCAGGCCGGAGAAGCGCTGCGAGAAAGTCTTGAAATGCTGGCGCGACAACAATGTCGTCGGCACCACTATGGCCACCTGAAAGCCTTCCATCGCCCCAATGAAGGCGGCGCGAAGTGCAACTTCGGTCTTGCCGAAGCCGACGTCACCGCAGATCAGCCGGTCCATCGGCTTTCCGGCGCCTAGATCATCCATGACTGAATCGATCGCGGTCTGCTGGTCATCGGTCTCCTCATAGGGAAAACGCGCTGCAAACTCGCCATAGAGGCCTTCCGCCGGCACCAGCGCCGGTGCTGCCCGCATTTGCCGCTCGGCGGCAATGCGGATCAGCTGCCCGGCCATGTCGAGCAGGCGCTTCTTCAGCCGCGCCTTGCGCGATTGCCAGGCGCCACCGCCAAGCTTGTCGAGCGTCGCCTCGGCCGAATCCGAGCCATAGCGCGACAGCAGCTCGATGTTTTCCACCGGCAAGAATAGCCGATCGTCGCCGGCATAGTGGATCTCGAGGCAATCGTGAGGCGCACCAACCGCCTCGATGGTGCGCAACCCGATGAAACGGCCAATGCCATGGTCGGCATGGACGACGATATCGCCTGACGACAAGGCCGAAGCCTCGGCGATAAAGTCGGACGCACGCTTCTTGCGCTTCGAGCGCCGGATCAGCCGGTCGCCGAGAATGTCCTGCTCGGCGACGACGACCAGTTTCTCTGTCTCGAAGCCGGATTCGAGCGGCAGCACGGCCAGTCCCGCCTGCCCCGGCTCAAGCTTTTCGGCTTCGGCAAGCGTCGCCACCGGCTTCAGATTGCCAAGGTGATGCTCGACCAGGATCTGGCCGAGCCGGTCGAGCGAACCTTCAGTCCAGCCGGCGACGATGACGCGGCGGCGTCCAGCGCGCTCGTCGGAAATGTGTTTGACGACGACGTCGAAAACGTTGGCGTTAGGATCGGCGCGTTCCTCGACGAAGCTGCGGCCGTGGCGCGAGCCGGCATGGAACACCTTTTTCGCGCCGGCATCGGGCGCGTCGAAGGCCGTGAAATCTATCGCCTCGCGCGGGCCAAGCGAGGCAATCAGGTTCTCGGGCGACAGATAGAGCAGATCCGGCGGCACCGGCTTGTAGGGCACCGCGTCCTTCAAGGCGCCGTCGGCCTGTTTTTTGCGCGCCTCGTAATGATCGAGAATCAGCGTATGCCGCTCGGCCAGTGCCTCATGCGCCAGATGGTCGAAAACCACAGGCGCATCCGGCAGGTAATCGAACACGGTTTCCAGCCGCTCATAGAAGAACGGCAGCCAGTGCTCCATGCCGGCAAACCGCCTGCCCTCGCTGACCGCCGCATAGAGCCCATCGTCGCGGGAGGGCGCGCCAAAGGCTTCGATGTAGGCGCGGCGGAAGCGGCTGATAGTTTCCGGCGTCAGCGCCACCTCGCTCATCGCCTGCAGCGCCATCGATTTGCGTTGGCCGATGGTGCGCTGGGTTGCGGTGTCGAAGACGCGGATCGATTCCAGCGTATCGCCGAAGAAATCGAGGCGCAGTGCCTCCGTCCAGCCGGGCGCGAAGAGATCGAGAATGCCGCCGCGCACCGCAAATTCGCCGATGCCGCGCACCGTCGGCACTCGCTCGAAGCCGGAATTCTCCAGCCGCGACACCAGCACGTTCATGTCTATCTGGTTGCCGGGTTTGGCGTGGAAGGTCTGCGCCTCGACGAGTTCAGCCGGTGGAATGCGTTGCAAAAGCGCATTCGCGGTGGTGAGGACGACGGCGCGGTGCGGCTTTTTCGCCAGCGCAATCATTGCGGCCAGTGCGTCGAGCCGCCTTGCGGCGGCATCGGCGCCGGGCGAGACGCGGTCGTAAGGCAGGCAGTCCCAGGCCGGCAGTTCCAGCACCGGCAGGCCCGGCGCGGCAAAGGCAAGCGCCTCGACGATCGCCGGCAGGCGCTGGCCGTCGCGCGCCACGAACAGCACCGGCTTGTCGGGGGCGATCTCGCGCGCAGCCTGCACCAGCGCAAAGGCTTCGTAGCCGTCGGCGACGCCATCGACGATGAACTGGCCGGCGCGGCCTTTCGGCAGACCGATCGTAGGGATAAGGCTCATGGCTACACGTTGTTCAGAAGGTCATCTCCCGGCGCGAAGCCAGGATTTTTTGCAGGACGGCACAGTCGATATCCGCCGGAACCGGGCGTTCGCCAGTGACGAGAGGCAGGAATTCGGTGTCGGGAATGTCGAGGAGCCTCTCATATTGGTCGATTTCGTCGCCGGTCAAGGCGCCGATCTCGGCGTCGGCGAAGCTGCCGAGTATAAGGTCCATCTCGCGCATGCCGCGGTGCCACGAACGAAACAGAAGCTTGCGGCGGCGGGCATCGAGCCCCTCGCTTGATCGTTTCGTTCCGGTCATCTTGCAACATCCTTGCCCAGGCGGCGCATATAGCGTGGATAGAAGGCGGTGTCAGCCTTGCGCTACAGTCGCCGCAACATAAGCTGACATCATGCGTCCCTCCCTCCTCGATCCGCTGTTTGTCCCGATCACCTCGCTTGCCGGGGTCGGGCCAAAAGTTGGCGCCCTGATCGAAAAAGTCGTAGCAGCCGACCTCGGCGACCGGGCCGCGCGCGCCGGGGATCTCTTGTTCGTGCTGCCGCATACTGTCATCGACCGCCGCAACCGGCCTGGCATCGCCGGCTCGGCGGAAGGCGCCATCGTTACGCTCGACGTCCGCATCGATCGCCACCAGCCGCCGCCACGCGGCAACAGGTCGGTCCCGTACCGGGTCTACGCCCATGACGACACCGGCGAGATCGCGCTGACCTTCTTCCATGCCCATGCCGCCTATCTCGAAAAAGCAATGCCCGCAGGCGAGCATGTCGTCGTCTCCGGCCGCATGGAATGGTTCAACGGCCGCCCGACCATGGTTCACCCCGACCATATCGCACTTGCCGGCGACGCGGAAAACCTGCCGCTGGTCGAGCCGGTCTATCCGCTGACCGCCGGGCTCTCGGGCAAGGTGCTGCGCCGGGCCATCGGCCAGGCGCTGGCCCGCCTGCCGGTGCTGCCCGAATGGCAGGACGGTGAGTTCCGGCGCCGCCACGCCTTTCCTGCTTTTAGCGATGCGCTCAACCGCATCCACAATCCTGCCGACCCGATCGACGTCTCTGTCGACGGCGCAGCGTGGCGGCGCCTTGCCTATGACGAGTTCTTGGCCGGCCAGGTATCGCTGGCGCTGGTGCGGGCCAAGGTCCGCCGATTATCTGGCCGGCCACTCGTCGGCGACGGCCGCATAGTCGAACAACTGCGCGTGGCACTCCCCTATTCGCTGACCATGTCGCAGGAAATGGCGCTTGCCGAAATCAACGCCGATCTCGGTGACCCCGAACGCATGCTGCGCCTTTTGCAGGGCGATGTCGGCTCCGGCAAGACGGTGGTCGCGCTGCTTGCCATGGCGCGTGCCGTCGAGGCCGGCGGCCAGGCGGCATTGATGGCGCCGACCGAAATCCTGGCGCGCCAGCATCTGGCAACGATTGCGCCGTTGGCGGAACGGGCCGGCCTGCGTGTCGCCGTCCTCACAGGTCGCGAAAAGGGCCGCGAGCGTGCCGACACGCTGACCGGGCTAGCCAATGGTGACATCGACATCGTCGTCGGCACCCATGCGCTGTTCCAGGAAACGGTGACGTTCCGTGATCTCGTGTTCGCCGTCATCGACGAGCAGCACCGTTTCGGCGTCCACCAGCGCCTTGCCATTACCGCCAAGGGCGATGCGCCCGACATGCTGGTGATGACAGCAACGCCGATACCGCGGACGCTGGTGCTGACTGCATTCGGCGACATGGATGTGTCGAAGCTGACGGAAAAGCCGGCCGGCCGCCAGCCGATCCGCACCGTCACCTTGCCGCTTGAACGGCTCGACGAACTGATCGGACGCATGCTCGACGCCGTCGCCGATGGCCAGAAAATCTACTGGATCTGTCCGCTGGTCGAGGAATCCGAGGAGATCAAGCTGATGTCGGCCGAGGACCGTTTTGCCTCGCTGAAGCCGCTGTTCGGCGACCGCATCGGCCTGGTGCACGGCCGCATGAAAGGCACCGACAAAGACGAGGCGATGCGCGCCTTCAAGCAGGGTGACACCCGTATCCTGATCGCCACCACAGTGATCGAGGTCGGCGTCGATGTGCCTGATGCGACAATCATGGTTATCGAGCATGCCGAGCGTTTTGGCCTTACCCAGTTGCACCAATTGCGCGGCCGGGTCGGGCGTGGCGACAAGCCTTCATCGTGCGTGCTGCTCTACAAGGATCCGCTCGGCGAGACGGCAAAACGCCGTTTGTCGGTAATGCGCGAGACCGAGGACGGCTTCCGTATCGCCGAAGAGGATCTGAAGCTGCGCGGCGAAGGCGAGTTGCTCGGCACCCGCCAGTCCGGCACGCCGGGCTTCCAGGTGGCGCGCATCGAGGCGCATGCCGACCTGCTCGAGGCCGCTCGCGACGATGCGCGGCTGATCCTGTCGCGCGATCCGGAATTGCAGTCCGATCGCGGCACGGCGCTGCGCCTGTTGCTCTATCTGTTCGGCCGCGAGGAGGCCGTGCGGCTCCTGCGTGCCGGCTGAGGCATCGTGTCGAGCGGAGGATTGGCAAGCGCGCCGTGGATCTGCTCGCCGTTCACCGTCACTATTTTGACCGCCGGCGCCACCAAGCCGGCCGACACGATCAGCTTGGCTCCGTCCTCGATTGTCATGTCGAGCAGCACAATGTCGGATTTCGGCACATACATCAGAAAGCCTGTCGTCGGGTTGGGCGTACATGGCATGAATACGGCAATCAGCGGATCGCCTTCCCGGTCGAGCTTCTGGTTGATCTCGGTTTCCTTCTCGCTGGCGACGAAGACCAGGGACCAGACCCCTTTGCGCGGATATTCGACCAACCCGACCTGGCGGAACATGTCGCCCTTGTTCGACAGCACGGTCTCGAAAATCTGCTTCAGCGAACGGTAGATGCCGCGCACCAGCGGCATGCGGCCAAGCAGGCGCTCGCCGAAGTTGACGATGGCGCGGCCAACGATATTGGCGGTCATAAAGCCGATGAAGGTGATGAGGATCAAGGCAACGATCAGCCCAAAACCCGGCACTGGAAACGGCAGGTAGGTGTCCGGATTGTAGCGTACCGGAATGTAGGGTTTCACCCAGGAATCGACCCAGCCGATCAGCGACCAGGCAATGTAGGCAGTAATCGCCAGCGGCGCGCAAACGACGAAGCCGGTCAGGAAATAGTTTCTCAGCCGGGTCATGCCTGAGGTCTTGAGAGCATCCGACATGGTTCACCGCAGCGTGTGTTTGCAGCGCGACACTACTGAACCCCAAGGCGCTTTGGAATGGCGAAGTTTTTAAACGAGACCTATTCCACCGTTACCGATTTCGCCAGGTTGCGAGGCTGGTCGACATCCGTGCCCATGAACACGGCGGTGAAATAGGCGAGCATCTGGATCGGCAGCGCGTAGATGATCGGCGAGATGATTTCCGGCACGTCCGGCAAAACGATCGTCTCCATCGTCTTCACCGTAGCGTGTGCGGCGCCCTTGCTGTCGGTGATCAGGATGATCTTGCCGCCGCGTGCCGCGACCTCCTGCATGTTCGACACGGTCTTTTCGAAGATGCGGTCATGCGGCGCGATGACGATGACGGGCATGTTCTCGTCGATCAGCGCGATCGGGCCGTGTTTCAACTCGCCGGCAGCATAGCCTTCGGCATGGATGTAGGAGATCTCCTTGAGCTTCAGCGCACCTTCCATGGCCAGCGGAAAATTGGTGTCACGGCCGAGATAAAGCACATTCTTGTAGTGCGAGAGGTCGCGCGCGACCTTTTCGATCTGCCCGTCGAGCTTTAGCACCTGGTTCGCATAACGCGGCGCTTCCGACAGCTCGCGTATCAGCGTTTTCTCCTGCTCCTGCGAAATCGTTCCGCGCGCCACGCCCGCCCGCACCGCCAGCGAGGCCAGCACGGAAAGCTGGCAGGTGAACGCCTTGGTCGAAGCGACGCCGATCTCCGGGCCGGCCAACGTCGGCAGGATGACGTCGGATTCGCGCGCCATGGTCGATTCGCGCACATTGACGACCGCGCCGATCTTCATGCCGGCCTTGCGGCAGTAGCGCAGCGACGCCAGCGTGTCGGCGGTCTCACCCGATTGCGAGATGAAGAAAGCGGCATCGTTCTTCGACAGCGGCATCTCGCGGTAGCGGAACTCCGAAGCGACATCGATGTCGACCGGCAGCCGCGCATAGCGCTCGAACCAGTATTTGCTGATCAGCCCGGCGAGATAGGCGGTGCCGCAGGCCGAGATCGCCAGCCGGTCGATCTTGGCGAAATCGAACGGCAGGTCGAGCGGCTTCGAGACGCCGCTGACGAAATCAACATAATGCGCCAGCGTGTGCGAGATCACTTCCGGCTGCTCATGGATTTCCTTTTCCATGAAATGGCGGCGGTTGCCTTTGTCGACCATGAAGCTCGTGCTGAGCGACTGTTGGCGTTTGCGGTCGACCTTGTTGCCGCCCATGTCGAAGATATCGACCTCGTTGCGGCGCACCACCGCCCAGTCGCCGTCTTCCAGATAGGTGATCGAATTGGTGAAAGGGGCAAGCGCAATGGCGTCGGAGCCAAGGAACATCTGGCCGTCGCCATGACCGACCGCGAGCGGCGGGCCATTGCGCGCGCCGACGATCAGATCCTCGTCGCCCTTGAACATGATGGCGAGCGCAAAGGCGCCTTCCAGCCGCTTCAGCGCCTTGTGCGCCGCCTCAACCGGCTTCAGCCCCTTGGCCAGTTCGCGCGCCACCAGATGAGCGACGACTTCGGTATCGGTCTGCGAGGCGAAGCTGTAGCCGTCGCGCATCAGCTCGTCGCGCAATTCGGCGAAATTCTCGATGATGCCGTTATGGACGATGGCGACGCCGTCGGAAAAATGCGGATGCGCATTGCTCTCGTTCGGAACGCCATGTGTGGCCCAGCGCGTGTGGCCGATGCCGATCATGCCGTCGAGCGGTTCGTCCTTCAGCCGGCGCTCGAGATTGACCAGCTTGCCCTCGGCACGGCGGCGGTCAAGCCTGCCGTGCTCGATCGTGGCGACGCCGGCCGAGTCATAGCCGCGATATTCGAGCCTTTTCAGCGCATCGACGATAAGCGGCGCGACCGGCGAGTTACCGACAATTCCAACGATACCGCACATGGCGCTTGCCCCCGATTCCGACCTCAAACCCGGCGCTATTTAGAGACTGCCGGGCTGTCGCGAAAAATCACATTCCATTTCGTCCGGTATCAGCCGGACTATCCTGCACAGATGCACCATGACAGGGCGCACTTGCAATCCGGTTACTGCAATTGCTCAGTTTCTCCGCTTATGTATCCTATCTCGGCTCAACGGCTCCAGAAATCAGTCAAAGACATGATGCGGCTATGAACGAACGAATTGACACGGTGACGCTTTGGCGTCCGGTTGGGCCCCGCGAACTGGAGTTGATCCAGAGGGCAGGGATGCGCGCCTTTCCTCCTCGACTTGCCGATCAGCCAATCTTCTATCCGGCCACCAGCGAGGCCTATGCCACCCAGATCGCCCGAGACTGGAATGTGCCCGCGAGCGGATCAGGTTTCGTGACGCGTTTCGAGGTGCGTCGCAGCTTTCTGGACCGTTACAGCGTCCAGCATGCCGGCAGCCGGGCGCATCTGGAATACTGGATCCCGGCCGAAGACCTGTCGGCCTTCAACGATGCAATCGTTGGCGAAATCGAGCTTGTCGCCGAGTTCCGCTAGTCTACCCTTTTTTGCGGGCCGCCGCGGCCTGAGAAAAACGCTCTCGCAACTCCTTGCCCTTGCCGGGTAGAGTCCGCTGGCGGGCGCGGCCGAAGGCCAGCGCATCGTCGGGTACGCTTTCGGTGATGACGCTGCCCGAGGCGATGTAGCCGCCCTTGCCGATCGACACCGGCGCCACCAGCGAGGAGTTTGAGCCGATGAAGGCACCTTCGCCGATATCGGTGAAGAATTTCGAATAGCCGTCATAATTGCAGGTGATGGTGCCGGCGCCGATATTGGCACCGGCGCCGATGCGGGCATCGCCGATATAGGTCAGATGGTTGACCTTCGCGCCCTCCTCGACGATCGCCTGCTTCACCTCGCAGAAATTGCCGACCTTGGCCTTGTTTCTCAGATCGGCCCCGGGCCGCAGCCGCGCGAACGGCCCGACATCGCAATTCGACGCGATGGTGGCGCCTTCGATATGGCTGAAGGCATGGATCTTGGCCCCCGTGGCGATTTTCACGCCCGGCCCGAACCAGACATTGGGTTCGACGATCGTATCGGCGCCGATCTCGGTGTCGTGCGAGAAGAACACGGTTTCGGGCGCGATCAGCGTAACGCCAGAAAGCATCGCCTCGCGCCGGCGGCGCTGCTGCCAGATATCTTCCGCCTGGGCAAGCTCGGCACGGTTGTTAATGCCGAGCGCGTTCTCGAAACTGGCTTCGGTGGCTACGACATCAAGTCCCTGCGCAGCGGCGATCTCGACGATGTCGGTGAGATAATACTCGCCCTTGGCGTTCTTGCTGCCGACTTGATCGAGCAGATTCAGCGCGTGCCTGCCGGCGACCGCCATCAGCCCGCCATTGCAGAAGGTGATTTTCTTCTCCTCGTCCGAGCAGTCCTTCTCCTCGCGGATGGCCACGAGCTTGCCGGCCTTTTCGATAAGCCGGCCGTAGCCCGAAGGATTTTCCGTACGGAAGCCGACCACGACGACGGCCGCACCTTCCGCCAGCTTCAGCCGCGCCGCCGCGAGCGCTTCCGGATCGATCAACGGCGTGTCGCCAAACATCACCAAGATGTCGTCATAACCTTTTGATATTGCTGCGCGTGCGGCAAGCACGGCGTGCGCGGTGCCGAGACGTTTTTCCTGGACGAAAGCCTCGGCCTTCGGCGCAAACTTGAGTGCCGCCTTGCGCATCTCATCGGCGCCATGGCCGATCACCAGCGCCAACTCGCCGCTGCCGGCGGCTTCGGCCGCCTTGACGACATGGGCAACCATCGGCAGGCCGGCGATTGTGTGCAGCACTTTCGGCACTACACTCTTCATGCGCGTGCCTTCGCCGGCGGCGAGGATGATGGACAGGCAGGTTCTCTGGCTCATGGGATGGCAACCGTTGAAAGGGGTCTGGAATCGAAGCGTTAGTAGCACTGGCGCCATGCTGCACCAATGCGGTTAAATTCCGGTGAGACGGTGGAACCTCCAACCCGCGACACGCTCAAGCCGATCGGCTCACGCGGCTTCCGCCTCGTTGCGTGATGCGAAACTGGAGGCTCGGCCACGGCCGTATTGCCGTGGCGAACAGTTCATGACCCGCTTGAAGGCTGTGCTGAAGGCGCTTTCGGATTCGTAGCCGAGCGAGAGCGCTATGACGGCGACGGGATCGCTGGAATTCGTCAGCCGGTCGCCGGCCAGCAGCATTCGCCAGCGCGTCAAATAGTCCATCGGCGACGCGCCAACCGTCTCCTTGAATCTGAGCGCAAAGGTCGATCGCGACATGCCGGCCCGTTCCGCCAGTTCCTGTAACGTCCAGCCATGCGCCGGATCGTCATGCATGGCGCTGATCGCCGCGCCGATCTGTTTGTCCGCGAGGGCAAAGAGCCAGCCGATGCCACCTTTCAATCCTTCCGAAAGATGCAGCCGCAGCGCCTGAACCAGCATCATGTGGGCGAGGTGCTGGATCATCAGAAAGCCGCCCGGCTGCGGCTCGCGCAGCTCCTGCATCATCCGCTCCACCGACCAGCGCAGCGCCGACTGGTCCGACTCTTTGCGGATATGCACAATGGCTGGCAGCATCCGCAACAGGATGCCGGCATGATTGCCGCCAAGCGCGAAGCGGCTGCTGACCAGAAAGAAATCACCACCGCCATTGTGGGTCACGACACCGCCGGCTCGCGCAGGCGGAAAAATCCTGACGGCTTCAACAGGCGTCAAGCTCATGTCGCTTGCAAGGCGGAAAGGCCGTCCACTCGGCAGCAGGAAGCAGTCTCCCGTCTCAAGGCGCACTGCGTCAGCAACGCCCTCCACAGATAGCCAGCACCGGCCGGAGACCACCGCTCCGGTCTTGATGCTTTGCTGCTGGTCGGGGAACTGGATCGACCATTCACCACCAGCATCGAAACCGGCCGACATATAGTTTCGCGGCTTCAGCAGCGAGAGCACATCTGAAAGGGGATCCACAGGTCATTCCGGACGATTGCGAAGATAATACGGACTTTACCGCATAGATCGTATTTTCTCAAGCGCCTATCACGACACAACTGCGCCGCGAAAATGGTCGTGGCCAGAAACGAACAAGGAGAAGTCGTGATGCGTGTTTTCGTTACCGGAGCGACCGGATTCGTCGGTTCTGCCGTCGTTCAAGAACTCATCGGCGCCGGCCATCAGGTGCTCGGCCTCGCCCGCTCGGCGGCGTCGGCCAAGTCGCTTGCAGCCACCGGAGCCGAGGTGCATCGAGGTGACCTCGAAGACCTCGAAAGCCTCAGCAGGGGCGCAGCGGCAGCTGATGGAGTGATCCATACCGGCTTCAACCACGACTTCTCGAAATTCGCGCAAAATTGCGAGATGGACCGGCGCGCCATCGAGGCCTTGGGCGGTGCACTCGAAGGCTCCGAGCGGCCCCTGCTCGTCACCTCCGGAACCGCGCTCCAGGCGCGGGGCCGTATCGCGACCGAGGAAGATGCGCCTGTCCCCTCTTCCGCTTCGTATCCCCGCGCCTCCGAAGCGACAGCCGCCGCGCTGGCGGCACGCGGCGTGCGCGCGTCGGTTGTGCGCCTTCCTCCATCGGTCCATGGCCAGGGCGACCACGCCTTCGTTCCTATTCTCATCGACCTCGCTCGCAAGAAGGGCGTGTCGGCCTATATCGGCGAAGGGCTCAATCGCTGGCCTGCCGTGCATCGGTTCGATGCCGCTCGCGTTTACCGGCTTGCGCTCGAGCATGGAGCCGATGGCGGGCGATATCACGCGATCGCCGAAGAAGGCGTGCCGTTCAAGGACGTCGCCGGCGTGATCGGCCGGCACCTGAACGTGCCGGTGGTCGCCAAGTCCGCGGAAGAAGCCGCCGATCATTTTGGCTGGTTCGCGATGTTCGCGGCGATGGATGTCCCGACCTCGAGCGAGCGGACTCGCGCGCTGCTGGGGTGGGCGCCGAGCGGACCCGGGCTCATCGCCGATATCGACCAGCCGGGCTATTTCGAAGGTGAATGGACCGCGTAGCTGCGGTGCCTTGCGCCGCAGCTACGGCCTCGCGCTTCGGCCGGGCGGCAAACCTATCCCAATTGCCCCAGCACCGGAAAATTCTCGAGCAACCAATAGGACACCGCCTGCACGCCGCCGGTCAGGAAAAACACGCCGGCGACCACCAGCAACGCGCCGATGGCCTTTTCGACGCGGCCGAGATGGACGCGGAATTTCCCGAGAAAGCGCATGAAGGCGCCTGAAAACAGCGCCGCAACGAGGAAGGGAATACCGAGGCCGAGCGAATAGGCGGCAAGCAGCAGCGCGCCCTCGCCCACCGTCTCGCGGCCGCCGGCAAGCGTCAGGATCGGCCCCAGCACCGGGCCGATACAGGGCGTCCAGCCAAAGGCGAAGGCCAGGCCCATTACGTAAGCGGCGATCAGGCTGGCCGGCTTGCCTTGTGACTGGAAGCGCGCCTCGCGTGAAAGCAAAGGGATGCGCAGTACGCCGAGGAAATTCAGCCCCATCAGGATGATCAGCACGCCGGCCGCCATTGCCAGCGGCTCCTGCCAGACTCGCAGCAGATGGCCGATGGTCGAGGCGCCGGCGCCGAGCGCGACGAAGACGGTCGAGAAGCCGAGCACGAAGGCGATGGAGGAATTAACCAGCGCGCCTCGCGCACCGGCCTTTGCCGTAATGCCGGCCTCGCCGCGGAAATCGTCGACCGACACGCCGGCCATATAGCACAGGTACGGTGGCACCAGCGGCAGCACGCAAGGCGACAGGAACGAAATCGCTCCCGCCCCGATCGCACTGACATAGCCGACGTCCAATGCCATTTCCGTCTCCCGATGACTGCGCAGCCATATAGCCGCGACAACAGCTGTCCGCCAATCACCATCGCGTGGCCCCATCACATTGGGTAGCAAGTCGACGCCCGCCCGGGAAGAAAGGGCAGCCAGGCAGCGTTGATCATACGAAGCTGCGTTGTTCCGCGCGCTTTTCGAATGATCCAGGGAGAAATCCATGAAAACGATCGCAACTGGCATGGCCGCGCTTTTGCTCGGCACTGCCGCATCCTTCGCCGCCGAGGCGTGGAAGGAAGCGGAGGTCGGCGGCACCAAGATCTACACCGACGCCAGCGGCATGACGCTCTACACCTACGACAAGGACGAGGCGGGCAAGTCGAACTGCTACGACAAATGCGCCGCCAATTGGCCGCCGCTGAAGGCTGACGCCAACGCCAAGGCCGAGGGCGAGTGGACGATCGTCGACCGCACCGACGGCACCAGGATGTGGGCCTACGAAGGTAAGCCGCTCTACACGTTCATCAAGGACAAGAAGGCCGGCGACGTGACCGGCGAGGGTGTCGGCGGCGTCTGGCATATCGCCAAGGCCGACTAGGCCTTGAGCTTCTGATCGGCTGTAACCGGCGGTAACACGGCTGGTCGCTGGGAACTCGACCCAACCGCCCCGGCGGCCAGCTTTTCAGCACGGTACTTCCTTGCGACTGTCCGAGCAAAATGCCGGGCTACCGATTGCGCGCTTCACAGCATCTGTTCAAGCAGGGCTGGCGCGTGCTCGATGTTTCTCTTATATCCGCGGGAGAGTTTGTCCCGTTCTCCAGGATCAATTGCCGGGCTTGTCCAGTGATAGGCTGGCCATTTCCCTTATCCAGGATTGCGGAAAATCGCATGGCGCGCCGCTGGGTTGCGCATTCGGTACAGGGCCGCATTTTGACTGCTTGGCCTTGACCGGATGCAAAAGCGCGGCCATGTGAGCGACACATTGAACGAGATTTCGTCGCGCGCAGCGGAATTCTTCTGCCGCATCACAACTGATATGAGACCGTATGGACGTCGTCGTCGTCGAATCGCCGGCCAAGGCGAAGACAATCAACAAATACCTCGGCAAGAACTACAAGGTTCTGGCCTCGTTCGGCCATGTCCGCGATCTGCCGGCCAAGGATGGCTCGGTGCGTCCGGATGAGGACTTTGCCATGTCCTGGGCCGTCGACACCGCGTCTGGAAAGCGTCTCGCCGATATTGCCAAGGCGGTCAAGGACGCCGACGGGCTGATCCTCGCCACCGATCCGGACCGCGAGGGCGAAGCGATCTCCTGGCATGTCCTGGAAGTGCTGAAGCAAAAGCGCGCGTTGAAGGACAAGCCGGTCAGCCGCGTCGTCTTCAACGCCATCACCAAGGCGTCCGTGCTGGAGGCGATGGCCAATCCGCGCCAGATCGACGCGCCGCTGGTCGATGCCTATCTCGCCCGCCGCGCGCTCGACTATCTCGTCGGCTTCACGCTGTCGCCCGTGCTGTGGCGCAAGCTGCCCGGCGCCCGCTCCGCCGGCCGCGTCCAGTCGGTGGCGCTGCGTCTGGTCTGCGACCGCGAATCCGAGATCGAGCGCTTCATCCGCGAGGAATACTGGCAGGTCGCCGCCATTCTCGGTACGCCGCGCAAGGAAAATTTCGAGGCGCGGCTGACCGCCTTCGAGCGCAAGAAGCTGCAAAAGCTCGACATTTCCAACAAGGCGCAGGCCGACGACATCAAAGCGATGCTCGAAGGCGCCAGCTTCAAGGCGGCGTCTGTCGAAGCGAAGCCGACCAAGCGCAATCCCGGGCCGCCCTTCACCACCTCGACGCTGCAGCAGGCAGCCTCATCGGGTCTCGGCTTTTCGGCCAACCGCACCATGCAGGTGGCGCAGCGGCTCTATGAGGGCATGGAGATCGGCGGTGAGACCACCGGCCTGATCACCTATATGCGGACCGATGGCGTGCAGATGGCACCGGAGGCGATCTCTGCCGCACGCGATGCGATTGCCAAGGAATTCGGCCCTAAATACCTGCCTGAAAAGCCGCGCTACTATTCCGCCAAGGCCAAGAATGCCCAGGAGGCGCACGAAGCGATCCGTCCGACCGATTTCATGCGCACGCCTGCTTCCGTCAAGCAGTATCTCGACGCCGACCAGGCGCGGCTTTACGAGATGATCTGGAAACGCGCCATCGCCAGCCAGATGCAGCCGGCCGAGATAGAGCGCACCACGGTCGAGATAGAGGCAGTCAACGGCCCGCGCACCGCCGAGCTTCGCGCTGTAGGCTCGGTTGTTCGCTTCGACGGCTTCCTTGCCGCTTACATCGAGCAGAAGGAAGAAGATTCGGAAGACGAGGAAAGCCGCCGCCTGCCCGAGATCCGTGCCGGCGAGCAGCTCACACGCGAGGCGATCAACGCCACCCAGCACACCACCGAGCCGCCGCCGCGTTATTCGGAAGCTTCGCTGATCAAGAAGCTGGAAGAGTTGGGCATCGGCCGGCCGTCGACTTATACGGCGATCCTGAAGACGCTCGAGGATCGTGACTATGTCACCATCGACAAGCGCAAGCTGGTGCCGCAGGCAAAGGGCCGGCTATTGTCGGCCTTCCTCGAAAGCTTCTTCGAGCGTTATGTCGAGTACGACTTCACCGCTTCGCTGGAGGAAAAGCTCGACGAGATTTCCGACGGCAAGCTCGCATGGAAGGACGTGCTGCGCGATTTCTGGAAGGATTTTTCCGGCGCCGTCGCCGACATCAAGGAGTTGCGCGTCACCGACGTCCTCGATGCATTGAACGAGGAACTGGCGCCGCTGGTCTTTCCCGCGCGGGAAGACGGTTCGAACCCGCGCATCTGTCCGAAATGCGGCACCGGCAACCTGTCGCTGAAGCTCGGCAAGTTCGGCGCCTTCGTTGGCTGTTCGAACTATCCCGAATGCTCCTTCACCCGCCAGCTCGGCGACGCCGCCAATCCCAATGGCGAGAACGGCGGTGGCGAAGACGGCACCAAAGTGCTCGGCAAGGACCCCTATACCGCCGAGGAGATCACGCTGCGCAATGGCCGGTTCGGCCCCTATATCCAGCGCGGCGACGGCAAGGATGCCAAGCGCTCCAGCCTGCCCAAGGGCTGGACTGTCGATTCGATCGATCACGAAAAAGCACTCGCCCTTTTGTCGCTGCCGCGCGACGTCGGCAAGCATCCGGAATCCGGCAAGATGATTTCGGCCGGGCTGGGGCGCTACGGGCCGTTCGTGCTGCATGACGGCACCTACGCCAATCTCGACAGCATCGAGGACGTGTTCTCGATCGGCCTCAATCGCGCCGTCTCCGTGATCGCCGAGAAGCAATTGAAGGGCAAAGGCGGCCGCAATGGCGGCACAGCCGCTGCGCTCAAGGAACTTGGCGAGCATCCTGCCGGCGGCGGCAAGATCGTCGTGCGCGACGGCAAATACGGGCCTTATGTGAATTTCGGCAAGGTCAATGCGACGCTGCCGAAGGGCAAGGATCCGCAATCGGTGACGATCGAGGATGCGGTGGCGCTCATTGCGGAAAAGGAAGCCAAGGGCGGCAATGGCCCCAGGAAGCCCTTCCGCAAAGCGGCCGCGCCTGCGAAGAAATCGGCTGCGGCCAAAAAACCGGCGGCCAGGAAAAAGGGATAGGACGGGTTGGCGCGCAAAGTCTCCGGAAGAAGCCACGGCGATCTGCGCACCGCCGATACCCGTGCCAAGGTCAGGGACAATTACCGGCCTTCACGCGACGAGATACTGCGTTACATCGCCGAAAATCCGGACCGCGCCGGAAAACGCGACATCGCCAAGGCGTTTGCGCTGCGCGGCGAAGACCGCATCTGGCTGAAGGACGTCTTGCGCGACCTGCAGGATGAAGGCCTGCTGACCAAGGAGCGCAAGCGGCTTGCCCGTGTCGGCGCCCTGCCCCACGTCGCGGTGCTCGACATCTTCGGCCGTGACGCCGACGGTGTGCTGCTGGCGCACCCGACCGAAGCGATCGGCAATGGCGAACCTCCGGTCATAGCGATCCGCGTGTCGCGCGGCGGCAATGGGCCGACGCCTGGCATCGGCGACCGCGTGCTGGCCAAGACCTTTCCGACCGACGATCCGGCAGGCCCGGCCTATACCGGCCGGGTGATGAAGATATTCGAGAAGCGCACCGATGCGGTTCTCGGCGTTTTCCGTGTGCTGAAGGACGGCACGTTCCGCATCGAGCCGGTGGAAAGGCGCCAGCCGGAGCTGGTCGTCGACAAGGAATTCCAGAACGGCGCCAAGAACGGCGACCTGGTCGAAGTCGAGCCGGCGCGGGCCTCGCGCTACGGGCTGCCGCGAGCCAAGGTTCTGGCGGTGTTGGGGTCGCTGACCAGCGAAAAGGCGGTCTCGATGATCGCCATCCATGCACACGACATTCCACATATTTTTCCCACCGACGTCATCGCCGAGGCGGAGGCGGTCAAGGCGGCGACGCTTGCCGGACGCGAGGATTGGCGCGAGCTGCCGCTGCTCACCATCGATCCGGCCGACGCCAAGGATCATGACGACGCGGTGTTCGCCATGCCCGACACCGACGAGAAGAACGCCGGCGGCGTGGTTGTCACCGTCGCCATTGCCGATGTCGCTGCATACGTGCGCTATGCCACGGCGCTCGATCGCGAAGCGCTGAAGCGCGGCAATTCGGTCTATTTTCCCGACCGCGTCGTACCGATGCTGCCGGAGCGCATCTCGAACGACCTCTGTTCACTGCGCGAGGGCCAGGATCGTCCGGCGATAGCGGTGCGTATGACTTTCTCGGCCGATGGCCACAAACTCAGACACTCCTTCCATCGCGTCATGATGAAGTCGGCGGCGAAACTCGCCTATCAGCAGGCGCAAGCGGCGATCGACGGCGCACCGGACGACACGACCGGCCCGATCCTCGATACGGTGCTGAAGCCGCTATGGGACGCCTACACGATCCTGAAGCGCGGCCGCGACACGCGCCAGCCGCTTGAGCTCGATCTGCCCGAGCGCAAGATCCTGCTCAAGCAGGACGGCACCGTCGACAAGGTCGTCGTGCCGGAGCGGCTCGACGCGCACAAGCTGATCGAAGAGTTCATGATCCAGGCCAATGTCGCCGCCGCCGAGACACTCGAGGCGAAGCGCCAGGCGCTGGTCTACCGCATCCACGATGCGCCCTCGCTCGCCAAGCAGGAATCGTTGCGTGAATTCCTGCAGACGCTCGGCCTGTCGCTGGCGCGCGGCGCGCAAATGCGGCCGAACCAGTTCAACGGCATCCTCGCTCGCGTGCGCGGCGCCGACAATGAGGGGCTCGTCAACGAAGTGGTGCTGCGCTCGCAGAGCCAGGCCGAATATTCGCCCGCCAATATCGGCCATTTCGGCCTCAACCTGAAGCGCTACGCGCATTTCACCTCGCCGATCCGCAGATATGCCGATCTGATCGTGCATCGCGGGCTGATTGCCGCACTCGGCCTTGGTCCGGGGGGCCTGACGCAGGACGAGGCGGAGCGGCTGGAAGAGGTCTCGGCGCTGATTTCGGCGACCGAGCGGCGCGCGATGGCCGCCGAGCGCGACACGGTCGACCGGCTGATCGCTGCCTATCTCGCCGAGCGCATCGACGACCGTTTCGACGCCCGCATCTCGGGCGTCACCAAATCGGGCCTGTTTGTCCAATTGCCGCAGTATGGCGCGGATGGCTTCATTCCGGTTTCAACCCTGGGCGGCGACTACTATATATACGACGAAACTGCTCGATCGCTTTTCGGAGAACGCACCGGCAAGGGCTATCAGCTTGCTGATCGCGTCGAGGTTCGCCTGATCGAGGTGGCGCCGATGGCCGGCGCGATGCGTTTCGAGATGCTGACCGAGCCAAAGCCGCTGCCCGGCTCCAAACGGTCGTTCCACAAGGCCAAAGGCCGCGCCCGGGCGTCGCAATCGCGTCCAGGCTCGCGCGGCAGGAGACGGTAATGCCAACAGAACTGCAGGTGGAAGAACGGATTTTCGGCGGCGAACATCACTCGGGCCGGACCGCCCGGCCGCTATGGACGGCAATGAAGCGCGGCATGCTCGGCCGCTGCCCGCATTGCGGCGAGGGCAAGCTGTTTCGCGCCTTCGTCAAAACCGTCGACAAATGCGATCATTGCGGCGAGGAACTTCACCACCATCGCGCCGACGACCTGCCGGCCTATCTTGTGGTGGTCATTGTCGGCCACATCGTGCTCGGCGCCTTCATGGGTGTCGAGGCAACCTCGACGCTGTCGACCTGGCAGCACATCGCCATCTGGGTGCCATTGACCATCATTCTCGCCGTCGTCCTGCTGCAGCCGGTCAAGGGCGCTGTCATCGGCCTGCAATGGGCGTTTTATATGCACGGCTTTGGCGGTGAAGAAGATCTGATCGAGTCGCATCCCGAGGCTTGAAACCGAGGCTGGCGCAATCGGCATGGCTGGACGCCACTTTCGCATCGGAGAAGATTCCGCTAGGTCGAGCGCATGGACGTTATGACCAAGGCGGAAGTCGACAAGGTTGAGCGGAACGCGCTCGAGGCCAAGCCTATACGCCCGCGCGACGCCGCGACGCTGATCCTGCTCGATCGCAAAAGCGACGAATTCCTGGTGCTGATGGGCCGGCGCCACGCCCGTCATGCCTTCATGCCGGGAAAATTCGTGTTTCCTGGCGGCCGCACAGATCCGGCCGACAGCCGCATCCCGATAGCCACCGCACTTCATCCCGAGGAAGAAGCGAGATTGACCGCTGGCATCGGTCGCACCAGCCCGGCTCGCGCCCGCGCCATTGCCTTGTCGGCAATCCGCGAAACCTATGAGGAGGCCGGCCTGCTGATCGGTCAAAAAGGCGTGTTCGCAACCGCCAGGCGCGACTGGCAGGGCTTTGTCGAACACGGCGTCATCCCATCACTGCAAGCGCTGCGCTTCGTCGCACGCGCCATCACCCCGCCCAACCGGGTGCGCCGCTTCGATACGCGCTTTCTCGCCGCATGGCGCGACGATGTCGCCGTGCAACTGCCGGATGGCGGTCCGACCGACGAGTTGGAAGACGTCGTTTGGCTGCCGCTGGCCAAGGCCCGGCAAGTCGATATTCCAGACATCACGCGCACGGTCCTGGAGGAGCTGGAAACCCGGCTCGTCCGGGATCCGCTGCTGAGCCCCGGCGGTCCCGTGCCGTTCTACCGGCTTGTCCGCAATCGCTTCGTCCGCGAAATTCTCTAGAGCAGCCAGGCATTCCATGACAGTCGATATCCAGCCGCAGGGCAAGGAACGCGTACACTGGCTGCCGATGGTCGCGGCGATCTCGTCGATCAGCGTCGTCGGCATTGCCATCGGCCTTGGCATGCCGCTGCTCAGCGTGATCCTGGAAACGCGTGGCCATTCCGCGTCGATGATCGGTCTCAACACCGCGGTCGCCGGCCTCGCCTCTATCGCCGGCGCGCCGCTCGCCACCCCGCTCGCCATGCGGTTCGGGGTCGCCTGGACGATGCTTGCCATGATCGCCGCCGGGGCGCTGGCATTTGTCGGTTTCCATTTCGCGCCAGCTTTCTGGATGTGGTTTCCGCTGCGCGTGCTGCTGCATATCGCGCTGACGGTGCTGTTCATCCTGTCGGAATTCTGGATCAGCACCTCGGCGCCGCCACACCGGCGCGGACTGGTCCTCGGCATCTATGCCACCGTGCTGTCTCTCGGCTTTGCCGCCGGGCCTTGGCTGTTCGCCCATCTCGGCAGCAGTGGCTTCCTGCCCTTCGGCGTTACCATCGCCTTGGTTACGCTCGCTGCCATACCGGTCCTGGCGGCACGCAACGAGAGCCCGACGATCGTCTCGGACGGCGAAACCAGCAATTTCCTGCGTTACATCTGGCTGGTGCCGACGGCAACCGCCGCCGTGCTGGTGTTCGGCGCGGTCGAGACCGGCGGCTTTGCACTGTTCCCGGTCTACGGTAGCCGCATCGGCTACTCAGAGGCGGACGCCGCCCTTTTGCTCACCATGATCGGGCTTGGCAATGTGCTGTTGCAGATCCCGATCGGCATGATCAGCGACCGCGTCAGCGACCGCCGCTATCTGCTGATGGCCTGTGCCACTGTCGGGCTTGCCGGCACGGTCTTCATGCCGTTCTTCGCGCATAACTGGCATTTGATGGCAGCGCTTCTGTTCATCTGGGGCGGTGTGGTCGCCGCTATGTATACAATCGGTCTTGCTCACCTCGGCTCCCAGCTTTCCGGCCACGAACTGGCCTCCGCCAACGCCGCCTTCGTTCTCTGCTACGGCGTCGGCATGGTGCTTGGCCCGCAGGCAATCGGCATCGGCATGGACGCTTTCGGGCCGTCGGGCTTCGGTTGGGCGCTCGGCCTGTTCTTCGCCTGCTATATCGTGCTGGTCGGCACCAGGCTGCTCCGCAAAATCCTCTGAGTCGGCCCAGCTGCCGACATCGCTCCCACTGCTGACCAACTCCTGACACAACCATGTCAGGAGGGCTCGAGTATATGCTCCCCCAAAATGCATAGCAGGGAGACCTCGGATGATCGATAGTGGCTTTGAAACGAAATCGCTGCGGATGGAATTGCTGCTGCTGGTGACCTTTCAGGCACCGGCAGCCGATGTCGACCGCATCATGGAGGCGGTGGTCGCGATCGTACCGCTCGGAATGGGCAAATATGACAGCAATGCTTTCCAGTCGGCGGACGGCATCGAACGCTACCGGCCGCTTGAAGGTGCCGCCGCCGGCGCCGAGACGGAATTGCGCAGGCGGCCAGGGACTGTCGAGGTGTCGTTCGAACTGCCTGACGACCAGAAGCTCGCCGCTCGCGTCGTCGAAGCGATTTACCAGGTTCATAGCTATCAGGAGCCGGTGATCCGCATTCAGCCACTGCTTGCCAGCCGCTCCAAGGGTCTCGACGACCGCGCCAACCCGAACCGCTGGTGGAACACGACGGGAGACTGGAAGAAGGCGTTGCAACCGGAAACCGTCGCGGCGGAGTGACCGGAACCTGGTCGTATCTCGGTTTGAATTTGGCTGTCAGGAAGCCTGCCGATGAATGATGAAGCAAACCGCAAACCGGCAAGCGATCCCCAGGACCTGGCGCGGCTATTGGTTTCTCGCGAGCAAGCGGGAGACGCGGAAGGAATGGCTGCTCTTTACGAACCCGGTGCCATCCTCGCTACCGGCAACGGACAGTTGGCCTGCGGCAGAGATGCCATCCGCCGATTTTACGCCAAGTTGGTGGCAGCGGGACGAAAGTTTGATCTCGGAGATCAGCGTCCGGCTATCATCAACAGGGATTTGGCGCTCACTTCCACGCGCCTTGCCGATGGCACCGTTACTGCGGAAATCGCTCGCCGGCAAGGTGACGGGAACTGGCTTTGGGTGATCGATCAGCCGTCCATCGCTCGATACTCATAGCTAGCATTCAAACTGAGACGCCACCCGGAGGACGGCCGGAGGCACACAGGAGCCTCCCGCGGCTGTCGGCACCCAATCAAATTGTCGGGTTTTGGTAGCACATCAATGTCCGCTTCGTCCCCAGCCTCCATCGGCTGGCAATAAACCCGGACAACTCATGTGCTACCTAATCCGGACAACTCATCTGCTTACGACACAGAACCTGGACAAGGGTTGACTTTCCGGGCGCGTTCTTTATGTGTCGCGGCAAGTTTCCCGCGTCCGGGTGTTTCCCGTGCTCCAGCGGCCAAAACTCCACGAACATTAACGGACGAACATCATGGCCAAAGCCGCAAACATCAAGATCAAGCTTCTGTCGACCGCCGACACCGGTTTCTTCTACGTGACCAGCAAGAACAGCCGCACCAAGACGGACAAGCTGTCGTTCCGCAAATACGACCCGGTCGCCAAGAAGCACGTCGAATTCAAGGAAACCAAGATCAAGTAATCGGGTTTTCTCTCGCAGTACCGAAACGCCGCCTTCCGGGCGGCGTTTTTCATTTCGGGATGCAGGATTAGCCGATGCGATCGCCGCTTGCCGGATCGAACAGATGGAGCGATGCCGGATCAGCCGATAGGCGCACGGCCTCACCCGGCTTCACGCTGGCCCGGCCCATGGCAAACACGCAGACCTGCTGGCCGGCAAGCCCGGCATAGAACTGGGTGGACAGGCCGAGCGGCTCCACGACACCCACCTCGCCCTTCAGCGCGCCATTGTCGGCGAGCCGGATATGCTCGGGCCGCAAGCCGACGGTGATCGCATCGCCATCCCTGAGCGGCAGGCCGTCCGGCAGCCTCAGCTTCTGGCCGTCGGCCAGGATGGCATCCGGCTTGGCGCCCTTTTCAACTACGGCAGGCAGAAAATTCATGCCGGGCGAGCCGATGAACCCGGCGACGAACATGTTGACCGGCCGGTCGTACAGATCGAGCGGCACACCGACCTGCTGGACGAGGCCGTCATGCATGACGACGATGCGGTCGGCCATTGTCATCGCTTCGGTCTGGTCGTGGGTGACATAGACCGAAGTGGTCTTCAATTGCTGGTGCAGCGCCTTGATCTCGGCACGCATGTGGACGCGCAGCTTGGCGTCGAGGTTCGAAAGCGGCTCGTCGAAGAGAAAGACCTTCGGGTCGCGCACGATGGCCCGTCCCATGGCGACGCGCTGGCGCTGGCCGCCGGACAATTGCCGCGGCAGGCGTTGCAGAAGCGCATCGAGCCCGAGCCGCTTGGCGGCACTGTCCACCCTTGCATCGATCGCCGGCTTGCCGGCCTTTCTCAGCATCAGGCTGAAACCCATGTTCTTCGACACGTCCATGTGCGGATAGAGCGCGTAGGACTGGAACACCATGGCAATGTCGCGGTCCTTTGGCGCAATGTCGTTGACCAGGCGCTCACCAATATGGATTTCGCCGTCGGAGACTTCCTCCAGCCCGGCGATCATACGCAGCAGTGTCGATTTCCCGCAGCCGGACGGGCCGACCAGAACGACGAACTCGCCGTCGGCGATTTCGAGATCGACCGCGTGCAGAACGCGCACGGCTCCATAGTCTTTGCGGACTTTGTCGAGTGTAACGGAGGCCATCGATCTATCCCTTGACGGCACCGGCGGTAAGGCCGGTGACGAGGTAGCGTTGCAGGAAGGCAAAGAAGACGCAGACCGGGATCAGCGCCAGGATGGAAGCAGCCATCATCTGTCCCCAGTCGACCGCGAATTTGCCGATATAGGTGAGCAGGCCGACCGCGAAGGTCTTCTGGTCGTCGCTGGAAATCAGCATCAGCGCAAACAGCAACTCGCTCCAGGCGGCGGTAAAGACGAAGCCGAGCGTCGCGCCCATGCCGGGTAGCGTCAGCGGCACGATCACCTTGCGCATCGCCTGCAGGCGCGTGCAGCCGTCGATCATGGCTGCCTCTTCCAGGTCTCGCGGGATGCCGTCGAAGAAAGATTGCATCAGGAAGGTCGCAAAGGCCGTATTGAACGCGGTGTAGATGATGACGAGGCCGGTCAGGCTGTTGATGAGGCCGATCTGTCCCATGATGCGGTAGATCGGCGGAATGACCATCACCAGCGGAAAAGTCTGGGTGAGCAAAAGCAGGATGGCCAGGGTCGCCTTGCCGCGGAAGGAAAATCGCGACATGGCGTAGCCGGCCAGCGTGGCAATGACCGTTACGAAGGCTGCCGTCGACACCGAAACGATAACGCTGTTCAGGAAATAGCGCGGAAAATCGGTGGCTTCGAGCACGGTGACGAAGTTCTGCAGCGTCGTTTGCGACGGCCAGAAAGTGATGCCTTCGGAATAGAGCAGCCGCTCCGGCGTGACCGAGATCTTCAACGTCCAGAAGATCGGGAACAGCGCGAAGGCCATATAGGCGGCGATGGCGCCGTAAAGGCCGATGCCGCCGAGAATGCGCGAGGAGACGGAGCGTCCGGCAATCATCAGACGTGCCTCACCAGCGAGCGGCGGATGCCTATCAGCGCAATCGCATAGACGATGAGCAGCACAAGCAGCAGCACCGCCACCGCCGAGGCATAGCCCTTATCCAGTGACTTGAACGCGCTGACATAGATATAGACCGGCACCGTGGCGGTCGAACCGGCAGGCCCGCCTTCGGTCATGACGAAGATCAGGTCGGCGAATGTGGCGATCCATATCGTGCGCAGCATGACGGTAATGACGATGGTCGGCGCCAGGAACGGCAGCGTCACCTTGGTGAAGCGCTGCCACGGCGAGGCGCCGTCGATCGCCGCCGCCTCATGCAGTTCTGACGGGATCGACTTCAACGCCGCCAAAAGCGTGACGGCAAAAAAGGGAATGCCGAACCAGACATTGGCGACGATCGGCCCCCACATGGCTGTCGAGGGATCGGAGAGCACGTTGGTTGGCTCGGCTTTCAGCCCCAAGGCGTAGAGCCAATGCGGCAGCGGCCCGATGATCGGGTTGAACAGCCAGGCCCAGGTCAGGCCCGAGAGGAAGGACGGTACCGCCCAAGGCAGGAACACCACGGCCTGCACGATCTTTCTGCCCCGGAACGGCGTATCGAGCAGCAGCGCCAGGCCAAGTCCAAGGAAAAATTGGAAGAACAGGCTGGCTGCCGTCCACCATAGCGTGTTGACGAGCGCCTGCCCGAGCACAGGATCCGACAGCATCGCCTGATACTGCCCAAGCCCGACATATTCGGATTTGAAAGCGGAGAATTTGCGGAACGAGTAGCCGACACCGATAACCAGCGGCACCAGGAGCACGACGACCAGCAGCGCGATCGCCGGGCTGAGATAGAGCCAAGGCTCGATCGCGGCATGGGATAGCCGCTTCTTTCGCGGCCTGCCGGCGGATCGGATTTCGGACACGGCATAGGTCATTGGTACTTGATCGTCTCCTGGGTAAGCACGGGCTGGCGACAGCGCCTTCCCCGTTTACGGGGAGATGCCGGTCCACCCTCCGCAGCTGCAGCGCAGCTGCTGCGGAGGACGGGCAGGCAGATGAGAAGCAGCGCGAGCCAAGTCGGGTTGGCGCCGCCCCTCATCCGTCACGTCGTGACACCCCCTCCCCGTGAACGGGGAGAAGGAACAAAAGCTATTTCTTGTTCTTGGCCAGCCAGTCCTGCTGTTCCTTGGTCAGGAACTTGGCCCATTCGTCGGCCACGTCCTTGGCCGCCTTCTGGCCAAGAAGCACTTCCTGAAAATTCTTGATCGCCACCTGGTCTACGAAATTGCCAAGGTTTTCCAGATGCGTCGGAGGCGTCACCATCTCGTATTTGTCGCCGTTGTTCAGTTCCTCGAACCAGCCTTTGAACTGCTCGGTCCTGAAGTGGGCGTCCTGGTCGGCGCCGTTGTGGATTGGAATGACACCGACTTCCTTTGCCCATTCCAGATTGTCCTTGGGCGACAACAGCGTCGCCATCAGCTTCCAGGCATCGTCCTTGTGCTGGGAATTGGCGAACATCGCCCAGCCGGCATAACCGAGCGTCGGATAGGATTTGCCGCTCGGCCCGACCGGCATCGGCGCCACGGCGAAATCGTCGGCGCTCATCTTGTCGGCGATGCCGAGCAGCGCGTCGGGATCCTGGTTCAGCATGGCGCAGGTGCCGCTGTAGAAGCCGGTGACGGTCTCGTTAAAACCCCAGCTCACCGCATCTTTCGGCGCCAGGCCGTTCTTGTACATGTCGGCGAGCATCTGCAGGCCCTTGACCGAGCCTTCCTCGTTGATGGTCGAGGTGCCGTCCTCGTTGAAATAGCCGCCCTTGCCGGCGGCGATGTTCATGAACATATGCATGCCGTTGAAGGCGCCCGGGCCGCCGCGCAGGCAGTAGCCGTATTTGCCCGGTATCGCCGAGATCTTCTTGGAGTCTTCGACGAATTCATCGAGCGTCGCCGGCGGACCGTCCAGACCGGCCTCCTTGAACAGCTTCTTGTTCCAGAACAGCGCGTTCAGGTAATAGCCGTAAGGGATCATGTACTGCTTATTATCGACCGTCGAGCCGAACTGCTTGGCACGCTCGCCAAGCGTTTTGGCATCGTCCCATTTGGCCATGTATGGCCCGAGATCCTCGAGCTGGCCGTTGGTCGCATAAAGACCCATCCAGCGTTCCGGCATCTCGACGATGTCGGGCGTGTCGCCGGCCTGCACCATGGTGAGGAACTTCTCGAACGCCTGGCCCCAGGGCAGCGATACCAGCTCGACCTTGACACCCGGATTGGCCGCCTCGAATTCGGCGATCTGCTTCTTGAGGAATTCGGTACGCGGCGGGCTGGTGATGACCTCGACCATCTTGACCGTGGAATCGGCCAGCACGCTGCCGGCGGAAATCGCCAGACCCGCGACGGCACCAAGAAGGATGCTCAGTTTTTTCATGTTCAGCACTCCCATTTTGAACGGCTCCTTTATCTTTTTGCTCTGTCGAAGGCCTGGGCAACATCCGCCCACAGGTCTTCGACACTTTCCAATCCGACACTGAAGCGGATGGTTCGTGGGCTGACGCCGAAGCGCGCCATCGAATTCAGGCCCGGCGTCTGCTCGAGCGAGGCCTTTGCCGGAACAACCAGGCTCTCATGGCCGCCCCAGCTGACGCCGATGCGAAAGAGTTTCAGCGCATCGACGAAAGCCGGGATATCGACGTCTTCCGTCACTTCGAACGAGAACAGCCCGGCATAGCCGGCAAGCGTCGCCTTGCCTCGATGGTTGGAATAGGCCGGGTGGTTGACCCGCTCGACATGGTCATGCGCTTTCAGCCGTTCGGCGATGGTCAGCCCGCTCTTCATGTGATGCGGCAACCGCAGCGGCAATGTGCGCAGGCCACGCAGCAACAGCCAGGCCTCGAAAGGCGAAAGTTTGCCGCCGAGATAGGAATAGGTCTGCTCGTTGATATGTCGGATATGGGCGGCCGAACCGGCCACCACACCGGCGACGGTGTCGCTGTGGCCGCCGAGATATTTCGAGGCCGAATGCAGCACCAGGTCGACACCGTGCGAAATCGGCTTCTGGAACACCGGCGTCGCCCAGGAATTGTCGATCGAGGTGATGATGCCCTGCTCTTTGGCCAGCCGCGCCAGGTGGGTTATGTCCTGGAGTTCGAACATCATCGACGTCGGGCTTTCCAGGTAGAGCAGCTTGGCGCCGGGAAGTGCTGCCGCGACCGCGTCCGGATCGGAACCGTCGACATAGTCGACCTTGATGTTGAGCCGTGGCAAAAGCCGTTCGAACAGCCGGTAGGCATCGCCGTAGCAATTGCGCACGACAACCATGCGCTCACCGGCACCGACGAAAGCAAGCACCGTGGCGCTGATCGCCGCCATGCCGCTGGAAAAGCCGCGCGCGGCCTCCGCGCCTTCGAGAGCGGCGACACGCGCCTCGAACTCCATGACCGTCGGGTTGTCGCCGCGCGAATAGATCGGCTGACGTCGCCTGCCGGCGAATGTGTCGGCCATCTCGGCATAGTCGGCGAAGGTGAAGAGCGAAGTCTGGTAGATCGGCGGGACCACCGCGCCGCCGGGGAAAGGCTCGTCATGGGCGAGAAGCGTCGCTGCCTCGGCGAGATAGTCGTTTTCGAAACCGGCGGGATGATCGCTCATTTCTGGCCTGAAAGTTCGAGTTTGGCCGCGCCGCGCTTCAGATCGTCCTCGACGGTGGCGATCAGCTTGAGCGCCTCGGCCCGGGCCCCCTCCGGATCGTGCGCGGCGATGCGTTCGTAGATGGTGCGGTGGTAAGGAAAGCTGGCGTGGCCGAAATCACGCACGCCGAGCGGATGCTCCCAGAAACGATGGAACAGTTCGTGCATGGCGGCGATGATCTGCTCGAACAGCGGATTGCCGGAACTGCGGTAGATCGACTGATGGAATTCCCAGTCCTCCTCCGCCGACATCCCGGCGCGGGTGTGGAAGGCCTGCTCCATAATGTCGAGCTTGCGCCCGATCTCGACGAGATCTGCCTGGCCCGCGCGGACGGCGCACAGGGCGGCGGCTTCCGCTTCCAGTGCCCGGCGGATTTCCAGCGTCTGCATCAGGCTGGTGAAATCATTGCCGCCGGCCAGCGTCAGCGGCATGTGCAGCATGTCCAGCGAGACCACTCCCTTGAGATAGGTGCCGCTGCCTTGCCGCCGTTCGACCAGGCCGAGCCCTTCCCAGCGCGTCAGCGCCTCGCGCACGGTGTTGCGGCTCACCTTGAGGCGCTCGGCAAGGATGCGTTCGGTCGGCAGTCTCTGGCCGGGCCCGAGAGCTTCCCGCATCACAAAGCCGGCCAGCGCCTTGAGCACCGCGTCGTCGCGAGCAGTTGCCTGTATGGGGGAAAGGCCGAATTCGGTCATGCCAACGGGTCACCAAATGGCTCAATGGTCCAACCAATTTCTGCATAGAAGACGGGCCCTGTCAACCGACTGCGGGCGCATACGCTCTGCCCAGCCGGCTATTTCAAAGGGCGCTGTCGCTGCCGTAACAAAAACCAAGCGTTTTCCGGGTCTTGGCGTAGAATCCTGATGTATTTTGAAAATTGGGGGCCGGCCGGCGTTTGGCAGCGGTACGAGGAGGCCACTATGTGCCAGCGCCGGCCGGCCGACCCCACGGACCCAGGAGATGCGGCGGACCTGAGCATCATGGGGTATTCTTCGGGTCGAACCGGCGATCTAGCCTCGTGCCGGTTACGTCTAAGGGCTGCACATTTGCGCAACAACTTATGGAAATCAACCGTTTCTTAACCAAGCCTCGCAAATCGCTTAGATTAAGGTAAATTCGTAACCTTGTCGCGTTGACCGGGCAATTGGTGTTCGGTGCTAAGCCGCCTTGGCGACGACGCGATTGCGGCCGCCGCTCTTGGCTTCGTAGAGCGCGAGGTCGGCGCGTTTCATCAGCGCCGAGACCGTGTCTACCCCCTTCAGCACCGACGACACGCCGACGCTGACGGTGACTTCGACGGCCTTGCCTTCGGTGCCGACGGCAAACGGCAGCTGGGCGATTTCGGCGCGAATGCGCTCGGCGACCTTTTCGGCTACCGCGCCGTCGGTGTCCGGCATCACCACGACGAACTCCTCACCGCCGAAGCGGCAGGCCAGGTCGATGCCGCGCACATTCTTGCGCAGCCGCCGCGCGAATTCGCGCAGCACGTCGTCGCCGCCGTCATGGCCATGCGCGTCGTTGATGCTCTTGAAGCGGTCCAGATCGGTGATCATCACCGACAGCGGCCGGCGCCGTGCCACGGCGCGGTCGAACAGCGTCTGCAGATGGCTGTCGAGATAGCGGCGGTTGTGCAGGCCGGTCAGGGCATCGGTCACCGCCATCTCGATGGTCTGGGTGACGCTGGCGCGAAGCTGGTCGTTGTAGCGCTTGCGGCGCACCTGCGTACGCAGCCGCGCGGTCAGCTCCTGCTGGTCGATCGGCCGCATCAGATAATCGTTGATGCCGAGTTCGAGGCCGCGGATGATACGCCCCTCCTCGCCCTCGTCCGCCAGAAGGATGATCGGCAGGAAACGGGTGCGATCGAGCGAGCGCAATTGCGAGCAGAGCCTCAGCGGGTCGAAATCGGCGAAGGCCGTCGAGATCATCACGCATTCATACGGCTGCTCGGCGGCCTGGAAGAAGCCGGCATGCGGATCTTTGGCGACGTCGAGATCGGCACTGCCGCGCAGCATCTTCTGGATGCGCTCGAACGAGGATTTGCGCTCGTCGACCAGCAGCACCTTCGGCACCGCATCGTCAGTAGCGAAGTTGCGGCTCAAAAGCTCCTCGATGCCGATATTGCGTGTCGTCGAGGCGCGCAGCCGCAGCTCGTCGGTCAGCGATTTCAGCCTGACCAGGCTCTTGACGCGCGTCATCAGTTGCAGATCGTTGACCGGCTTGGTCAAAAAATCGTCGGCGCCGGCCTCGAGGCCGCGCACCCGGTCCGAAACCTGGTCGAGCGCGGTGATCATCACGACAGGGATGTGCGATGTCGCCGGGTCGCCCTTCAGCCGCCGGCAGACCTCGAACCCGTCCATATCGGGCATCATCACGTCGAGCAGCACGACGTCGACCTTGCCGTTCTCGCAGATCTCGATCGCGTCCGGCCCGTTGGTGGCGGTCAGGACCTCGAAATATTCGGCGAGCAGCCGAACCTCCAGCAGCCTGACATTTGCTGGGATGTCGTCGACGACGAGGATCCGCGCGGTCATTTCACAAAGCTCCGGCTCGGCTGGAAAGATACATCAGGCATCGCCCAGGTAGGATTTGATGGTTTCGATGAAACGCGGCACCGAGATCGGCTTGGAGATATATGCCTCGCAGCCGCCCTGGCGAATGCGCTCCTCGTCCCCCTTCATCGCGAAGGCGGTGACGGCGATGACCGGGATGACGTGGAGATCATCGTCCTCCTTCAGCCATTTGGTGACCTCGAGGCCCGACACTTCCGGCAGCTGGATGTCCATCAGGATGAGGTCCGGCCTGTGCTGCCGCGCCAGATCCAGCGCTTCCAGGCCGTTGCGTGTGCGCACCGTCTCGTAGCCGCTCGCTTCGATGAGGTCGCGAAAGAGCTTCATGTTGAGCTCGTTGTCTTCGACGATCATAACCTTCTTTGGCATCGATTTCCCGTCCCGGCTGGCCTTCCACTCGAAGGGTGCCGTCATGCGCCCCTTGTCGGCACGCACCAAACCTGTTCCCACTATACGGCAATATGATTGACGAAACGGAAACCGGTCGCCCTAAAAGCGTTCGGATTCCAGGTCGGCGAGCTTGCTGCCGGCGACACTTGCCACTACTGCGAAAACAGAACGATTCCGCCCATGAAGGAAGGTAGCGATGGCAAACGCAGCGTCAATGCGCGAGGAAGCGGAAACGGTTGCCGTAAAGGCGTTGGGCTTCGTCGCCGCCGATTCGGAACTTCTGCCCCGCTTCCTGGCGATCACCGGCATCGAAGCCCATTCCATCCGCCGGGCGGCGGGCGAGCCGGGATTCCTGGCCGGCGTGCTGCAGTTCATCCTTGCCCACGAGCCGACGTTGATGCGTTTTTCCGAGGAGACCGGAACGCCGCCCGCCGCAGTCGGCAAGGCATTGCGGGCGCTGCCGCTCGGCGACGACAATCATGAGCATTCGATATAAGCGGCGATCCCGAGACTGCGGGCAGATCGCGGCGGCGAAAATCGTGAGCGCACTCGGGCGTTAACGCCAGCCGCTTCTAGAGCAATTCCAGGAAAAGTGTGAAACGGTTTTCCGTCCGGATTGTGCAAAAACAAAGACATGGAGCGGTTCGGCGTTTCCGGGAAACGATGAACCGCTCCAAGCTCGGCGCTTAGGGTTTCAACTTCGCCCCTGCCCCGCCATTGTCATTCTCGCCCGAGCCATGATCCGGAACGGTAGCCTCGCTTGGGTCCATGACGGGGTTGTCCTGAACGGCATCGGCCGGCTTCAGCATGGCGCCGTTGACCGTGACCGAACCGTCTGCCTTAGCGTTGACGACCCATTCCAGTCGACCATCCGGCAGCGCCTTGCCAAATCCTTTGACGGCGAGTGCGAAGGGGAAATACTGCGCCGCTTCCGGCTCGGTCTTGGCCGCCGTCTGCAGAGCCTCCACAATCTTGTCATAGCCCGCGACATCGATGGTCATGCTCGCCTCGGGCTTCTTGCCGGGGAACGTCATTTCACCTTCCATCGCAATCTCGATGTTGCCGTTCTTGATCGTGCTGTGTCCGAGAATGGCCTTTGGCGTCTTGGCCAGGAAATCGGCGAAGATCTGGTTGCCGAAATCTGCCGGCAGCGGTGGATCCTTGCTGAAATCAAGGGTTTCGATGGTTTTCTTCGCCATGCTGTCCAGATCGATGTTGGTGCCGCCGAAGTTGAGGTCGATATCCGTCGGCAGCAACGCAACGCTCCAGCTGGGCAGCACCTGCTGTGGTATTGTCAGGCCGGAAACCTTGAACGCGTAGTTGATCTTGCCGTCCTTGGCGATGCCGTCCATGCCGACGGCGGTATTCAGTTGCGTCGCACCGAACTTGCCTACCGGGCTCTCCACCACAAAGTCCTTGAAGCCGTAGGTGCCGTCGATCCGCTCCCACAATGGCAGTGCTGCCGTCAGAAGCGATTTGAACTCCGCCTCATCCGCCTTGAATTTGGCTGCATCATCAGTCGCCACGATGAAAGCAAGCAGGTCGAGCAGCGGCTTTGTCCGCAAACCCTTGCCGGACGCATCCACGGAAAGTTCAGGCGCTTTTACAGCAGCCGGAAAACTCAACCCACTTTTGGGATCGTTGACTTTGATCGTTTCGGCGAAGTTCGTTATTTTTTCCATCACCGTGAAATCGATGCCGCCATTTGCGGATTTGGTCGAAACTATTACGGCAGTGCCAGCACCGACCGTGACATCCGCCTGCTGCTTGGGCTCTCGGGTGGTCATCGTCATGCCAGCCATCGAACCGGTTGCGCTCGCGAAAGCGGCCAGGTCGGGGTCATAAACTCCGGTGAACTTGTTGTCCGACACGGAGAAGTCGATGTGCTGCGCCCCCTCAGGGCCAACGAAATCGATAGACCCCTTCGGGGACACGTCCGCCGAAACGTCCCAGTGTCCATCTTGGCGTGGCTTGACCAAGATGAAGTAAGGCGTGACGTCGAACTTGAAGGCTTGCTGCTTTGCCATCAAATCCGTGACTGGCTTGAAGTCGAAAGCGAGCTTGTAGGCATCGCCGTCGACTGAAATTTTCACGAACCCGATATCGAACAGCTTCTTGCCGATGTAGTGCGCCAGATCGTCGGAAAGCTGCTTCGCGCCTTGCCTGTCGACCGCTTGGCCGAAGGCCGGTGCGCTGCAGGCAAGAAGTAAAACAAGTGGCAAAACGCGCTTCATCTCGATCCTCACTTAATCGCGGCCCTCAAGCCGTTCTATCACTGGTAGGCAAATACCATCGCAGCCGCAAGAGAAGGCCTATGTGTTGCGGAGCTGTTACAGCACCAGCCGCATCAGCGGTCGGCCTGGCTTACGTTCGACCAACCGCTGGAACCCGGCCTTTTCGAAGACCCGCGACGAGCCGACGAACAGCCCGATCGAGCGCGAATCCTTCGATAGATCGATCGGGCAGGCTTCGATCAGCCGCGCTCCGTTCTGGCGGGCGAACTCGATGCCGCCTTGGACCAGGCGGTGCGACAGGCCCTTGCCGCGTGCTTTGGTGCGGATGAAGAAGCAGGAGATCGCCCAGACGCCCGGATCGCTGGCGTCGGCGGGGTCGATCGGCGCCGACCCCCTGCCCTGGTTGTTCCATTCGGGCACGTCGGCACGCGGGCCGATCTGCATCCAGCCGACCGCCTGGCCACCCTCGAAGGCCAACAGGCCGGGCGGCGGCCCGGCCTCGATCCGCGCCTTGATGTGGTCCTTGTTGCGCTCCCGGTTGCTCGCGCGGCGCGCTGCGGGCGACAGCCGGAAATGTGTGCACCAGCAGCCGTAGCAGGCGCCTTGCCTACCGAAAAGATCTTCGAAATCCGCCCAAAGCTCGGGCACTAGCGGCGCTATGGTCGTATTCATGAGCTCTCTCCCGGCCCACCGCCTTGTCGTGGCGTCCGTCCTGACGTACCATTGCATTTGTTCTCTTTATGTTCGCAGCGATGGCGGCCCCTGTCAACAATCCCGAACACGGTTTTTGCCGCGACTGCCTGAGTTTTCAGCGCAGCGAGGCAGGCCGTTGCGAGCGCTGCGGCAGTCCACGGCTCGCCCGCCATCCGGAGCTCTACCGGCTGCGCCTTGCCCATATCGATTGCGACGCGTTCTACGCGGCGGTCGAAAAGCGCGACAACCCGGCGTTGAAGGACCGGCCATTGATCATCGGCGGCGGCAAGCGCGGCGTCGTCTCCACCGCATGCTACATTGCCCGCATCCACGGCGTGCGCTCGGCAATGCCGATGTTCAAGGCGCTCGAAGCCTGCCCGGAAGCGGTGGTCCTGCCGCCGGACATGGAAAAATACGTGCGCGTCGGCCGCGAGGTGCGCGCCATGATGCAGGCGCTGACGCCGCTGGTCGAGCCGCTCTCGATCGACGAGGCCTTTCTCGACCTCGCCGGCACCGAGCGCCTGCATGGCCTGCCGCCTGCGGTGGTGCTGGCGCGCTTCGCACTCGGCGTGGAAAAGGAGATCGGCATCACCGTTTCGGCCGGCCTTTCCTACTGCAAGTTCCTGGCCAAGGTGGCGTCGGACTTCCGCAAGCCGCGCGGCTTTTCGGTGATCGGCGAGGCCGAGGCTATCGGCTTCCTGGCCGAGCAGCCGGTGACGCTGATCTGGGGGGTCGGCAAGGCCTTTGCCGCCACGCTCGAGCGCGACGGCATCCGCACCATCGGCCAGTTGCAGCGCATGGAACGTGGCGATCTGATGCGCCGCTACGGCGTCATGGGCGACCGGCTCTACCGGCTTTCGCGCGGCGAGGACGACCGTCGCGTCGTTCCCGACCAGGACGCGAAAAGTGTGTCGGCAGAAACCACTTTCGATACCGACATCGCCTCCGTCGACGAACTGGTTTCGGTGCTGAGGGCGCTGTCGGAAAAAGTCTCGGCCCGGCTGAAGAAATCCGGCATTGCCGGACGCACCGTCGTCCTCAAGCTGAAGACCCAGGATTTCAAGATCCGCACGCGCAATCGCCAGCTCGGCGATCCGACCCGGCTGGCCGACCGCATCTTTCAGACCGGGCTCGAGCTGCTGCGCAAGGAAGCGGATGGCACGAAATACCGGCTGCTCGGCATTGGCGTCAGCGATCTCTCCGACGATGACCGGGCGGACCCGCCCGACCTGGTCGACGTCCAGTCACGCAAGCGCGCCATGGCCGAAGGCGCCATCGACACGCTGCGCGGCAAGTTCGGCCGCAGGGCGGTGGAAACCGGCTATACCTTCGGCAAGGGCCGCGATGCCCATCCGCCCGAACCGGTCGAGGACTAGTTCCTCTGCACAGAGGTTTTGGTTCTTTGACAGAGCCTGAAAGGGCTGTGGATGGGAGCCTGCCGATCGGGCTGCCAATCTCCAAGGTTGCGATTAGCGATAAGCCACCACGTCTTCGTCATCCCAGGGCGGAGCAGGAGCGAAGCGACGTCGCGGAGACCCTGGGATCCATGCCGTGACGTCAGCCGAAGAATACAGCGGCTCAGAACGGCGCTTGTATCCGCAACTGTGCCAGCTACCCTTCAGCCATGACCGGCTATACCTACATGACCGCGAGCCAGAAGCGCGGCACGATCTACATCGGCGTCACCAACGATCTCGGCCGCCGCATGCCGGAGCACAAATCCGGCCAAGGTTCGCGCTTCCCCGGCCGCTACGGCGTGCAGCGCCTGGTCTGGTACGAGGAACATTTCGACATTCGTGACGCCATTCAGCGCGAGAAGTCGCTGAAGCGCTGGCCGCGGCAGTGGAAGATCGAGCTGATCGAGAAGACCAATCCAGAGTGGTTCGAGCTTTTTCGCGGAACGGGGTGGTAGTTCGGTTCTGGTCCGCAGGCGCACTGCCGCGTGATCCCAGGGTCTGCGCCGCGTCGCTTTGCTCCTTGCTCCGCCCTGGGATGACGAATTGGAGGGATGTTTCAGCCAATCTCCGAAGTTAGCGGTTTGCCACTGAAATTGGCCGCTGACAGAACTATCGACGGTTGCTGCCGATCGGCTTAGCGATTAGCGCAAACGCCCATCGCTTCGTCATCCTGGGGCGGAGCAAGGAGCGAAGCGACGCGGCGCAGACCCCTGGATCCATGCCGCGACATCAGAGCGCTGCCGTGGTGCGGAATTGTGCTCCGCTGCACTCTTCGGCTAAGGTTACCGCATGGATCCCAGGGTCTCCGCGACGGCGCTTCGCTCCTGCTTCGCCCAAGGATGACGAAGTTGGGGAAGTTTCGGCCGATCCCGAATGTTTATGAAGGTCCAACGAAACGAACGATGAAATCTTGGCTGCCGATCGGCTTCCAACCTGTCAAGATCGCTGTGCCGGGACTGACTGCTGCCCACCCCGAGCCGTCGTTCGCGTCGGTACTAAGCGTCAGATTTTCACAACCAGACCATGATCCCGAACCGAAGGTCCGCGTACGCGAAAAGATCATGATCAAACAAGAAGATCACGTGCGCTGCAGATCGATCCGGGTGGTCACCACACTTTTCCCGGTTTTCGGATCGGTATCGACGACGATCAGCCGCATGCCATCCTCGCCGTTCTTCTCGACCGTCATTTGCGCCTTGCGATCGCCATTGACCTCCTTCGCCCAACGGATGCCGAGATTGATTGCGTTGCCGGAGCGGCTGCCGCTCAATTGCGCCGGCCCGGTGCGCGATCCGACATAGGTGCCGGTGTATTTCGTCCCGCTCGATTTGAGATCGGCGCTGATGGCGCGCGTTACCACGATAAGACCGCGGCAGCTGCCGTCGAGCGATAGCGAGCTCGACGTTGCGTCGGAATTGAAATGACAGGAGACATTCACCGTCGGCGCATCGGTGGTCACCTTGACGATGCCTTTGCCGGCGAAATTCCCCTGGAATGAGCGAAGAAAATCCGGATCGTCGGCATGCGCTGCGCCGGCCCCGGCCGTCAGGCAGCCGGCAAGTACAAATCGTGCGAATGATTTCATCGGACCGCTCCTCGTTGGTATCCAAAACACAGAACGCAAGCAGTGACAGACCAACGCTTCCCTCAGTCGCGAGTTCCGGCTTCAACATCACTGCGTGAAGCGCTGCACGGCTGGCCCAGCCGAATGCGTCGGCTAGCGGTTGCGATGAGCGCTCCGGCTTGCGACATAGCCGCATGGCACCCGCACCCTCGATCCCCAAGGCCGCGTTCTGGATGGCGCTGTCGATCGCCTCGTTCCTGGCGATGTCGGTGGCTGGCCGCGCCACGACGGCCGAACTAAACGTCTTCCAGGTGCTCGAGCTGCGCTCGGTGATCGGCTTTTTCATCCTGTTGCCGCTGGTCATGATGTCAGGCGGTTTTGCGGCGATGCGCACCGGACGCCCGCTGGCTCATATCGCCCGCAACGTCGTCCACTATACCGGCCAGGCTGCCTGGCTCTACGCCCTGACGCTGATCCCGCTTGCGGTACTGATCTCGATCGAATTCACGACGCCGATCTGGACTGCTTTGCTGGCCGTCGGTTTCCTCGGCGAAAGGCTCTCCCGGCCACGGCTCGCAGCGATCGTGCTCGGGCTGATCGGCGTTGTGATCATCGTGCGTCCGGGCGTCGGCGCGGTCAATCCGGGACATGTAATCGTGCTGGGAGCCGCGGTCTGCTTCGGCGTCTCGGTGGTCCTCGTCAAGTCGCTGACGCGGACGGACAGCGTCGTGCGCATCATCTTCTGGATGCTGATCATCCAGTCGCTGCTTGGCCTGGTCCCGGCGCTTTACGAATGGCAAAACCCGCCGCTTGAGCTCTGGCCGTGGATCCTGCTCATCGCCTTCACCGGCATGTCGTCGCATTTCTGCATGGCCCGCGCACTTGTCTATGCCGATGCGACGGTCATCTCGCCAATGGACTTTTTGCGCGTGCCGCTGTCGGCGGTGATCGGATGGCTGCTCTATCACGAGCAGATCGACGCCTTCACCGCCGGTGGCGCCCTGCTGATCCTCATGGGAAATCTGCTCAACCTGCAGCGGAGAGCACCGCAACCGGCGGAGATCGCCGCTTCATAAGCGTGCGCTAACTCTTAGACCAGTTCCACCTCGACCACGCCCGGCACCGCCCGCATCGCCGACGCGATCTGAGGCGATACGCGGTAGCGGTTGGGCAACTCGATCTCGACCTCGCCCTCGCCGCCTTCCTTGATGACGATGATGCTCACCTGACTGTCGCCACGCTGGCCAAGCTGCGATTGGATTGTCGATGCCGGTGCGTCATTTCTGACGAAGATGCGCAACGCTTTCTGGATACGGCTTGCCTCTTCCTCCAACGACTGCACGGTCTGGATGCGCAGATTGACGCCTTCAGGCCTGTCCTCGGCCGAAACGGTGATCACCACAGAGCGGCCGGGTTCGAGCAAGTCGCGGTATTGCGCCAGCCCCTCGGAAAACAGCACCGCTTCATACTGGCCGGACGTGTCGGAGAATTGCACGACGCCCATCTTGTTGCCGGTGCGCGTCTTGCGCTCCTGCTTGGTGGTCACCGTGCCGGCGAGCCGGCCGGCGGCAGCACCGCGTTTAACGGCGGCCGAAAACTCGCCCCAGGTCTGCACCCGCATTTTCTGCAGCGCCGCCTTGTATTCGTCGAGCGGATGCGCCGAGAGATAGAACCCGACCACCTGGAATTCACGGTGCAGGCGGTCGGCGGCGAGCCAGGGATCGGTCGCCGGCAAGTTGAGCGCCTGCGACTGTGCGCCGAGCGAGGCGCCAAAGATGTCATGCTGGCCGGTGACGGCATTCTGCTGCGCCAGCGACGCCAGCCCCATCATCCGCTCGACGCCGGCCATCATCGCCGCGCGGTCATGACCGAAGCAGTCGAGCGAGCCGGCCATGATCAGGCTTTCGAAGACGCGCTTGCCGACGATCTTCGGATCGACCCTTTCACAGAAATCGGCGAGGCTCTTGAAGGGTTTTTCGCCGCGCGTGGCGACGATGTGCTCGACCGCCGCGTCGCCGACGCCCTTGAGCGCGGCCAGCGAATAGAAGATGCGGTTCTCGCCTACCTCGAAATCCCGGAACGACGTCATGACCGACGGCGCCACCACCTCGATGCCGAGGCGCAGCGCATCCTGGCGGAAATCGGCGAGCTTGTCCGTATTGCCCATGTCGAGCGTCATCGATGCCGCCAGGAATTCGACGGGGTAATGCGCCTTCAGATAGGCGGTCTGGTAGGAGACGACGGCATAGGCGGCGGCATGCGATTTGTTGAAACCGTAGTCGGCAAACTTTGCCAGCAGGTCGAAGATGAAGTCGGCTTGCGGCTTGCCGACGCCGCGCTCGACCGCGCCCGAAACAAAGCGCTCGCGCTGCTTGTCCATCTCGGCGCGGATCTTCTTGCCCATGGCGCGGCGCAGCAGATCGGCTTCGCCCAGCGAATAGCCGGAGAGCTCCTGCGCGATCTGCATCACCTGTTCCTGGTAGACGATGACGCCTTGCGTCTCCTTGACGAGATGGTCGATCTTCGGGTGGATCGACGCCATCTCCTCCTCGCCGTGCTTTCTGGCGTTGTAGGTCGGTATGTTCTCCATCGGCCCCGGCCGGTAGAGCGCGACCAGCGCGATAATGTCCTCGATACAGTCGGGCCGCATGCCGATCAGCGCCTTGCGCATGCCGGCACTTTCCACCTGGAACACGCCGACCACCTCGCCGCGCGACAGCATGGCGTAGGTTTCGGGGTCGTCGAGCGGAATGTGGGCAAGATCGATCTCGATGCCGCGGCGGCGGATCAGCTTGACGGCCCTGTCCAGCACCGTCAGCGTCTTCAGGCCAAGGAAGTCGAATTTCACCAGCCCGGCCTGCTCGACATATTTCATGTTGAACTGCGTGACCGGCATGTCCGAGCGCGGATCGCGGTACATCGGCACCAGCTCCGACAGCGGCCGGTCGCCGATGACGATGCCGGCGGCGTGCGTCGAGGCGTGCCGATAAAGACCTTCCAGTTTCTGCGCCGTATCGAGCAGCGTCTGCACGATCGGCTCACGCTCCGCCTCTTCGGCAAAGCGCGGCTCGTTGGCGATGGCGTCGGCGAGCTTGACCGGATTGGCCGGGTTCGACGGCACCATCTTGCTCAGCTTGTCGACCTGCCCGTAAGGCATCTGCAGCACGCGGCCGACGTCGCGCAGCACCGCGCGCGCCTGCAGCGTGCCGAAGGTGATGATCTGGCCAACCTGGTCGCGGCCGTATTTCCGTTGGACGTAGCGGATGACTTCCTCGCGCCGGTCCTGGCAGAAGTCGATGTCGAAGTCGGGCATCGACACGCGGTCGGGATTGAGGAAGCGCTCGAACAGCAACGAAAAACGCAGTGGGTCGATGTCGGTGATGGTCGTGGCATAGGCGACCAGCGAGCCGGCGCCCGAACCGCGGCCCGGGCCGACCGGAATCCCTTGTGCCTTGGCCCATTTGATGAAGTCGGCAACGATCAGGAAATAGCCCGGATATTTCATCTTCTCGATGACGCCGAGCTCGAAATCCAGCCTTTCGCGATATTGCTCGACGGTATAGCCGGGCGTCGGCCCGTGCGCCGCCAGCCGCGCCTCTAGCCCTTCATGCGCCTGCCTGGCAAGCTCCTGCGCCTCAGCCTTCACCGCAGCATCGGCGTCGGCGACATCGCGGCCGGCAAAGCGCGGCAGAATCGGATTGCGGGTCTTCGGGTAATACGAGCAGCGCAGCGCGATCTCGACGGTGTTGTCGATTGCTTCCGGCAGGTCGGCGAACAGCCTCGCCATATCGGCCTGGCTTCTCAGGAAGTGGTCGGGCGAAAGGCGGCGGCGATTGTCGGCCGCAACCACGGAACCTTCGGCGATGGCGATCAGGGCGTCATGCGCCTCATAGTCTTCACGAGAGAAGAAAAACGCCTCGTTGGTGGCAACCAGCGGCAGATCGTGGCGGTAGGCGAGATCGACCGACGACTGCTCGATGGCGCGGTCGTAGCCGGAGACCCGCTCAAGCTCGACATAGAGCCGGTCGCCGAACAGGCTCTTGAGCGCCGAGAGCCGGGTCTCGGCGAGTTCGCGGCGATCCTGTTTCAAGGCAGTGCCGATCGGACCGCGCGGCCCGCCCGTAAGGCAGATCAATCCGTCGGTGTGGCCCTGCAGCATCTCGCTCGTCAGATGCACCGCTTCGCCGGGCGGTGTCTCGAGGTAGACGCGGCTGACCAGCCTGACCAGATTGCCGTAGCCGGCCTCGGTTGCGGCGATCAGGACGACCGGCCGCATCTCCGGTCCTTGCCGCCTGCGGTCGCGCTGGCTGTCGCTCGCCTCGCCGGAAAAGGCGAGGTCGATCTGGCAGCCGATGATCGGCTGGATGCCGTCCTTTACCGCCTTCTGGGCGAATTCCAGCGCGCCGAACAGATTGTTGGTGTCGGTGACGGCGATTGCCGGGCATTCGTCCTGCACCGCATGGCCGACGATCTTGCCGAGCTGCAAGGCACCTTCGAGCAGCGAATAGGCCGAATGCACGCGCAGATGAATGAACCGACGCGCCGCCGCCTCCGCCCGCGACGCCTTTGCATAGGCCTCGCGCAGCAAGGGATCGCGTGGAAGTCTTTCATCCGCCATGGTTTTTTCGCGCCGCCTCACAAGGACTCAGTCGATGAAGATGTATTGTCCGGCACCGGGTAACACGAGTCCAGCGGTAGTGATTGGAGCTTTGGAAGTTTAGAGCAACCGCCGAAGCTGCCAATCTCCCCCCTCGTGGGGGAGATGTCCGGCAGGACAGAGAGGGCGCTGTCCCGCCAACCTCAGGTCGGAAACACAAAACCCGCCACAGCGGGCGGGTCATTGGAGCCAATTAACACCATAGCCAAATTAGTAGCATAGCTGCCGGCACAAAGCAAGAACAAAATACGCTGTGACGGCAAAAAAGTGCGAATTCCTCACGGCCTCGCCTTGTCCCTCCTCAAGCGAGCATGCTCAACCAATTGCAAAGTCGCGTTCCTTCGCGCCCCCCTCTGTCCTGCCAACTTCTGACGGGCGTCGAGGGCGGATTTCAGTACTCACGCAAATTCCATGATCACCGCGTCGACGGCAAGGCTGTCGCCGGGCTTGGCGTTGAGCTTCGAGACGATGAGATCGCGCTCGGCGCGCAGCACGTTTTCCATCTTCATCGCCTCGACCACGGCAAGCGTCTCGCCGGCCTTGACCTCCTGCCCCTCGGCAACGGCGATCGATACGACGAGGCCGGGCATCGGGCAAAGCAGCATCTTCGAGGTATCCGGCGCCACTTTTTCCGGCATCAGCCTTTCGAGCTCGGCGGTGCGCGGCAGCATGGCGCGGGCTGTCACCGAGATGCCTTTCCAGGCGATGCGGAACCCGTTCAGCACCGGCCTGACTTGCGCCGCGACCTTGCGGCCGCCGACCGCGCCGCGCCAGATGAGATCGCCCGGCCGCCAGTCGGAGGCCACCGTCAGCGGTTTGCCGCCGTCGATTGTGAGGTCGAGCTCGATCGGAATGGAAATCATGCCTTCGACGACGGCAACCGAAAGATAATCCCGGCCGATCTTCACCACCCAATCGCGTTTCAAGGCGCCCGAATGCGGCGCCAGCCGCCCGCCCAGCCGGTCGAGCCGGTCGCGGCGCAGCAGTTCGACCGCGGTTACGATCGCGGCCAGCACCGCGTTTTCTTCGCTGTTCGGCACAATGGGCGCGAAGCCGTCGGGATATTCCTCGGCGATGAACGCCGTCGATAGCCGCCCTTCCCGCCAGCGCGGATGCTGCATCAGCGCCGCCAGGAACGGTATGTTGTGCTCGATGCCGTCGACGACGAAACTGTCCAGCGCTTCCGACATCGCGTCGATCGCCGCCAGCCGTGTCGGCGCCCAAGTGCACAGCTTGGCGACCATCGGGTCGTAGAACATCGAGATTTCCGAGCCTTCGGTGACGCCGGTATCGTTGCGGATGACGATTTCGCCGAATTTTCCCTCTTCCGGCGGCCGGTATTTCGTCAGCCGGCCGATCGACGGCAGAAAGTTGCGATACGGGTCTTCGGCATAGAGGCGGCTTTCCACCGCCCAGCCGTTCAGCTTGACGTCGCTCTGCTTGATGGCGAGCTTTTCGCCGGCCGCCACGCGGATCATCTGCTCGACCAGGTCGATGCCGGTGACGAGCTCCGTCACCGGATGCTCGACCTGCAGCCGCGTGTTCATTTCCAGGAAATAGAAGTTTTTGTCGCTGTCGACGATGAACTCGACCGTGCCGGCGCTCTGGTAGTCGACGGCCTTGGCCAGCGCCACCGACTGCTCGCCCATGGCTTTGCGGGTCTTGGCGTCGAGGAACGGCGACGGCGCCTCCTCCACGACCTTCTGATTGCGGCGCTGGATCGAGCATTCGCGCTCGCCGAGATAGAGCGTGTTGCCATGCGCGTCGGCGAGCACCTGGATTTCGATATGGCGCGGATCGACGATGAATTTTTCGATGAAGACGCGGTCATCGCCGAACGAGCTTTTGGCCTCCGACCGCGCCCGGTCGAAGCCGTCGCGCACCTCTGCCTTGCTCCAGGCGATGCGCATGCCCTTGCCGCCGCCGCCGGCCGAAGCCTTGATCATCACGGGATAGCCGATTTCGCCGGCTATTCTTTCGGCATGGGCGGCGCTTTCGACGACGCCGAGCCAGCCGGGTACCGTCGACACCTTGGCCGCGTTGGCGAACTTCTTCGATTCGATCTTGTCGCCCATCGCCTTGATGGCCTTGGGCTTCGGGCCGATGAAGACGATGCCTTCCTGCTCCAGCGCTTCGCAGAAGGATGCCCGCTCGGACAGGAAACCGTAGCCGGGATGCACGGCCTCTGCTCCTGTCGCCTTGCAGGCGGCGATGATCTTTTCCGCGACCAGATAACTTTGCGCAGCCGGCGAAGGCCCGATATGCACCGCCTCGTCGGCCATTTCGACATGCACGGCGTCGCGGTCGGCGTCGGAATAGACCGCGACGGTGGCGATGCCCATCTTGCGCGCCGTCTTGATCACGCGGCAGGCGATCTCGCCACGGTTGGCGACCAGGATCTTTGTGAACATGCAGGCCTCGTCCCTCGGCTGCCCTTCTTTTACGGGCTTCCCGTTTTATGGGCTTCAGGGGGCCGGTCAAGGCAAAGTCGGAGCCTATCCCGCATGCAAATCGGCGGGCGCTGACGAAAATCCGGGGTCAGAACGTCGCTTCGTGCATAGCGCAGAGCTGAATGGTAAGTTAAATCTAACCTGGATTGCAGACTGCCTTGGGAGGATTGCCTGATGAAAACGCGCGCCGCTGTCGCCGTCGCCGCCGGAAAGCCGCTGCAGATCATGGAGGTCGACCTCGAAGGCCCTCGCGATGGCGAGGTGCTGGTCGAGATCAAGGCAACCGGCATCTGCCACACCGACGAGTTCACGCTGTCGGGCGCCGACCCGGAAGGTCTGTTTCCGGCGATCCTCGGCCATGAGGGCGCCGGCATCGTCGTCGACGTCGGCAAGGGCGTCACCTCGGTCAAGAAGGGCGACCACGTCATCCCGCTCTACACGCCGGAATGCCGGCAGTGCCCGTCCTGCCTGTCGCGCAAGACCAATCTGTGCACCGCCATCCGCGCCA